>NZ_JBXAHO010000014.1:0-162489 GCF_058795195.1 Pseudomonas sp. GW823-FHT06B06 | reverse complement strand
CCCCCCCCCCCCCCCCCCCCCCCCCCCCCCCCCCCCCCCCCCCCCCCCCCCCCCCCCCCCCCCCCCGCTCCCACATTGATTTGCGTCGAACAAAAGGTCCAAGGCTGCTGAAACGCATCAGTCCCATCGGTAACACCCTCCTCGTAACAATGCGGTAACACACGCAATTGACTTCCCACGTTCTCCTCACGACTATAGGCGTCCCGCTGCCGCCATCACGGCATCAAGGGCGCAATCCAGGCCTTAAAAGCACGACAGAAGACCGTGCGCCTGTATTTAACGAAGAATCACGCGCGTTACTCGCAGTAGTTTCCACAGCGCCTGAATGAGGAACTTTTCATGCCAGCCATCACCCTGACCACTCTGCAAGGTCTCAAGCACAAAGGTGAAAAAATCACCATGCTGACCTGCTATGACGCAACCTTCGCCCACGCCTGCAACCAGGCCGGTGTCGAAGTGCTGCTGGTGGGCGACTCCCTCGGCATGGTTCTGCAAGGTCATGACAGCACCCTGCCAGTGACCACCGCCGAAATGGCTTACCACGTGGCGGCCGTCAAACGCGGTAACACCGACGCCTTGATCCTTGCCGACTTGCCCTTCATGGCCTACGCCACCACGGAACAGACCATGACCAACAGCGCCCTGCTGATGCAGTCCGGCGCTCACATGATCAAGGTCGAAGGCGCATTGTGGTTGGCGGACTCGATCCGCCTGCTGGCGGAACGAGGCGTTCCGGTCTGTGCCCACATGGGCCTGACCCCGCAATCGGTGAACATCCTCGGTGGCTACAAGGTCCAGGGTCGCAATGAAAACCAGGCGCGGCAGATGCGTGCCGATGCCATTGCCCTGGAGCAGGCCGGCGCGGCGATGTTGCTGCTCGAATGCGTGCCCAGCGAACTGGCCGCAGAAATCACCCAGGCCGTGAACATTCCGGTCATCGGGATTGGCGCCGGCCACCACACCGACGGCCAGGTACTCGTGCTGCATGACATGCTGGGCCTGTCCATTACCGGTCGCGTCCCCAAGTTCGTGAAAAACTTCATGACCGGCCAAACCAGTATTCAGGCCGCCTTGAGCGCCTATGTCATCGAAGTCAAGGCGTCGACTTTCCCTGGCACCGAACATGGATTCTCTGCATGAACACCGTCAAAACCGTCCGCGAACTACGGGCCGCCGTGGCCCGTGCCCGCGGTGAAGGCAAGCGCATCGGCTTCGTGCCAACCATGGGCAACCTGCACAGCGGTCATGTCGCACTGATCACCAAGGCCACCCAACGGGTGGATTTCGTGGTTGCGAGCATTTTCGTCAACCCGTTGCAGTTCGGTGCCGGCGAAGACCTCGACAAATACCCGCGCACCCTCGCCGCCGATCAGGAAAAACTCCTTGAAGCGGGCTGCGACCTGCTGTTCGCGCCAACCGTTGAAGAGATGTACCCCGACGGCATGGCCGGACAGACCCGCGTCAGCGTCCCGCAACTTTCCGAAGGCCTGTGCGGCGCCAGCCGTCCAGGGCATTTCGAAGGTGTGGCAACGGTGGTCAGCAAGCTGTTCAACATGGTCCAGCCGGACCTGGCGATCTTCGGCCAGAAAGACTTCCAGCAACTGGCGGTCATTCGCGCGCTGGTGCATGACCTGAACATGCCGATCCAGATCATCGGCGAGCCGACGGTACGGGCGGCCGATGGCCTGGCACTGTCATCGCGCAATGGCTTCCTCACCGAAGACCAGCGCGCCGTGGCACCGGTGGTGTATCGCACGCTGAGCGAGATCGCCGAAGCGATCAGGCAGGGTGAGCGTGATTACCCGGCCCTGATCCGCACCAAGCTGCAACAACTCGAAGCGGCGGGCCTGCGCCCCGACTACCTGGAAATTCGTCATGGTATGAGCCTGCGCCCGGCAACCCCGGAAGATCGCGACCTGGTCATCCTGGTGGCGGCGTTCCTGGGGACGACGCGCTTGATTGACAATTTGCACCTGAACCTCGACACCCCCGCCTGAATTCCCCCCCCACAACGCCCCCACGACTGCGCCGGTATAAAAAAGTACCGGTCGCAGGTCCGACAAAGCCAAGACAGATCGTCTCTCTGGGTTTACTGTTACCGGCCTGCGCTATTTAATCGTGTGCACGCAGGCTAACCGGATACCACTCAGACGGTGGTCAGGACATTCCGGTATTTTCAGTGTCTTAAAGGCAGTTCAAGTAAAAGGAAACCCGCAGCGATGGCGTACTACCGCACCCCCCACGACGTGACCGCCCTGCCCGCCTGGCAAGCGTTGAAAGACCACCGCCAGGCCATGCAGGATTTCAACATGCGCGAGGCGTTCAACGCCGACCCGCAGCGTTTTACCCAATTCACTCTCAGTAGCTGCGGCCTGTTTCTCGACTATTCGAAAAACCTGATCAACGCCCAGACCCGTGACCTGCTGGTAGGCCTGGCCGACGAAGTCGACCTCAAGGGCGCGATCAAGGCGCTGTTCGATGGCGAAATCGTCAATGCCTCCGAAGGACGCCCCGCCCTGCACACCGCCCTGCGTCGCCCGGTTGGCGACAAGTTGTCGGTCAACGGCGTCAACGTGATGCCTGAAGTGCACAAGGTGCTGAACCAGATCACTGACCTGGTGGGCCGCATCCACGACGGCCTGTGGCGCGGCTACTCCGAAAAGCCGATCACTGACGTGGTCAACATCGGCATCGGCGGTTCGTTCCTCGGCCCCGAGCTGGTGTCCGAAGCCCTGCTGGCCTATGCCCAGAAAGGCGTGCGCTGCCACTACCTGGCGAACATCGATGGCAGTGAGTTCCACGAACTGGCGCTGAAACTGCGCGCCGAGACCACCTTGTTCATCGTCTCGTCGAAATCCTTCAACACCCTCGAAACCCTGAAAAACGCCCAGGCCGCACGCGCCTGGTACCTGGCCCAAGGTGGTTCGGAAGCCGAGTTGCATCGCCACTTCATTGCGGTATCGAGCAACAACGCTGCCGCCGTGGCGTTCGGCATCCGCGAAGAAAACATCTTCCCGATGTGGGACTGGGTCGGCGGACGTTACTCGCTGTGGTCGGCCATCGGCCTGCCAATCGCCCTGGCCATTGGCATGTCGAACTTCAAGGAACTGCTGTCCGGTGCCTACACCATGGACCAGCACTTCCTCAACACCCCTTTCGAACAGAACATGCCGGTGCTGCTGGCCCTGCTCGGCGTCTGGTACGGCAATTTCTGGGGTGCGCAAAGCCACGCGATCCTGCCGTACGACCACTACCTGCGGAACATTACCAAGCACCTGCAACAGCTGGACATGGAATCCAATGGCAAGAGCG
Organism: Pseudomonas sp. GW823-FHT06B06; assembly: GCF_058795195.1. Classification (NCBI taxonomy): domain Bacteria; kingdom Pseudomonadati; phylum Pseudomonadota; class Gammaproteobacteria; order Pseudomonadales; family Pseudomonadaceae; genus Pseudomonas; species Pseudomonas sp. GW823-FHT06B06. The sequence continues at coordinate 159,177 of NZ_JBXAHO010000014.1, read as the reverse complement.
TGCGCCAGGACGGTACGCCCGTCAGCACCGATACCGGCCCGGTGATCTGGGGCGGTGTAGGCTGCAACGGCCAGCACGCTTACCACCAGTTGCTGCACCAGGGCACCCAACTGATCCCGGCCGACTTCATCGTGCCGATCGTCAGCTTCAACCCGGTGGCCGACCACCACCAGTGGCTGTATGCCAACTGCCTGTCGCAAAGCCAGGCGCTGATGCTCGGCAAGACACTGGCCGAAGCCCAGGCCGAGCTGCGTGACAAAGGCATGAGCGAAGAACAGGTGCAGAGCCTTGCGCCGCACAAGGTGATCCCGGGCAACCGTCCGAGCAATACCCTGGTGGTCGAGCGTATCAGCCCGCGGCGCCTGGGTGCGCTGGTGGCGATGTACGAGCACAAAGTCTTCGTACAAAGCGTGATCTGGGGCATCAACGCCTTCGACCAATGGGGTGTGGAGTTGGGCAAGGAGCTGGGCAAAGGCGTCTACAACCGCCTGGTTGGCAGCGAAGAAACCCCGGCTGACGACGCGTCTACCCAGGGCTTGATCAACTACTTCCGCGGGCGTCACCGCGGTTGATCTGACACCGTTCCTGCGGGGAACTAACCTTGTAGGAGCTGCCGCAGGCTGCGATCTTTTGATCTTCTAAAAGCAAAGTCAAAAGATCGCAGCCTTCGGCAGCTCCTACGAGGGTCGCGCAGCTCCCCTCTTGTCCTCAAAACAAGAAGAAGGAACCGTCATGTTCGATATCAGCACGTTCCCCAAAGCCGATGCCGTGCGCCGGGCTGCACAATTGAGTCAGGACGACTATCACCGCCTGTACCGCGAATCCATCGAGCACCCCAGCACCTTCTGGGCCGAACAAGCCACCCGCTTCCTCGACTGGAGCACACCGTGGCAAACCGTCCAGCGCTACGATCTGAAAACCGGTGAAGCCCATTGGTTTGCCGGCGCCAGGCTGAACGTCAGCTACAACTGCATCGACCGTCACCTGGCAACACGCGGCGATCAGACCGCGATCATCTGGGAAGGCGACGACCCCGCCGAATCCACGCAAATCACCTACAAGAAGCTTCACCATTACGTCTGCCGCCTGGCCAACGTGCTCAAGAGCCGTGGCGTGAAGAAAGGCGATCGTGTATGCATCTACATGCCGATGATCCCTGAAGCCGCCTACGCCATGCTCGCCTGCTCACGCATCGGTGCAGTGCATTCGGTGGTGTTCGGTGGCTTCTCGCCGGATTCGTTGCGCGACCGGATCCTCGACGCCGACTGTCGCACAGTGATTACCGCCGATGAAGGCGTGCGCGGAGGCAAGTTCGTGCCGCTCAAGCACAATGTCGACAAGGCGCTGCAAAGCTGCCCGGATGTCAGCACCGTGGTCGTGGTGGAACGGACCCAGAACCCGGTGAACTGGGTCGAGGGCCGGGATCTCTGGTATCACCAGGCACTGCGTGACGTCGGCGACGACTGCCCGCCCGAGCCGATGGACGCCGAAGACCCGCTGTTCATCCTCTACACCTCCGGCAGCACCGGCAAACCCAAAGGCGTGCTGCACACGACGGGGGGCTACCTGCTGCAAGCGGCAATGACCTTCAAATATGTCCTGGACTACCGCGATGGCGAAGTTTTCTGGTGCACCGCCGATGTCGGCTGGGTCACTGGCCACAGCTACATCGTCTACGGGCCCCTGGCCAATGGCGCCACCACCCTGATCTTCGAAGGCGTGCCGAGCTACCCGAGCACCTCGAGGTTCTGGCAGGTGATCGACAAGCACAAAGTGAATATCTTCTACACCGCCCCCACCGCATTGCGCGCTCTAATGCGCGAGGGCGCAGAACCGTTGCAGGAAACGTCCCGCTCCAGCCTCAGATTGCTCGGCACCGTCGGTGAGCCGATCAATCCGGAAGCGTGGGAGTGGTACTTCAATGTCGTCGGCGAACAACGCTGCCCAATTGTCGATACCTGGTGGCAGACCGAAACCGGCGGCATCATGCTCAGCCCGCTGGTCAGTGCGCAACGGATCAAACCAGGCTGCGCGACACAACCGATGTTCGGCGTGCAGCCGGTGTTACTGGACGAACATGGCAAGGAAATCAAAGGCGCCGGGAGCGGCGTGCTCGCCCTGAAATCAAGCTGGCCAGCGCAGATCCGCAGCGTCTATGGCGATCCGCAACGGATGGTCGACACATACTTCAAGCCCTACCCCGGCTACTATTTCACCGGCGATGGCGCCCGCCGCGACGAAGACGGTGACTACTGGATCACCGGGCGCATCGACGACGTCATCAATGTCTCCGGGCACCGCATCGGCACTGCCGAAGTGGAGAGCGCCCTGGTGCTGCACGACAGCATCGCCGAAGCCGCCGTGGTCGGTTACCCCCATGACGTCAAGGGCCAGGGCATCTACGCCTTCGTCACTCCCATGAACGGCGTCGAGCCCAACGAAGAACTGAAGAAAACCTTGCTGGCCCACGTCAGCAAGGAGATTGGCAGCTTCGCCAAGCCCGACCTGATCCAATGGGCGCCGGCCTTGCCGAAAACCCGTTCGGGCAAGATCATGCGGCGCATTCTGCGTAAGATTGCCTGTAACGAACTGGACAGCCTGGGAGATACCTCGACCCTGGCCGACCCGAGCGTGGTCCAGGGCTTGATCGACAAGCGCCTGAACCAATAACGTACTGCTTCTGTAGGAGCTGCCGCAGGCTGCGATCTTTTGATCTTGAAAAACAAAATCAAAAGATCGCAGCCTGCGGCAGCTCCTACAGAAATTACAGGGACACCATGGAATTCATTCGCAGCCGTATCGAAACCCAGATCATGAGCCTGACCGGCCTGTCCCTGGGCAAGCTCGACCTGGAAAACCCCAAGGGCGATCCTGGGCTGTTCGGACCGGATTCAGTGAGCTGGCAAGTCCACGGCGACTTCAGCAGCATGTTGATCGGCGGCATCAGCGCCCTGATGCTGCAAGCGCTGCACCCGCTGGCCTTGGCCGGTGTGTGGGACCATTCGAATTTCCGCGAGGATATGCTCGGTCGCTTGCGCCGCACCGGGCAATTCATCTCCGGCACCACCTTCGGCTCACGACAGGACGCCGACTGGCTGATCGAAAAGGTGCGCACCATCCACCTGCAAATCACCGGCACCGCGCCCGATGGCCGGCTCTATGCCGCCAGCGATCCCGACCTGCTGACCTGGGTGCACGTCGCCGAGGTCAGCAACTTCCTAGCAGCGCACCTGCGTTATCGAAATCCGCAGCTGTCCCTGGCCGATCAGGATCGTTATTACGCAGAGATCGCGTTAGTCGCCGAGCGCCTGGGCGCCCGTGACGTGCCGCGCTCCCGGCAGGAAATTGCCGCTTATCTTGAGCGCGTTCGCCCGCAACTGTTGTGCGACGAGCGCAGTCGTGAAGTACTTCGCCTGTTGTTGAACGCTCCCTCCCCCAGCCGTTTAGCCCGGCCTTTCGGCGGGTTGATGATGCAGGCCGGGATCGACCTGCTGCCGGATTGGGCCAGTGACATGCTCGGTGTGAGCCAGGGGCCGCTGCAACGCAAACTGATCCGCGCCAGTGTCAATCGCAGTGCGCCAATGCTGCGCTGGGCGGTGCGTAATGGCTCGGTGCATCGTGCGAAACGGCGTATGGGCCTGTCGTAGGAGCGAGCATGCTCGCGATGGACTTGAATACTGCGCGGAGTGTCAGGCACCCAGCGTCATCGTTGACGATCATCGTCGGAACGCCGCCCGGAGCATGCTCGCTCCTACAAGTGTTACTGCGCTCAAGCTGTTAAACTCCCGCGCCCAATTCCTCCTGTAGGCGCCCAGCATGTCTTCCTTGAATCAGGCGCTGCGCGCCGCCCTTGAACATCGCCAGGACCTGCTGGCCGAGTTGCACAGCCAGGGCACCGACTGCTATCGCCTGTTCCATGGCAGCCAGGAAGGCGCCGGGGGGCTGACGATCGACCGCTATGGCCCACAACTGATGGTGCAAAGCTTCCATCAGTCGCTGGACCGCGAGGCGTTGCTGCACTTGCATGAAATCGTCAATCAATACCTGGGGCTGGAAACCCTGCTGGTCTATAACGACCGCTCCCGCGGCAACTCGCGCATCGACCGTGAAGACACCGTCTACCGCGCCGAAGAAGCCGCACTGCAAGACCTGGTTGGCCACGAGTGGGGCTTGAATTACCGGGTACGCGGGCGCCATGCCGGGCAAGACCCGCTGTTGTTCCTCGACCTGCGCAACACCCGTGGCTGGGTCAAGGAGCACAGCAAGAACAAGCGCGTGCTGAACCTGTTCGCCTACACCTGCGGGGTCGGCCTCAGCGCCGCAGCCGGTGGCGCCAGCCAGGTGTGCAACCTGGATTTCGCCGAAGGCAACCTGGCGGTCGGGCGCGAGAATGGCTTGCTCAACCCGCAACTGCCAACCATGGAGTTCATCCAGTCCGACTACTTCCCGGCCATTCGCCAGTTGGCCGGCCTGCCTGTCAGCCAGCGTCGTGGGCAGAAATTGCCGAGCTATCAACGCCTGGAACAGCGCCAGTACGACCTGGTGCTGCTCGATCCCCCTGCCTGGGCCAAGAGTGCCTTTGGTACCGTCGACCTGCTTCGCGACTACCAGAGCCTGCTCAAGCCGGCATTGCTGACCACCGCTGACAATGGCGCGCTGATCTGCTGCAACAACTTGGCAAAAGTCAGCATGGACGACTGGCGCGAGCAGGTCTTGCGTTGCGCCGAGAAGGCTGGCCGGCCGGTACGGGAGTGGACAGTCATGAAACCCGGCGATGACTTCCCGTCGATGGACCAGCAGCCCCCGCTGAAAACCCTGATTCTGCAGTTCTGAAAGTCGCCGTTGTTTTCAGATAAATCCTGCTCGATGTAACGGCTTCGGAACCGAAATCGCGTGCCATACTCCAAGGCACTCCGATCCAGACAGATGAAGCCATACATGTACAAAGGATTGATTCGCGCCATCGGCGCCTTGTTGACTGCTCTGGCCCTCTACAGTCTGCTGGGCTTTCTCATTTTGCCCGGCATCGCGTTGCGCGTTGCCAACCAGCAACTGGCCAACTACGCCACGACGCCCGCCACGATCCAACGGATCGAACTCAACCCGTTCAGCCTTGAAGTAACCCTTTGGGGCCTGAACATTGGCGAGCCCGGAAAGGAGCAGGTCGGCTTCGAGCGCCTGTACGCCAACCTGCAACTTGACAGCCTCTGGACCAAAGCGCTGCACCTGTCGGATATCGAGCTGGAAAAATCCAAGACCGAGGTGCTCTTCGGCAAGGACGGCAAGCTCAACCTGATCGGGTTGTTCAAATTGCCGACCAGCGAACCGACACCCGTCGACCCTGACGCCAAGCCATTCCCGCTGCGCATCGACCGAATCAAACTGGTGGACGGATCGCTGCACTTCAAGGATGCACGCCCCAGCGAAGCCATCGAATTCCTCTACGACAAGCTCGATTTCGAACTCAAGAACCTCAGCACCCTGCCGGAAGACAGTGCCGACATGACACTGGTGGCAATTGGTCCCAACGGCGGCCAGATCGACTGGACCGGCAACTTCAGCCTGATCCCTCTCGCCTCCGAAGGTAAGCTGAAAATCACCGACGGCAAGATGAAAGCTTTTTGGCCCTATGTGCGCGACGCCGTGCCGCTGGACCTCGAAAGTGGCGTACTCAGCCTCAGTACCGATTACAAACTCAACCTGTCCAAGCAAACCGAACTGCTGCTAAACAATGTCGCGGTCAGTATCGCCCCCTTCGCGATCAAGGCCCCGGATGGACGGCCGCTGGCGAGACTCGAACGCCTGGACATCAGCGAAACCACTGTCGACCTGGCAAAGCAACAAGTGGTGGTCGGCAAGATCCGCAGCCACAAGCTGGAAACCTGGGCAGCCCTGGAAGCCGACGGGCAACTCGACTGGCAGAAACTGTTCGCCAGCCAACCGTCCAAACCAGCGGCCAAGGCCAACGCCGAACCGCCGAGCACCCCGGCGGCGGCCGATTCGCCGAAACCCGAACCCGCGACGCCAGGCAAACCGTGGCAAGTGCTTCTCAATGATGTGCAATTGCGCGATTACAAAGTGCATCTGGCGGACCGCAAAGCACAACCTGCGGTGGAACTGGAACTGAGCCCGCTGAATCTCGACTTGCAGAAGTTCGACAGTCTCAATGGCTCGCCCTTCCTCCTCAAGCTCGACACCGGCGTAGGCAAACAGGGCAAGCTCACGGCCGATGGCGAGGTCAACCTGGCCCCGGTCAGCGCCCGACTCAACGTACAAACCAAGGACATCGACCTGCGCGTCGCCCAGTCCTACATCAGCCCGTTCATTCGCCTGGAACTGCGCAGTGGCATGCTCGGCAGCGATCTGGCGGTCAACCTGAAAAGCACCGATCCGCTGGCGCTCAGCGTCACCGGCCGCGCCCAGGTCGATCAATTGCATACCCTCGACACCCTGAAAACCCGCGACTTTCTCAAGTGGCAACAATTGGTGGTAGAAGGCCTGAACTACCAACACGGCGACAGCCTGTCGATCGACAAGATCAATCTGTTGCAACCCTATGCGCGCTTCATGATCAACGATGACCGGACCACCAACATCGATGACCTGCTGATCCCGCAACCGGCCGACGCCGGCGCCAAGCCCGCCGCCGCCAAACCCACCGCCAGCAAGGACAAGCCCCTGGGCATCCACATCGGCGGCATCGCCATCAACGACGGTTCTGCGAACTTCGCCGACTTCAGCCTGACCCCGAACTTCGCCACCGCCATTCAACAGCTCAACGGTTCGATCGGCACCATCGACAGCCGTCAGGCGAAACCGGCCAGTGTCGACATCAAAGGCAAGGTTGACCGCTATGCACCAGTGACCATCAAAGGCGCGGTCAACCCGTTCGACCCGATGGCCAGCCTCGACATCGCCACCAGCTTCAAACGTGTGGAACTGACCACATTAACCCCCTACTCCGGCAAGTTCGCCGGTTATCGCATCCGCAAGGGCCGACTCAACCTCGATTTGCATTACGTGATCGTCAAGGGCCAGCTCAAGGCTGAGAACAAAGTGGTGGTCGAACAGTTGCAACTGGGCGAAAAGGTCGACAGCCCGGACGCCGTGAGCCTGCCATTGAAACTGGCCATCGCCTTGCTCAAGGATGTCGATGGCAAGATTTCCATTGAACTGCCGGTCAGCGGTGACCTGAACAATCCACAGTTCAGCGTGATGCCGATTGTCTGGCAGACCCTGCGCAACCTGATCGTCAAGGCCGCTGCCGCGCCGTTCAAACTCATTGGTGGCCTGGTGGCCGGTGGTGGTTCGCAAGACCTGGGTACCGTGGCATTCGCCCCGGGGTCAAGCGAACTGAACAAGGACGCTGAAGCGGCACTGGTCAAACTGTCCCAAGCCCTGAAGGAACGTCCGGCCCTGCGCCTGGAAATCGAAGGCACTGCCGCCAAGAGCAGTGATGGCCCGTTGCTCGCCGAGCAACGCCTGGAACGGGAATATCAGTACAACTACTACAAAATGCTCCAGCGCCGTGGCGACAAGGTTCCGGCCAAGGCAAATTTGCTGGAGGTACCCGATAGCGAGAAAGGTCCGCTGCTGGAAGGGATCTACCGCACACGCCTGAAGGTCCAGCCACCTGCTGAATGGAAAGACCTGGGCAAAGAAGAACGCACCGCGAAAATGCGCGAGCAGGTGATCCAGTTCTGGAGTTCCAGCGAAGTGCTGTTGCGTGAGCTGGGCCAGGAACGCGCCAGCAGCATCAAGGACTATCTGGTCGATAAAGGCCAGCTCGCCGATGACCGTGTGTACTTCATCGATGCCCAGTTGGGCGAAGCGGAAAAAGACGGCAAGGTCGTTACGCCCCTGCATCTGGACGCCGAGTGAACTAAACGTCTTTTGCCTTGAATAGAACAGGCCCCGACACGAATGCCAGGGCCTGTAATGGCCACATCCTTGTGGCCGGTCGCATGAACTACCAGGTTGCGGCAGACGTATGACTCAGCCCGTCTGCCGCGCCTTCTCCCAGTCCAGGCGAGAAGTCTTGCCTTATTCGGCTTTCAGGCCGTCAGCGGAGACCGCCTTGACGCCTTTGATTTTCTTGGTGATTGCCACTGCAGTGGCTTTCTGCGCGTCCGTTACCGCAACGGTGGACGACAGGGACACAACGCCTTTGTTGGTTTCTACTTTGATATCGGTACCTGGGATGCCTTTTTCGGTGACCAGGTCTGCTTTGACTTTGGTAGTGATCCAGGTATCGGAAACATCCTCTTTCGCTTCGGTGACTTCACCGGCGGCCAGCATCATGGGTGCTTGTGTGGCCTGAGCCTGGGCAAATGCAGCGTTGGCCATCGTCAGGGTCAACGCGGTAGCAGTAGCGGCAGCAATAGCGAACTTCTTCATACGAGTAACTCCTGTTTTTCTGGAAAGTCTGCTGGTTAGCGTGTCAGCAGGGTTACCAGAGATATTGCGAACGCTGTGCCAACTTTGAAACAGACAACAATTACTTATAAATCAATAACTTATAAAATCAGTCATTTTTCACAATCATGCAAAATGCATGAGTTGGAAATTATCTACATGCAAGTTGCGGGTTTTGAAGAAGGCCTAAGGCCATGAATTTTTGGAAGTTTTCTCAATTACTCGAAATTTCTCAACGGCGAGCAAAAAAATACCCCGCACTGAGCGGGGTATCGGGGCAACAAGCGTATGGATCAGGCTTTTGGCTCAACGCCCTTGCAGCCTTTCGGCGCGTACTCCTGTTCGACACCGGTGGTGCACGTCCAGCCAGTCAACGAGCGGGTCAAGGTAATGGTTTTATTCAACACCTGCGCCGGAGCATTGAGGATTGTGCAACCAATTGTGCCAGTACCTTCTGCTGCTTTGCCCACTGCGGTCGTGGCGCAGTTGGACGTGGTGGCGGAGCCTCCCACCTGCGTCAGGTCCGGATCTGTTCCTTGGTTCATCAAGTCTTCAAACGCCACCTTCAATGCTGAAATCTCGGCAAGACCTGCCGTGACCTTGGCCCGCGCCTGGTACTTGGAGTAAGCAGGGATCGCAAACGTCGCCAGGATCCCGATGATCGCCACGACTATCAGCAACTCGATCAGGGTAAAGCCTTTTTGATTATTCAATGACAGCCTCCGTGCATGAGTCGAAATCTCATGATCTGCACCTGCTGCAGCACAGCCCATGCCAAGCCCGGCGTGCCCTATTCCGGGGTCCAATCGTTGCCACGAAGCCCTTCCTAGCCCCAGAAAACGCACTATCTGACACTTTTTGTCACCTCAAGACCGCAGGTTTTGTTCCCCCGCTTGACTAGGCTATAAGTCTTCAATTGCTTGCGCCCGGAACCCCGAGGAACGCATCGGCACATTCACGATCTATGAGGCGGTCGATTGCAATCAATGCAACGGCGGTTATAACCGGGTCAGCAAGGACTGAACATGGCAGTCAAGGCAGCAAGAACCAGTGTGTACACCTGGGAAGGCACAGACAGGAAAGGTACGAAGGTGACGGGCGAATTGAGCGCCCAGAACCCGGCAATGATCAGGACGAAATTGCGCAAGCAGGGCATCAACCCCGGCAAGGTGCGCAGGAAAACCACGTCGATTTTCAATCTGGGCAAACGTATCAAGGCCCAGGACATCGCCCTCTTCACCCGGCAAATGGCAACCATGATGAAAGCCGGCGTGCCGTTGTTGCTGTCTTTCGACATCATCGGTGAAGGCTTCGATAACCCGGCCATGCGCAAGCTCGTTGATGAGGTGAAACAGGAAGTGGCGGCGGGCAATAGCTTCGCCACCGCCCTGCGTAAAAAACCGCAATATTTCGATGAGTTGTACTGCAACCTGGTAGACGCCGGGGAGCAGGCTGGCGCGCTGGACACGCTGCTGGAACGGGTGGCGACCTACAAGGAGAAAAGCGAAAGTCTCAAGGCGAAAATCAGGAAAGCCATGACCTACCCGCTGATCGTGGTGTGTGTTGCGATCATCGTGACTGGCATCCTGCTGGTCGAGGTGGTGCCGCAATTCGAATCGGTGTTCAAGGGCTTTGGCGCTCAATTGCCGTCCTTTACCTTGATGGTCATCGACCTGTCGCAATTCATGCAAGCATGGTGGTGGATGCTGCTGGGCGTACTGGTCACGGCTGCTTTCGCTGTACGCCATGCCCTGAAAACCTCGCAAGGTTTTCGTGACCGAATGGACACCTGGCTGCTGAAACTGCCGCTGGTGGGGACCTTGATGTACAAGTCCGCCGTGGCCCGTTTCGCCCGCACGCTGTCGACGACCTTCGCCGCTGGCGTGCCGCTGGTCGAGGCCTTGGAATCGGTGGCCGGCGCCACCGGCAACATCGTGTTCAAACGCGCGGTGTTGCGCATCCGACAGGACGTTGCGACGGGTATGCAGCTGAATTTTTCCATGCGCACGTCCGGTATTTTCCCGAATATGGCCATTCAGATGACCGCCATAGGCGAGGAGTCGGGCGCACTCGACGACATGCTCGACAAGGTGGCCGGTTTCTACGAACACGAGGTCGACAATATGGTCGACTCCCTCACCACCCTGATGGAACCGTTCATCATGGTGGTGCTGGGTGTTATTGTCGGCGGCCTGGTGGTCGCAATGTACCTGCCCATCTTCCAACTCGGCTCAGCGATCTGACATGCCCTTGAACGATATGCTTACCCACTACCCACTGGCTTTCGTCGTCATCGCCGGGGTGGTCGGCCTGCTGGTCGGCAGCTTCCTCAACGTACTGGTGTGGCGCCTGCCGAAGATGCTTGAGCGCGAGTGGCGCGTGCAGGCCCATGAGATCCTCGGGCTGCCCGGCGAAACGTCGCTGCCGACTTTCAATTTGATGCTGCCGCATTCCCAGTGCACACATTGCGGCCACCGGATTCGCGCCTGGGAAAACATTCCAGTGTTCAGCTTCATGTTCCTGCGCGGGCGCTGTTCCGCCTGCGCAACGCCGATCAGCAAACGCTATCCATTGACTGAGCTGGCCTGCGCCCTCCTGTCGGCGTTCATTGCCTGGCACTTCGGCTTCGGCTGGCAAGCCGGCATGGCAATGCTCCTGACCTGGGGCTTGCTGGCCATGAGCCTGATCGACGCCGAGCATCAACTATTGCCCGATGTACTGGTGCTACCGCTGATGTGGCTGGGGCTGATCGTCAACAGCCTCGATCTGTTCGTCCCATTGCCTGAAGCGTTATGGGGCGCCATTGCCGGCTACATGGCGCTGTGGACGGTGTTCTGGGTGTTCAAGCTGATCACCGGCAGGGACGGCATGGGGCATGGGGATTTCAAGCTGCTTGCGATGTTTGGCGCCTGGGGCGGTTGGCAGATCCTGCCGCTGACGATCGTCTTGTCATCCCTGGCGGGTGCGATCATCGGCGCGATTTACCTGCGCCTTCGCAAGGCACAAACAGCGACGCCTATCCCTTTTGGCCCCTATCTGGCCATTGCCGGCTGGATTGCCTTGCTCTGGGGTGGTCAAATAACCGCCTTCTATTGGCAGTTTGTCGGTCTGAAATGAATAACCCTGTGGAAAAACCCTGGATTCTCGGCTTGACCGGCGGCATTGGCAGCGGCAAAAGTGCGGCGGCCCAACATTTCATCGACCTGGGCGTGCATGCGGTCGATGCCGATCATGCCGCTCGCTGGGTGGTGGAACCCGGTCGGCCGGCGCTGGCAAAGATTGCCGAACACTTCGGTCCGGGGGTGTTGCAAGCCGATGGGCAACTGGACCGCGCCGCGTTGCGTAAACTGATCTTCGAAGTACCGGAGCAACGCCTCTGGCTGGAAGCCTTGCTGCATCCGCTGATCGCCGAAGAGATTGCCCATCACCTGGCGCTGGCAAAATCACCTTACGCGATCCTGGTTTCGCCACTGCTGATTGAATCCGGCCAGTACGCCATGACCCAACGGGTCCTGGTGATCGATGCCCCCGAACAGCTGCAGATCGAACGCACCCTGCGGCGTGACCAGACCAGCGAACAGCAGGTCCAGGCGATACTCAAGGCCCAGTCCAGCCGTCAGGATCGCCTAAGCCATGCCGACGACGTAGTGGTCAACGACCGCGACCTCGCCTGGCTGCACAGCGAGGTCGAACGCCTGCATCACTTTTACCTTACTTTGCGTGGAGGCCAGTCATGAGCCAGATTTCAACCGTCGAATGCCCAACCTGTGGTGCCCCTGTCGAATGGAGCCCCGAGAGCAAATTCCGGCCGTTCTGCTCGGACCGGTGCAAGCTGATCGACCTGGGCGCCTGGGCGTCGGAAGAGCACAAGATTCCAGTGGCCCCGGATGCCGAGGACGAAATGTTCAGCGGCGATTTCGACCCGCGCCACTGATCCGGATCATCCGGGGCCTGGCCTGTGCCAGGGAGTGAGCCAGGCCTTGGCTTTTAGAGCTTGCGCCCCGAAATCCGGCTTATTAGCGAATGCTATACTTCTCTCGAATTGCATGAATGTGCAACGTTCCCCACGGGTACCGTTACCGACGGCAAAATCTCGGTTATTGGCTGCAGGACAAAGGAGGTTCACCGCCAACACGAGATGGGAGGTGTGGCATGAATCGACACTATTACATCAGTGACAATCTCGACGATCTTGAAGCCGTTGAAAATGAGCTGGAAGCCAGCGGCATCAATTCCGAACAAATTCATGTGCTCAGTGAACAGGTTGCTGATGTTGAACAACATCACCTCCACGAAATCAGCTCGTTAATGGAGCAGGACGCCGTTCACTCTGGTGAGATTGGTGCGGTGGTCGGTATCCCACTCGCAGCAGTGGTCCTGGGTGGCGCCTATTGGATGGGCTGGACCGAATCCGCCGCAGGCTGGACACCCTTCGTCTTCCTTGCCGTGGTTGTTTTGGGCTTCTGCATCTGGGAAGGCGGCTTCTTTGGATTCCAGGTGCCGAACTCTCACTTCCGCAATTTCAAGCAGGCGGTGCATGAGGGCAAGCACATCTTCTTCGTGGATGTTGAGCCGAATCAGGAAACGGTACTGGACCAGGTCATCGGACATCATCCCATGCTGGAAATCGCTGGCACGGGAGCGGCAGCACCCCACTGGACAGTAGCCTGGCAGCACAAATGGCATCAGTTCAAGCGAGTGATATCAGGTTAACTGCCGAAGACTGATGGCCGCTTATTGGCCAAAGAAGATGACCCGACTGAGGAAAACATAGTCTGCCTCGGTGGCCATCAGTCCGACGAGTACCAGCAGACACAACGGTGGCACCAATATGGCGTAGACCAGTGCCAACCGTTCCCAAGCCATGTGCATGAAGATGGAGACGATCAAGCCTGCCTTCAACAACATGAACGTAATAATCAGGGCCCACCTGAGATAGCCGTGAAAATGGAAATAGTCGACAAGGTACGAGAGTGTGCTGAGGACAAATAACAGCCCCCAAATTTTCAGGTACAAACTGATTGGATGTTGCTGACCTTGAGCATGCGCCATCATCCGCGCTCCTCTACCATAAATAGAAGAAAGCAAAAATAAACACCCACACCAAATCCACGAAGTGCCAATAAAGCCCGGCTATCTCGACATTCTGATAGTTGCCGGAGCGCTCATAATCTCCGCGCAATACCTTCATCGCCACAATGCTGAGGTAGATGGCGCCGATGGATACATGCAGTCCGTGAAAACCGGTAATCATGAAAAAGCTGGCACCAAATTGCGCCGCCCCCATGGGGTTTCCCCAAGGGCGCACCCCTTCTGCGATGAGCTTGCTCCATTCAAAGGCCTGCATGCCGACGAAGGTCACCCCCAAGGCAGCGGTCGCCAGCATCAGGGCCGTGGTTTTCACGCGATCACGGCGATAGGCGAAATTGACGGCCATGGCCATGGTGCCGCTGCTACTGATCAGCACAAAAGTCATGATGGCGATCAGGATAAGCGGGATTTCCCTACCGCCGATCGTCAATGCAAACACTTCACTGGGATTGGGCCAGGCGTCGGTGATGGTCATGCGTACCGACATGTAGCCGGTCAAGAAACAGGTGAATATGAACGTGTCGCTCAGCAGGAATATCCACATCATCGCCTTGCCCCAGGGGACCTGTTTGAAGGCGTCTTTATCCGAGGCCCAGTCGCTGGCGATGCCCTGCCATCCCGGTGCAGGCAACGGGCTTGTTGGATCCGACTCGACTGGGGCTTGTGGATGCGCTGCCATGGTTTTTCACCTCAGGCCGCAGAGTCTGGCGATGGTTTCATAGGTTTGCGGCGTGCTGGTCAGTAGCGCGAACAGCACGAACCAAAGACCCAATAGGTAGTGCCAATAGATGGCACAGAGCTCTACGCTGGCGCTGAGTTGCGGCAACGGCACCTGACGCAGGAACTTGCCGACGGTCCTGCCCCAGGCCACCAACCCGCCCAACAGGTGGAGGCCGTGCACGCCAGTCAGCAGGTAGAAAAAACTGTTGGCTGGGTTACTGGCGACAAAGTAGCCCCAGGCGACGAACTGCTGCCAGACCCAGAGTTGCCCCGCCAGAAAGGCAATGGCAAATCCTCCCCCTACTACAAAAGCAATGACCGTTGCGTCCATTCGAACCCGGCGGGCGGCCATGCGCGACCACTGCAGAGAGATGCAACTCAATACCAGAAAAGCCGAATTCACCCACAATTGCCAAGGATTGGCCAACGGCGCCATGGGCTCTGTCAGGGGTAGCCAGTCGGCCATTTGCGAGCGGGCGATAAAGGCGAGCAGGAAGAGAAAGAACAGCGAGCTCACTACTGCCAGAAACAGGCGCAGGCCGGTTTTTGCAACGTGGCTTCTATCGGCACCCTCGCCGGCCTGAATACCTTCAGGATCGCGATTCCAACTGCCGCCGGGGTCAGCGCCATCGGCATTTCTCAATAGCAGTCTGTTCATGTCTTGACGTCCGCTATCCTGGTGCCCTCGCTGCGTTGCCGCATTTGCTCCAGTTCCTCGGCGGAGACCGTTTGCGGCACGAAATCCTGGTCTATCCCTGGCACGCTGTAGTCATAGGGCCAACGATGCACGACTGGCAGTTTCTCGCCCCAGTTACCGTGTACCGGCGGTGTGTCCGGTGTTTGCCATTCCAGACTGGCCGCGCCCCAGGGGTTACTGCCTGCGGGTTTACCCTTGAATACACTCCAGGCCATGTTGAACACGAACAGCAGTTGGGAAACACCGACGGTCAATGCAACCACCGTAATGAAGGCATTCAACTCGTGCGCCGACTGTGGAATGAACGCGTAGTTGTCATAGGCGTAGTAGCGGCGCGGCATCCCCTGGAAGCCCAGATAATGCATAGGGAAAAAGATCGCGTAGGTGCCCAGAAAAGTTATCCAGAAATGCAACTTGCCCAAGGTGTCGTTAAACATGCGCCCGGTGACTTTCGGGAACCAATGGTAAATGCCGCCGAACACCACCAACACCGGTGCGACCCCCATGACCATATGGAAGTGGGCGACGACGAAATAGGTGTCCGAGAGCGGAATATCGACGATCACATTACCCAGGAACAATCCGGTCAGGCCGCCGACCAGGAAGGTGACGATAAAGGCCAGGGCGAACAGCATCGGTACGGTGAGATGGATGTCGCCCCGCCACAGGGTCAGTACCCAGTTGTAGACTTTCAGTGCCGTCGGCACGGCGATGATCAAGGTGGTGACGGCGAAGAAAAAGCCAAAGTAGGGGTTCATGCCGCTGACATACATATGGTGCGCCCAGACCACAAAGCTGAGTACGCCGATCGCAATGATGGCCCACACCATCATTCGATAACCGAAGATATTTTTACGCGCATGGGTGCTGATCAGGTCGGAGACCAGGCCAAACGCGGGGAGCGCAACGATGTAGACCTCCGGATGGCCGAAGAACCAGAACAGGTGCTGGAACAATATCGGGCTGCCGCCCTGGTGATCGAGTTGCTGCCCCAGCGAGACCATCGCCGGCATGAAGAAACTGGTGCCCAGGAGTTTGTCGAACAGCATCATGACCGCACTGACAAACAACGCCGGGAACGCCAGCAAGGCCATGATCGATGCCATGAAGATGCCCCACACCGAAAGCGGCATGCGAAACAACGTCATACCGTGCGTGCGCGCCTGCAACACCGTGGTGACATAGTTCAATCCACCCATGGTGGCGGCGACAATAAAGATCGCCAATGAGATGAGCATCAGCACGATGCCCCACTCGAACCCAGGTGTGCCCTGGCTGATCGACTGCGGCGGATAAAGCGTCCAGCCCGAACCGGTGGCGCCGCCCGGGACAAAGAAACTGGAAAGCAACACCACTACCGCCAACAGGTAGAACCAGTAACTGAGCATGTTGACGTAGGGGAAGACCATGTCGCGGGCGCCCACCATCAACGGGATCAGATAGTTACCGAAGCCCCCCAGAAACAAGGCCGTCAGCAAGTAAATGACCATGATCATGCCGTGCATGGTCATCGCCTGATAGTAAGTACTGGCATCCATGAACGCCAAACTGCCGGGGAAGCCTATCTGCATGCGCATCAAGCCGGACAACACCACGGCGATAAGCCCCACGAACAGCGCCGTCAAGGAATACTGGACGGCGATGACCTTGTGGTCCTGACTCCAGATGTATTTGGTCAGGAAACTCTTGGGTTCGTGCAGTGCTTCTGTTTCGGCTTGCTCCGCATAAGCCATCACGTCATCCTCCTGTCGAAGTTTCAGTGCATTCCTGGCTGTTTACGGCTACTTCCCTGGTTGCGCCTTGCTCGCATCGGCATTGGCTTTGGATTTGATAAGGGCGATCAGTGCGTTCAACTCCTGATCAGTCGGCGTAAAGGCCGGCATGACGGCGGCATAGCCTTTGACGATCCTGGCGCCGGGATTGAGGATCGAATCCTTTAGATAACCCTCGTCGACCTTGATACTCGATCCGTCGGCAAGCGTCACTGTCGAGTCATACAGGCCCTGCCAGCTGGGGCCGACACCCTTGCTGCCATCGACGCTGTGGCAGGCCAGACAGCCGAGCGACTCGGATAGCCGCTGCCCCTGAGTCGCCAAGTCGTCCCCCCTGGCCAGCTTTTCGCTGGCAGAAGGTTCCTGCTGCGCGCCGCCCAGTGATTTGATCAGGGCGACGACAGCCGTCAGCTCATCGTCATTGAGAGTATAGGCCACCATCACCGGCGGGTAGCCCTGCACCAGACGGGCCTGCGGCTTGAGAATCGACTCTTTCAGGTAAGCCTCATCGACCAGCGCACTGCTGCCGTCGGCAAACTGTTCAGTGCGACCGTACAGCCCCTTCCAGGTCGGACCAAGACGGGTACTGCCATCCAGGCTATGGCAGGCACTGCAGCCGTATTGTTCGACCA
Source organism: Pseudomonas sp. GW823-FHT06B06 (assembly GCF_058795195.1). Taxonomy (NCBI): domain Bacteria; kingdom Pseudomonadati; phylum Pseudomonadota; class Gammaproteobacteria; order Pseudomonadales; family Pseudomonadaceae; genus Pseudomonas; species Pseudomonas sp. GW823-FHT06B06. The sequence continues at coordinate 141,850 of NZ_JBXAHO010000014.1, read as the reverse complement.
ACTGGCGACCTTTTTCCAGCACGCTGTCCTGACCTGGTTTCGCTGTGCTCACCAAGGTCTGCGCAAAGGTCGGTTGGCCGCTCAGCCATTGATCAAAGGCGCCCTGCTCCTCCACGATCATCTGGCCGCGCATGTTGTAATGGCCTACGCCACAAAACTCAGCGCACAGGACCTCATATTTGCCGGTTTTAGTTGGAGTAAACCAGAAGTAAGACACCATCCCTGGCACCATATCCATCTTGCTGCGAATTTGCGGGATATAGAAATCATGCAACACATCTTTAGAACGAAGTAAGACTTTTACCGGCCTATTCAGCGGCAATCGGATTTCATTATTTTTTATAAGTATATCGTCCTGTCCGGCAGGGTCCTTGGGATCAATGCCGAGGGGATTGATGGCATCGACAAACTTGATATCCGACCTACCCAGCTTCCCATCCTGCCCGGGAAAACGATAGGTCCACTGCCACTGTTGAGCAACGACTTCAAGTTCATAAGCCTCTTTCGGCACCCGGATGAACTCGTTGTAGACAACCAGGCCTGGCGCCAACATGGCGGCGATACCGATCGAGGTCACTACAATCAACCAGAACTCCAACTTTTTACTTTCCGGCTGGTAGTGCGCCCTGGCGCCTTCCTTATGGCGATACCGCATTATGGCGACTGCCATGAATACCGTAATGGCGATGAAAAATATTCCGCTAATGATCAAAGTAATGAACAGTGTGGTGTCTATTGATCCCCAGTTGGAAGCGGGCGGTGCTGCATGCCAAGGCGCTAGTACATGAAAGAGCACTGAGGCAATAACGATTAGAATCAAGATAATTGCTATCGCCATTTCTCTTCATCCTATTCCTGTTGTTCGTTGGTTATGCGCAAGCATCGCCACTGACGTCCAGGCACGACAGGCAACTACCACCCGTGGTGGTAAAGTCATTGCAAAGTATAGGTCGGCAAGCGAAACCCGGTTGGCGGCTATACTCAATTGCAGTCCAGCAGCCCCGATGGAGGATTCGTCATGAGTGACCTGACGCTCGAAGGCAGGTGGAAACCCAGCGCCGACCAAAAATCCGAACCAATAGGTGAGATACGTTTTTACGTCGACGGCCCTCTTCATCTACGGCTGGAGGAAGCGGAAGAACGCTTGCAGAAGACCCCTGGGTTGAAAGAAGTCATGGTCGATGTCGACATGGACACATTGAACCTGGTCTTGCCAGAGGGTTACGGCCCCTTGTCCGACTGTCAGATGCGCGTGTATTTGCACTACGAGCGTGGTCAGTTCCATCTGGTCGGACACCGGGCGAGCGATGGCAGCCTGATCTATTCCAACGTGGTTCTGATTGATCAATTGATCGATTGAAACGGCGGATTTGAAAGGACTCAAGACTTGGGATCGTCGTCCTTCCAGGGCGCCGAGAGGTAGCGCGTGCGATTGAAAGTTTCGAGCCACTCGGGTGAGAACACCACCAGCGCGCTGACCACCATGCCGTTGATGAACGCCTCCGGAAAAATGAGCAGCCACAGGTAGCCGATGAAGTCTTCGAGCCAGTAAGGCATGGCAAAACGCTCGTCGTACCACAACAATGTCAGCGATAGCACCAGGCACAGCAACGCTGTAAGGGCTGCGGCGAAAAAACCGGAAACGAAGATGTACACGAAGGGATTTCTGGGCTGCGCGCGCTCCACCAGAATCGCACAGCATTCGGTGATCAACACTGGCAATAAAATAAACAGCGCGCCATTGACCCCCATGGCCACAAGGTCCTGACGGCCCAGCAGCACCAGTCCCGTCTGCGCCACCAATCCACCGACGATCGCCAGCGGCCAGTCGAGCAACAGCGTCACCGCGGTCATGCCGATGAAGTGATAAGACACGCCGGTATCGAAATCGCGCCGCACCAGCCACAACGCAAAGAGCGCAAACACCGTGCCGAACAGCAAGTGCTGGCGACGGCTGTCGCTGAACAGCTCGACCCAGGACACTCGCGCAACGGCCCAGATCAGCACCGGCACATAGATCAGCCACCCCACCGTGAGGGTTTCAGGTGACAGCAACTCGGCACCGATCATGACAGGACACACTCCCTTGGCTTGCCAATAGAGAACAGGCCTTCAGTCTACACCGCCCTTTGCCGCCCCCTCGATTTCATGCCCAATGCCGGGGATCGTTAATCACCGCTTCATGTTCGGCGAACAGCTTGGGCAGCTCAGCCTTGAGAAAATCCACCCACGTACGAACTTTGGCATCGAGAAAGCGTCGCGACGGATACACCGCATACACATTGCGTTGACGCGGCCGATAGTCCGGTAGCAAACGCAACAAGGTGCCATCGCTCAAGGGCCGCGTGGCGGTGTAGAACGGAATCAGGCTGATGCCCATGCCGGCTTCCGAAGCCTTGACCATCGACTCGGCAACATTGCACTGAAAAGTCCTGGACGGGCTGACCGCATGCTCGCCCTCCTCGTCCTGAAACACCCACTGATCGCTGTACAACGGGTCGAGCATGCGCAAGCACTGATGATCGTCCAGCACCCGCGGATGGTCCGGCACACCCCGGCGTTGCAGGTATTGCGGGGAAGCACAGGGCACGCTGTAGAACTGCCCGACGGCCTGGGCGACCAATTGCGAATCGGCCAGTTCGTGGGCAGTCGAAATCACCACGTCGTGCCCTTCCTCCAACGGATCGGGATTGCGCTGCGACAGGGTTAGCTCGAACACCACATCGGGATAAAGCTCGCTGTAGCGAGCAATCAGCGGCGTGATCAGCACCCCCAGGCCGTTCATGCTATGCACCCGCAACCGACCGCTTGGCTTGAGATGCGCACCGCGAGCCTCTGCGGTCGCCTCCTCCATTTCCTCAAGTATCAGACGACTGCGCAGCAGGAATCGCTCGCCGGCCTCGGTCAGGCTCAAGCGCCGTGTGGTGCGCTGCAGCAGGCGGGCTTGCACATGCTGCTCCAAGTCCGCGACCAGGCGCGAGACTTGCGCGGTGGACAACTCCAACGCATCGGCCGCGGCGGTGAAACTTGCGCAGTCGACGACACGGACGAACACGCGCAAGTTGTTAAGCAAATCCATGAGCCCTCCAGGCTGGGTGACTGTTACGTTTCATGTAAGGCTGTATCAGGCGTTCGCCCCTTTATCCAGCGGTGGCAAAGACTAGACTTTACCCATCGAATCCACATGGAACTCGCCATAATGAAAACCTTGATCAGCCTGTTTCTGACCCTCGTCGCCACCTCGGCCATGGCCGCTGAAAACGAGCCCCTCGCTGTCCTGTACAACCCGGCGCAGCCGCTGGACATCGCCAAGGTGGTTTCGGTGTCAGACACTGCGACCGCCTGCGGGGTTGTACCAGCGACCATGGTCTATATCGATCATCAGGGCCAGACCCGCCGCGTGACGTACAACGTCATCGGTGATTGCACCAGCAGCCTGTGATCCACCTTGGCAATTAGAGCAGCGTCCAGGTGTAACTCAGGATCAAGCGGTTTTCATCGATATCACTGCGGTAGTTGGAACGCGCCATTGCATTGCGCACACGGATACCGAGGCCCTTGAGGCTGCCGCTCTGCAGCACATAGCCGATGTCCAGGTCACGCTCACGATCCTTTCCCTCATAGCCCTTGCCGGTATCGACATTGTTGCCGCTGATGTAGCGCAGGGTGCTGGTCAACCCCGGTACTCCCAGAGCCGCAAAGTCATAGTCATAACGCGCCTGCCAGGAGCGCTCGTCGGTGGAGGCAAACTCGTAGGTCGGTACTTCGTTGCCCAAGGGCGAAATGTTGGCAAATACCCGCGGGAAGGCACTGTCTCCGAACATGCCCTGATAGCCGACATAAAAAGTGTGACCGCCACGCTTGGCCGACAGCAGCGAAAAGAATGCCTGATTGTCGATGTTGCCCAGCAATTTCTTGCCGTCCTCGCGCGAATCGAAGTAGCCGAGGTTCGCCCCCAATATCCAGTCGCCCGTCGGCTGGCTGTGCTTGAGCCCCAGGAAGCGCTGGTTGTAGATATCTTCCAGCTGCCCGTACCAGGCGCTGACCGAGCTGCGTTTATCGTTGAAGGCGTAATCGGCCCCGGCAAAGTTGAAACCGTCACTGCTGACTTGACGCTGCGGCACATGGCCGAGCATGGCTTGCATCTTTTCGTCACCGGCTTCGTTGCGCAGGCTGGTCGAAATCAAATGGCCGGCCTGCAATGTCAGGCCATTGATCTCATTGGAGCTGATACTTGCCCCCTGATAGCTGGGCGGTAGCAGCCGGATATCACTGAACACCAGCACCGGCAGGTTGGGTTGCAATTCACCCGCCTTCAGTTCGGTTTTGGAGTAGCGCACCTTCAAGGCGCCCTCCAGGCGGCTGTAATCGTTCGCCGCACGCCCGTCATCCTGCACTGGCAGCAAACCGGTATTGACCCGGTCCGGGCTGCTGTCGAGCTTGAGGCCGAGCAGGCCGATGACATCCACGCCGAAGCCGACGGTGCCCTGGGTATAACCGGATTTGACGTTGAGAATGAATCCCTGCGCCCATTCCTCGGCCTTCGATTGTTGATTGGCCCCGACGATGTCGGAATAGTCCCGGCTGAAGTAGTAATTGCGCGCTTGCAAGGTGGCCGTGGTGTCTTCGATAAAACCACTCTCGGCGGCCATCGTGCCGGTGGAGAAACTCGAGACGACAGCCATGGACAACACTGAACCGGTTGTTGGGAGAATCTGTTTCATCGTTTTTTCTCTTATTTTTATTGATCGACAGGTTGAAGTGCTTCTGCAGTGGACTCACTGCGCGAGACGGAGCGGCGGGCGTTCAATATCAAGTGGGTGGCCATGCCGAAAATCAGTCCCCAAAAAGCCGCGGACAACCCAAACAGCGACATACCCGAGGCTGTGGTGAGAAAGGTCACCAGCGCGGCTTCGCGATCGGTTGGCACCGCCATCGCGCCCGCTAGCGCTCCAGCAATCGCAGCGAACAGCGCCAATCCGGCGAGGGCCGCGATCAGTTCCTTGGGGAATGCCGAAAACAGTGAGACCAGGGTGGCGCCGAAGATCCCCAGCACCAGGTAACACAGACCACCCATCACCCCGGCCACGTAACGCTTGCCAGGGTCTTCGTTGGCTTCGCGGCCAGTGCAAATAGCCGCGGTAATCGCTGCCAGGTTCAGCCCGTGGCAACCGAACGGTGCCAGCAGGGCCGTGCCCAATGCGCTGCTGGCGATGATCGGGCCCGATGGCGTGGCGTAACCACTGGCGCGCAGCACCGCCATGCCAGGAACGAACTGGCCAGTCAGCGCCACCATCACCAGCGGCAAGGCGATGTTCAGCGTCGCGCTGAGGCTGAACGCCGGAGTGATCCACACCGGCGTGGCCATACCGACGACCAACGCCTCGCCATGCAGATCTCCGGCGAGCAATGCCATCGAGCAGCCCACCAGCAGGACCATCAGCACCGCATAACGCGGCATCAGTCGTTTGCAGATCAGGTACGTGGCAAACATCGCCAGCACCAGCAACGGCTTACCCTGCAACGAGACAAACAACCCGGTGCCGAAGCTGAACAGAATCCCCGCCAGCATCGCTGCCGCCACCGCTGCCGGCAGCTTGCCGATGATCCGGTCGAACGCCCCCGACACCCCGACCAGGAAAATGATCAGGCTGCTGACCAGATAGGCGCCCACCGCTTCCGGCAAGGAGATCCCTGGCAACAGCGCCACGAGCAACGCCGAACCGGGTGCCGACCACGCGATGATCACCGGCACGCGGTAACGCAAACTCAGACCGATGCCAAGCACGGCGCTGCCGATGGAAATCGCCCAGACCCACGACGACAGCACTTCGCGCGACAGGTGCGCTGCCTCGGCGGCCTGGAAAATAATCACCAGGGGGCCGGCGTAGGAAATCACGGTGGCGATGAACCCGGCGACGGCCGCAGACAGGGAAAAATCCCGCAGCAAGGTTTTCATGAAGCCTCGCCGACAGCTCCGCCAGACGAGCCCTGCTGATCATCCAACAGGGATTGTCGGGCACTGCGCCGACTGCTGATGGCGAACACCGTCATGGCAATGGCGGCAATCGCACCAGGCAAAGCAAACGCCATGAAGTTCAGTTGTAGCGGCAGGCTGATCCCGAGCAAAGCGCCACCCAGCAGTGGTCCGACGATCGCACCATTGCGCCCGATGCCCGAAGCCCAGCCAAGACCGGTGGACCGAATGTTCATTGAGTAGAACTGGGCAGCGCAGGCGTAAAGCAGAATCTGCGAGCCGATGGTGGTGGCACCCGCGACAGCGATCAGCAAGTACAACACCGGCATCGGACTATTGAAGCCCAACAGGGTGATCGACACCGCCGCCATGGCAAAGAACACCGATAGCACACGCGGCAGATTGAGCTTGTCACCCAGCACACCGCCGCCAACTGCGCCGAAGATCGCGCCGAAATTCAGCACCAGCAGGAACGACAGGCTCGAGCCCAGGCTGTAACCGGCGTTGGCCATCAGTTTCGGCAGCCAGGAGCTCAAGGCGTAGACCATCAGCAGGCAGCAGAAAAACGCCAGCCACAACATCAACGTACGCAGTGCACGGCCCTCGCGGAACAACTGCAACACCGGGGTCCCGGTGCCCTTCACTTCACTCATGTGCAACTGGTCATCGGCCTCTGCGACGTAGGCCGGGTCGATCCGCTGGAGAATGTTGCGAGCTTCGTCATTGCGCCCCTGGCGCAGCATGAACCCCACTGACTCGGGCAGGAAATACATGATCAGCGGCAACAGCAGCAACGGCAGGACCGCCACATAGAACACCGACTGCCAGCCGAAACTCGGGATCAGCACTATACCCAGGCCGGCGGACAGCATGCCGCCCACCGAGTAGCCGCTGAACATGATCGCTACCAGGGTGCTACGGATTTTTTTCGGCGCGTATTCGTTCATCAACGCCACGACATTGGGCATCACGCCACCAATGCCCAGTCCGGCAATGAAGCGGCAAAGACCAAACTCAGTGGGGTTTCGGGCGAACCCGTTGAGCACGGTGAAACCACTGAAGAGCATCACGCAGATCGTGATGGCTTTCTTGCGGCCGATCCTGTCCGACAGCGGACCGAAGAACAGCGCACCGAACATCATGCCGAACAGTGCATAGCTGCCCAACGCCCCCGCTTGCAGAGGGCTGAGCCCCCACTCTTTCATCAGCATCGGCAAGACCACGCCGTAGATCACCAGATCGTAACCGTCGAAAATGATGATCAGGGCACACCAGAACAGCACCATCCAGTGGAAGCGGTTGAACCGAGCATTGTCGATAACCTCATGTACGTCGATCTTGCGCATGGCATTCATCTCTTGTTGTTGTTTTTTTCAGGAGCAGCGGAAGCACGGCTCACGTCCGTACAGCCGAGGGTAGAGTCAACAGGCTCGGGTCAATATCCGCATCGCGCAGACCACTATCCGTTTTGTGCAGCGCCCTGAACCGGGCTGGGAGGCGCGCGCAATTGCCCCTCTCCGATAAACTGTCTTCTTTACAATCGCATTTGAGCGCTAAGCTTGGGCGTATGGATGATTCAGATTACTTACGCCTGCTGACCATTGCGGCCGAGCAAGCCAACGCGTTCCTGTCCAATGCCCGCAAATGGGAGCGCGAGCGTTGGGTCTGCCAACGCCTGCTGCAAGGCTTGAACATTCCCTACCGGGCCGACGAATTTGCTCCGGCGGGAGAACCGCCGGACGTGTTGTTTCGCGACGCCAATTTCGAGGTGTTCTTCGTGCTCGACGAGGGCCGACGCCTCAATGATGAATGGCGCGACGAATTGCAGAGGCGGCGCAGTGCGTTCTCCCTGAGCCAGCTGGTACGGCGCGAAGCCAAGCCCCGCCGCATACCGGCCAACGAGTTCTTGTTGCGGCTGGCGCCGACCTTGCGCAAAAAAGCACACAACTACAAAGAGCGCGGCATGGACCTGGGCGAGCTTGACATCATTGCCTTCGCCAGCCTCAAGCGTGAAGTGCTGGACCTCAACAGTCATTTCCCACCGCCCACCGAATACCTGCGCCAGGGCTGGCGCTCGCTGTCACTGGTGGGCCCGACCTTCGCCCGCGTGCTGTTCGCTCATCCCGATGCGCCGGATTTCCTGCGCAGCAACCTGGGACGCAGCATCGTGTTCGACGTCGGGATCAGCCTGTGAGCCCATTGCAGGAACTGATTGCCGAAGTACCGCAGATCGGCCGCGTACGCTGGATTGGCGTGCGCCCGGAACGTCACGTGCCAATGATCGAACTGGAGGCCGTGGAAGCGCGACTGGAGGCCGGCTTGACGGGCGATCGCGCCCGCCCCGGCGTGCGCAATGCGCGGCAGGTGACGCTGATTCAGTGGGAGCATCTGGCAGTGATCAGTTCGCTGATGGGCCGCCCGGACGATCAACCGGTCAAGCCTGAAGATTTGCGGCGCAACCTCGTTATCAGTGGCATCAACTTGTTCAGCCTCAAGGGCCGGCGTTTCCGCATCGGCCAGGCGATTTTCGAAACCACTGGCTGGTGCCAGCCCTGCGCACGCCTGCAGAACAACCTGGGCCCGGGGACCTTTCAGGCCGTGCGCGGGCATGGCGGAATCACTGCCCGAGTGCTACAAAGTGGCATCATTCGCCTGGACGACAGGGTGAGCGTCGAGCCCCTAACTGACAGCGGCTATGCTCCGTTCAACGTTCGTTGAGTCTGCCTGTAGCTTCTTCACCTTCAGCAACGTCTACCTGACGAGGCCTTTTATGACCAGCCGCCTGAACCCCGAAGACCAAAAGCATGTCGAAGCATATCTGCAACTGTCCCAACACCAAGTCGAGCGCCGGCCTTTCCGGCCGTGGATGCTCCTTGTGCTGGTATTGGCAGTGACCATTGGCCTGGGCCTGTTGAGCCGACTTATCAGTTACCTGACGCTATGAGCTGCTTGGCGCTCGCTCGGGTAATTGCACCGATTTCTTTTAGCCTTGCGAGATATCCCCATGACTCATCGTATTGTCATCGTTGGCGGCGGCGCCGGCGGTCTGGAGTTGGCTACCCGTCTGGGTAAGACTCTGGGCAAACGCGGCACGGCCAGCGTGATGCTGGTCGACGCGAACCTGACCCACATCTGGAAACCGCTGTTGCACGAGGTCGCGGCCGGGTCGTTGAACTCGTCCGAAGACGAACTCAACTATGTAGCCCAGGCAAAATGGAACCACTTCCAATTCCAACTGGGGCGCATGAGCGGGCTTGATCGCGCCAATAAAAAAATCCAGTTGGCCGCCACTTATGATGACGCCGGCCTGGAACTGGTGCCTGCCCGGGAAGTGCCTTACGACTCGTTGGTGATTTCCGTCGGCAGCACCACTAACGATTTCGGCACCCAGGGTGCAGCGCAGCACTGTCTGTTCCTGGATACCCGCAAACAGGCCGAGCGCTTCCATCAGCAGTTGCTCAACCACTACCTGCGCGCCCATGCGGGGCAGACCGACAAGGTCGAGCAGATCAGTGTCGCCATTGTCGGTGCCGGTGCCACCGGGGTCGAACTGGCCGCCGAACTGCATAACGCAGCCCATGAACTGGCGGCTTATGGCCTGGATCGGATCAAACCGGAAAACATGCACATCACCCTGATCGAAGCCGGGCCTCGCGTGCTACCGGCCCTGCCGGAACGAATCGGCGGCCCGGTGCATAAAACCCTGGAAAAACTCGGGGTCAATGTCATGACCAACGCCGCCGTCAGCGAGGTGACGGCCGACAGCCTGATCACCGTAGATGGCAAAGTGATCAACGCCAGCTTGAAAGTCTGGGCCGCCGGGATTCGTGCGCCAGGGTTCCTCAAGGACATCGATGGCCTCGAAACCAACCGCATCAATCAACTGCAAGTGCTGCCGACCCTGCAAACCACTCGTGACGAGAACATCTTCGCCTTCGGTGACTGCGCGGCCTGCCCGCAACCGGGCACTGATCGCAATGTGCCGCCACGCGCCCAGGCGGCGCATCAACAGGCGTCGTTGCTCGCCAAGTCACTGAAACTGCGGATCGAAGGCAAGCCTCTGCCTTCTTACAAGTACACCGATTACGGATCGCTGATCTCGCTGTCGCGTTTTTCGGCTGTGGGTAACTTGATGGGTAACCTGACGGGTAGCGTCATGCTGGAAGGTTGGCTGGCGCGGATGTTCTACGTGTCGCTGTACCGCATGCACCAGATGGCGCTATACGGGCCATTTCGCACTGCGATGCTGATGCTGGGCAGCAAGATTGGACGCGGGACAGAGCCGCGCCTGAAATTGCACTGATCAAGCTGCTTTCTGTAGGAGCGAGCATGCTCGCGAAGAACCTGAGAGCGCCGCGTTAAACCAGAAACGCTGCGTTTTCGTTAACGATCTTCGCGAGCATTCGAGCGTCGACCGGCTGCTCCTACAGTTGATCCGCGGCAAGCAATTAGCAGGCAAAAAAAATCCCCGTATCTTTCGATACGAGGATTTTTAATATGGTCGGGGTAAGGGGATTCGAACTCCTGACATCCTGCTCCCAAAGCAGGCGCGCTACCGGACTGCGCTATACCCCGGTAAAAAAAAGGCACCTTTGAAAGGCGCCTTCTGCGAACAGAGCTTTTGGCGTCTGATCTTAAGATTCGATTCCAGCGTTAACTGGTTTCAAAAATGGTGGGTCGTGTGGGATTCGAACCTACGACCAATTGGTTAAAAGCCAACTGCTCTACCAACTGAGCTAACGACCCAAAAATGGTCGGGGTAAGGGGATTCGAACTCCTGACATCCTGCTCCCAAAGCAGGCGCGCTACCGGACTGCGCTATACCCCGGTTTGAAATTGGCTCCGTGACCAGGACTCGAACCTGGGACCCAATGATTAACAGTCATTTGCTCTACCGACTGAGCTATCACGGAACTACATATTTCAATTTACAACTGTGAAGCTTTACTGCGTTCTCTTCAACCCGTTTGCATCGCTGCGTTCGTGTGTCTGAGGCGCGCTATTCTACAATCTCTACAACCTCTGTCAACCCCCTAAATTGCTTTCAAGTTAATGATTTGCAACTTATTTTCGATTCCTGCTTGGGGAGCAGAAACCCTGGCGGGTGACTTACTGCGGGGCGCACTTTACAAGCCTTTTCCTTAGAGTTCAACAGCCTAGATGAAAAAAAGGCCTCGCAATGCGAGGCCTCTTCAATTTTGCCGCCGATCTGGATCAGACGAAGACGATTTCGTCGTTCTCCACCACGCCATGGGCCGTGTCTCCCGGCATGAATCGACCGGAAAGGATCAACTGCGCCAGCGGGTTCTCGATCCAGCGCTGGATCGCTCGCTTGAGCGGCCGTGCGCCGTATACCGGGTCGTAACCCACCGCGATCAGCTTGTCCATGGCTTCTGGGCTCAGCTCCAGCTTCAGCTCCCGCTCGGTCAGGCGACTGCGCAGGCGACCCAGCTGGATCTCGGTAATGCCAGCGATCTGATCCCGCGCCAAAGGCTCGAAGATCACCACTTCGTCGACCCGGTTGATGAACTCCGGCCGGAAGTGGGTGGAAATCGCGTCCATCACCGCCGCACGCTGGGCCTCGCGATCACCCACCAGCTCCTGGATCTGCACCGAACCCAGGTTGGAGGTCATGACGATCACGGTGTTCTTGAAGTCCACCGTACGGCCATGGCTGTCGGTCAGGCGACCATCTTCCAGCACCTGGAGCAAGATGTTGAACACGTCCGGGTGCGCCTTCTCGACTTCATCCATGAGGATCACCGAGTAAGGCTTGCGGCGCACCGCCTCGGTCAGGTAACCGCCCTCTTCATAACCGACGTAGCCCGGTGGCGCACCGATCAGGCGAGCCACGGAATGTTTCTCCATGAACTCGGACATGTCGATCCGCACCATCGCCTCTTCGGTATCAAAGAGGAATTCGGCCAGCGCCTTGCACAGCTCGGTTTTACCGACACCGGTCGGGCCGAGGAACATGAACGAGCCGCTTGGCCGGTTCGGGTCGGACAACCCGGCGCGGGAGCGCCGTACCGCGTTGGAAACCGCCACGACCGCTTCATCCTGGCCGATCACACGCTGGTGCAACAGGCTTTCCATCTTCATCAGTTTTTCGCGCTCGCCCTCGAGCATTTTCGACACGGGAATGCCGGTCCATTTCGACACGACTTCAGCAATTTCCTCTTCGGTCACCTTGCTGCGCAGCAGCTGGTTCTCGGGTTTGCCATGCTGGTCGACCATTTGCAGGCTGCGTTCCAGGTCCGGGATCACCCCATACTGCAATTCGGCCATGCGGTTCAGGTCGCCTTTGCGGCGGGCTGCTTCCAGCTCCTGACGTGACTGTTCGATCTTCTGCTGGATCTGCGCCGAACCCTGCACCTCAGCTTTTTCCGAGTTCCAGATTTCTTCGAGATCCGAGTACTCACGCTCGTGACGGGCAATTTCTTCCTGGAGTTTTTCCAGGCGTTTTTTCGCCGCATCGTCGCTTTCTTTCTTCAGCGCCTGGGATTCCACCTTCAGCTGAATCAAACGGCGCTCCAGGCGGTCCAGCACCTCCGGCTTGGAGTCGATCTCCATGCGGATGCGGCTGGCGGCCTCGTCGATCAGGTCGATGGCCTTGTCCGGCAATTGCCGGTCAGTGATGTAGCGATGGCTGAGCTTGGCCGCCGCAATGATCGCGCCGTCGGTGATCGCCACCTTGTGGTGGACCTCGTAGCGCTCCTTCAGGCCACGCAGGATGGCGATGGTGTCTTCTTCGCTCGGCTCGTCCACCAGCACTTTCTGGAAGCGTCGCTCCAGGGCGGCGTCCTTCTCGATGTATTGGCGGTACTCGTTGAGCGTGGTCGCACCGACGCAGTGCAACTCACCGCGTGCCAGGGCCGGCTTGAGCATATTGCCTGCATCCATCGAGCCCTCGCCTTTACCGGCACCGACCATGGTGTGCAGCTCGTCGATGAACAGAATGATCTGCCCTTCCTGCTTCGACAGCTCGTTGAGCAACGCCTTCAGGCGCTCTTCGAACTCGCCACGGTATTTGGCACCGGCGATCAGCGCCCCCATGTCCAGGGACAGCAGGCGCTTGCCCCTGAGGCCATCAGGCACCTCACCGTTGATGATGCGCTGGGCCAGGCCTTCGGCGATGGCGGTTTTACCGACGCCTGGCTCACCGATCAGCACCGGGTTGTTCTTGGTGCGACGTTGCAGGACCTGGATCGTGCGGCGAATTTCATCGTCACGGCCGATCACCGGATCAAGCTTGCCCTCCTCGGCACGCTTGGTCAGGTCGACGGTGTACTTGTCCAGTGCCTGACGCGCTTCCTCGTGGTTGGGGTCATTGACCGCCTCGCCACCACGCAGGTTGTTGATCGCATTTTCCAGGGCTTTCTTGCTCACGCCCTGGCCGAGCAAAAGCTTGCCGAGCTTGCTGTTCTCGTCCATGGCGGCGAGCAGCACCAGCTCACTGGAAATGAACTGGTCGCCCTTCTGCTGGGCCAGGCGATCGGCTTGATTGAGCAGGCGCGCCAGATCCTGCGACATGTTCACGTCGCCGGTGGGATTCTGGATTTTCGGCAGCTGGTCGAGCTCTTTGGTCAGCTCTTTACGCAAGCTGTTGACATCGAAGCCCACCTGCATCAGCAGGGGCTTGATCGAGCCACCCTGTTGTTCGAGCAGGGCTTGCATCAAATGCGCCGGTTCAATGGCCGGATGATCGAGACCGACAGCCAGGGATTGGGCGTCGGACAAGGCTAACTGCAATTTGCTGGTTAAACGGTCTATACGCATGGGTCACCTTCCTTTTGAGCAGGTCGGACCTATAAAACATCCTGAATGAAGAAACCTGCCAGATACCACAATAGATGCGGTCGATTCTGGGAGTTTCAAGCGTTGTGATGTTGATGCAGGTCAGAGAAGTCTAGCCTGGTGCCCTGCCTCGCAAATACGTTCCTCTTTTGACGAGTGGCTGTTGCTGTCAGGCAAGGCGCCGCGACGAGTCATAGCCCGCTATGGCGAGGAGCGGCAACGCAGCATGACGGCAACAGACGCCGTCAAAAAGGAACAGTATTTGTGAGACAGGGCACTTGAAGCCAGATCAGGGAGGCAAAGCGGCCGGTGCGCGACGCACGGCGATAAGAAAAGAAGCGCGGATCGGTCACGGTACAGAAACCGCCGCCGTAAACAGCGGTTACACCACGAGCCGCCAGACGCAAACGCGCCAGCATATAGATGTCGGCCATGAACTTGCCGGGGTTTTGGCTTGGCACAAATGCCTGGGCGGCTTCGGGCAATTGCCCGACGAAGGTTTCGCGCACTTCCGGGCCGACTTCAAACGCTTGCGGGCCAATGGCTGGGCCGAGCCAGACCAGGACCTCGGCAGGCGCAACAGCCAGACTGTCGAGCGTGGCTTCCAGCACACCGGCCGCCAGCCCGCGCCAACCGGCATGGGCTGCGGCAACGCGGGTACCGGCACGGTCGCAAAAAAGCGCAGGCAGGCAGTCGGCAGTCATCGCCGCACAGGCAATGCCCGGCGTTGAAGTCCAACTGGCGTCAGCAGTCATCACCCGGCTCGGGTCCGCATGGGCCACGACGATGCCGTGAACCTGCTGCAACCAGGCCGGTTGAATGGAGAAGTGATCAGTAAGGCGACGGCGATTTTCGGCGACAGCTTCGGGGCTGTCGTCGACATGATCGCCAAGATTGAGGCTGTCGAACGGCGCCAGGCTGACGCCGCCCGCACGGGTGGTCACACAGGCTTTGACCCCGGCCGGCGCGGGCCAGTCAGGAATCAGCCAGTCACTCATCCGACAAACGCCTCGCGATCTTGCTTGAGCAGGGTCAGCAACCAGACAAAGTCTTCCGGCAGCGGCGATTCCCAGCTCATACGGACACCGGTCGTCGGATGGTCCAGCTCCAGGAACCGTGCATGCAGTGCCTGACGCGGGAAGTTCTTCAACGATTCAACCATGGTCGGGTTGGCTGCCGGCGGAATCCGGAAACGACCGCCATAGGCAGGGTCTCCGACCAACGGGAAGTTGATGTGCGCCATGTGCACGCGAATCTGGTGCGTACGACCGGTCTCCAGCTTCACCCGCACGTGGGTGTGGGAGCGGAAACGCTCGAGCACGCGGTAATGGCTGACGGCCTGCTTGCCACCTTCCATCACGGCCATGCGCTGGCGTTGCTGGCCATGGCGACCAATGGGCGCGTTGATCTTGCCACCCGCCGTCACCACGCCGATCACGATGCACTCGTAGATCCGGCTGACGCTGCGACTCTGCAACTGTGTCACCAGCTGCGTCTGCGCCTGGATGGTCTTGGCCACCACCATCAGGCCGGTGGTGTCCTTGTCCAGGCGATGCACGATCCCGGCGCGGGGCACATTGATGATGTCCGGCACGTGATGCAGCAAGGCGTTGAGCAAGGTGCCATCAGCGTGGCCAGCAGCCGGGTGAACCACCAGGCCCGCGGGCTTGTTGATCACAAGGATGTCGTCGTCTTCGTAGACGATGTCCAGCTCGATGTCTTGAGCGATCCATTCGCCCTGAGCTTCCTGCTCGGCGGTGAGTTCAAGAATGGCGCCACCGTGAACGATGTCTCGCGGGCGGATAACCGCCCCATCCACAGTCAGGCGGCCGTCTTTGATCCAGGCGGAAAGGCGCGAGCGCGAGTGCTCAGCGAATAGTTGTGCGGCGACTTGATCGAGGCGTTGGCCGCCCAATTCGGACGGCACCTCTGCGCGAAGTTCAATTTTATCGGACATGCTCGGACTGGGCGTCGGCACAGCCTTTGGTTTCGGCTGCGCGCTTGTGGTTAAATACGGCGTCTTTTGCCCCGAGGCTATTCAACGGGGCGCTCATCATAACAGGACGGCCTCGCCCAAGACAGCGGCCGTCATAGGGACGCAAGCCGCCATGCAAGTGAAACACCTGCTGCTGATCGCCATCCTCGCATTGACCGCTGCTTGCTCTTCGAAGGAAGTCGTAGACGAAAACCTGAGCGAAGTCGAGTTGTACCAACAGGCTCAAGCCGATCTGGACAATAATAGCTACACCAGCGCCACTGCCAAGCTGAAGGCTCTGGAATCGCGCTATCCGTTCGGCCGCTATGCCGACCAGGCTCAGCTGGAACTGATCTACGCCAACTACAAGAACGCCGAACCGGAAGCCGCCAAGGCAGCTGCCGAGCGCTTCATTCGCCTGCACCCACAGCATCCGAATGTCGATTACGCCTACTACCTCAAGGGCCTGACTTCTTTTGACCAGGACGTTGGCCTGCTGTCGCGTTTCCTGCCGCTGGACATGACCAAGCGTGACCCGGGTGCCGCCCGCGACTCCTACAACGAGTTCGCCCAGCTGACCAGCCGCTTCCCCAACAGCCGTTACGCGCCGGATGCCAAGCAGCGCATGATCTACCTGCGCAACCTGCTGGCAGCCTACGAAATCCACGTGGCCGACTACTATCTGACCCGCCAGGCCTATGTGGCTGCCGCGAACCGTGGCCGCTACGTGGTGGAAAACTTTCAGGAAACCCCTGCAGTCGGTGACGGCCTGGCAGTGATGACCGAGGCCTACCAGCGCCTGCACCTGGACGACCTGGCGGCCACCAGCCTCGAAACCCTGAAGCTCAACTACCCGAACCACCCAAGCCTGGTGGACGGTCAGTTCGTGCCATCGGTTGCCGAAGCCGACAACCGTTCGTGGCTGAGCAAGGCTACCCTGGGCCTGATCGAATCCCGTCCACCGCTGCCACCGGGAGAAACCCGCGCCAACCAGGACGTGCAGAAGCAGTTCCAGGACGCCAAGGACGCGATTCCCAACGAGCTCAAGCCTAAAGACAGCAGCGGCGATGTGATCGAGGAAGAGGACCACGAGGCAGAGGGCAACAACGAAGACCGCTCGTGGTTCAGCTACATGACCTTCGGCGTGTTCGACTGATACGACCGACGGTGCAGGAAGGGAGACTCTCGAGTCTCCCTTTTTTATTGCGCCGTTTTTATCCAGCGCGAATACGCTGTGCGCCTGCCATGTCCTTGGCTAAACTGGCGGTTCATCCGTCATATAGCAGCTCACCATGCTTCGTTTATTATTCTGGATCGCCGTGATTGCCGCCGCTGTGTGGTTCTGGCGCAAGTACAAGGGCCAGGCGTCTGCACCCAAGTCCTCCGCCGAGCTGGAAGCAGCCCCCATGGTCCGCTGCGCCCATTGCGGCGTGCACCTGCCCCGCGATCGTGCACTGCGCCTTCAACAACAGTGGTATTGCAGCCAGGCTCACCTGGAGCAAGGCCCCGGTCCTAGTGATCGCTGAGACGTCCAGTCCCGGCGAAAAACAGGCCCAGCGACTGCTGCGTCTCTATCACCTCTACCGTTTAAGCATCGGCATCACCTTGGTATTGCTGATTTCCAGCAACCTGGACAACCGCTTGCTTACGGCCGCCAATGACGACCTGCTGCGCAGTGGCAGCTGGTTGTACCTGGTGCTGAATATCCTGCTGGCAGTCTTCTTCCAGAGCACCCGACGCCCGACGCAACTGCTCAGCCTGGCTCTGGTCGACGTCCTGCTGCTTTGCGGGTTGTTCTACGCCGCTGGCGGAGTGGCCAGCGCTATTGGCAACTTGCTGATCGTCTCGGTGGCCATCAGCAATACCTTGTTGCGAAAACGCATCGGCTTGCTCATTGCCGCCATCAGCACACTTGGCATCCTGGGTTCGAGCTTCCTGCTGAATGTCAGCCATCGTGCCAATCCCAACGATTATTTGCAGGTCGGCACGCTTGGCGTGCTGTGTTTTGCCGCGGCGCTGCTGGTACAGGGCCTGATCCGACGACTGGAAGTCAGCGAAACCCTGGTGCAACAGAAGGCCAGCGAAGTGGTTGGCCTGGAAGCCCTCAATGCACTGATCCTGCAACGCATGCGTACTGGCATCCTGGTGCTTGATGACCAATGGCGCGTGCAACTGGCCAATCATGGCGCCTTGACCCTGCTGGGCTGCGAGCGCCTCGAAGGCCAACGAATTGACGAACATGCACCTGCCCTGGTCGAGCGCCTGCAACGGTGGATCAACAATCCGACGCTGCGCCCGCAAAGCCTGAAAATCGCCCGTAGCGGCCTTGAACTACAGCCAAGCTTCATCGCCCTGTCCTCCAGCCCACACCGCCAGACCCTGGTCTTTCTCGAAGACCTCGCACAGATCACCCAGCAGGCTCACCAACTGAAGCTCGCCGCCCTGGGTCGCCTGACCGCCGGTATTGCCCATGAAATCCGCAATCCGTTGGGCGCCATCAGTCACGCCGCGCAGCTATTGCGAGAATCGGAGGAACTGAATGCCGCGGACCGGCGTCTGACGCAGATTATTCAAGACCACTCTCAGCGCATGAATCGGGTTATCGAAAACGTCCTGCAACTGTCCCGCCGCCAGCAAACCGCGACCCAACGACTCGACCTGAGGCCTTGGCTGGAACAGTTCGTGGCGGCAACCCGCGACCAGGCGAGCGAGCACCAGAAAATCCATCTGCGCATTGCGCCCGGTGACTTCGAGACCTTGATGGACCCGAACCAGCTGGAGCAGATTCTCGACAACCTGATAGGCAATGCCTGGCGCCATAGCGCCCTGGACCACGACCCGGCGCAGGTCTGGCTTGAATTGTTCACCGATCCCGAAAGCCAGCTTCCGGTCCTCGAAATCCTCGACGACGGCCCCGGAGTGGCCCCGGATCATCAAGCACAACTGTTTGAGCCCTTCTTCACCACCAGCCAACAGGGCACTGGCCTGGGGCTATACCTGTCACGTGAGCTGTGCGAGAGCAACCAGGCTCGCCTGGACTTCAAACCACGCCAAGGCGGCTGCTTTCGCATCACCTTTGCTCACGGACGCAAACAAGGTTGAACATGAGCCCACGGAAAAAAGTTCTGGTCGTCGACGACGAACCGGACATCCGCGAACTCCTGGAAATCACCCTGGGACGGATGAAACTCGACACTTACAGTGCCCGTAACGTTGGCGAGGCCTTGGCCCTGCTCCAGCGCGAGACGTTCGACCTGTGCCTGACCGACATGCGCCTGCCGGATGGCAGCGGTCTTGTGCTGGTGCAACACATCCAGCAACGCTATCCACAGATTCCGGTGGCCATGATCACCGCCTATGGCAACCTCGATACGGCGATCAATGCGCTGAAGGCCGGCGCTTTCGACTTCCTGACCAAGCCGGTGGACCTGACCCGCTTGCGGAAACTGGTCACCAGTGCCTTGCTGTTACCCGCCCCTGGGACCACCATCGATCGCCGCTTGCTAGGCGACTCGCCGCCCATGCGCAATCTGCGCCAGCAGATCGACAAGCTGGCCCGCAGCCAGGCTCCGGTGTACATCAGTGGCGAGTCCGGCAGTGGCAAGGAACTGGTCGCCCGCCTGATTCATGAGCGAGGACCACGGGCCAACCAGCCCTTTGTCCCGGTCAATTGCGGCGCGATTCCGACGGAGCTGATGGAAAGCGAGTTTTTCGGCCATCGAAAAGGCAGCTTCAGCGGCGCCATCGAGGACAAGCCCGGATTGTTCCAGGCGGCCCACGGCGGCACCCTGTTTCTCGACGAAGTGGCAGACCTGCCTCTGCCCATGCAGGTCAAACTGCTGCGGGCGATCCAGGAGAAAGCCGTACGCAGCGTCGGTGGGCAACAGGAGAGGGTGGTTGATGTGCGCATACTGTGCGCCACCCACAAAGACCTTGGCGCCGAAGTCGCCGGCGAACGTTTTCGCCAGGATCTGTACTACCGCCTGAACGTGATCGAACTACGCGTGCCACCGTTGCGCGAACGCCGTGACGACATCGAGCCGCTGGCCTGCCATGTGCTCAAGCGCCTGGCTGCAGACACCGGGCAGCCCGCGGCAAAACTCCACCCCAATGCCCTCGACGCCCTGAAAAGCTACCGTTTTCCGGGCAATGTGCGGGAGCTGGAGAATATGCTCGAACGCGCTCACACCTTATGCGAAAACAACCGGATCGAGGCCAGCGACCTGCGCCTGGCCGAGGGCAACTGCTCCGCCGAAGGGGGCGTGCCGGACCTCACGCAGATCGATAACCTGGAGGCGTACCTGGAAAACGTTGAGCGCCAACTGCTTCTCCAGGCCCTGGAAGAGACCCGCTGGAACCGCACGGCGGCGGCTCAGCGGTTGAATCTGTCGTTTCGGTCGATGCGCTACAGGCTGAAGAAATTAGGGTTGGATTGAGGGCCTCTTCGCGAGCAGGCTCGCTCCCACAGTTGATCGCATTCCATTGTGGGAGCGAGCCTGCTCGCGAAGGTCATCTAACAGACGCCAGATCTTTCCAGGTTAGATCCGCCCGGCCGGCGCATAGGGTGCCGGATCAATGATCGGCGCCCTGCCCAACATCACATCAGCGAACAACTGACAGGACGCCGGCGCCAGTACCAGCCCGTTACGGTAGTGCCCGCAATTGAGCCATAGGCCATCGAACCCCGGCACCCGGCCAATGTAGGGAATGCCCTCCGGCGAACCTGGCCGCAATCCTGCCCAATGTCCCACCACCTCGGCGTCGGCCAACGCCGGGATCAATTCCACGGCCGAAGCCTTGAGGCTCTCGAGTGCCGACTCGGTAGGCGTCTTATCGTAGCCTTCATGCTCCAGGGTGCTGCCAATCAGGATGTGCCCATCGCGCCGCGGTATTGCATAACGCCCTTTGGCCAGCACCATGCTCGGCAGGAAATCCGCCGCGCACTTGTAGAGGATCATCTGTCCTTTCACCGGTTCGACCGGCAGCTCAAGGCCCAGGCTCTTGAGCAAGTCGCCGCTCCAGGCGCCAGCGGTAAGAACCACTTGATCGCCATGAATCGCACCGGCGGAGGTCTGCACACCGACTATTTTTTCGTCTTGGGCAATAAACCCGCTGACTTCGCATTGCTCATGAATCGTCACGTTCGCCAGCGCCTGCAATGCCGCCTTGAGCGACTTAACCAGCCGTGGGTTGCGCACATTGGCGACGTTGGCCATGTAGATCGCTCGGGAAAAGCCGCCACCGAGCACCGGCACCGCATCGTGGGCCACCGAGATATCCACAGCCCGCAGTGGCCGGCCCTCGCTCGCGGCCCAGGCCAGCGCCTCGGCTTCATCGTCCAGGTCCAGCCAATACAGGCCCGTGGTATGCACCTCGGGATCGATCCCGGTAGCAGCGAACAAGCGCTCGCCCAGCTGTGGATAAAAATCCTGGGACCAATGCGCCAGCGCGGTAACCGCAGGGCTGTAGCGCCATGGATAGAGCGGAGAAACGATGCCGCCGCCCGCCCAGGACGATTCCTGGCCAACGCTCGACCGGTCCAGCAGCAGCACGCTCTGCACCTGGGACGCGAGATTGAATGCCGTCAGCAGGCCGATTACCCCACCACCGACGATCACCACTTGCTGTTGCCTGGTCATGTTCTGATCCAACCATTAAATAGACAAAGGCGCAAAGGGCGCCCGAAAAGGAAACTCAGCGACCCCAGCAATCCTTGGTGGTCAGGCCGGCCGTGGCATTGACCATCGCGCGCGTCCCCGTATTGGTGATGGTGAAATCACCGCACTTGTCATTGGCCATGCTGGTGCCAGGCTTGCGCACCGCCGTCAGCAAGAAGGTCTGGTCGGTGAGAGTCGGCGTGATGGTGTAGTAGTCATTTCCGGCGCTGAGACCCGGGACACCGCTATAGACGTTTTTCTGTGAATAGAAACGCTCAAGGATCTGCGCCTGCTCGGAAAGCAGACCGGCCACTTCGGTGCGGCGCCCCTTATTGAGGTATTCGGTGAAGCTCGGCATAGCGATGGTCATGACAATCCCGATGATCGCAATCACGATCATGATTTCGATCAGGGTAAAACCGCGGTTGGATCTGTGCATGCCTCAACTCTCGCTTACTGTATTTGTCGCCACATGATGCGACGGCTGCCGCCGCCGGATTTTTCCACCAGCGTGGAGATACCGCCACTGGAATCGTTCACGATCTTGCGCGTCGCGCCATTGACGATGGCGTTCAAAGTCGGAATGCCGCCGGTAAAGACCACGCCGCTGGACAGCGTGTCGGTGCTGTCGATCACTGCGTCGCCGTTACTGTCGAGCACCGCGTAATTGAGCATCTTACCGCTGAACGCATCGAGTTCGACCAGTTTGCCGCTACCAGAGCTGGCGCAAGGTAGCGTGGTATCCACGCTTGCCGTGGTGAAGACGATCCGCCCGAGCACCAGGCTGGCCTGGTTGAGCACCCGCTCACCGGTCAGCGTGCTGTTATACAGCAGCGGCAAGTACCAGCCCTTTTTCGCCGGGTAGGTCACCTCGTTCTGGCTGGTAGTGATCAACTGCCCCGAACTTCCCGAAAGCACCCCGGTCACGGCCTGAGCCTGCAGACTGGCGGTGGTGATTTGTCCGGAGCCCCCGTTCGCGTCCCACACCGCGTAGAACGCCTGCAGGTCCTTGTTGGTCTTGTCTGCCGCCTCGTTGAGTTTTCCAGTGCCGAAAAACACCAACTTGCCACCCAGGGCGTTGTCCGCCAGCAATGGCTGCGCGGTGATTGGCTGGGTAGCGCCACCGGCTGTGGTAAACAACGGCTGGCCGGCAAATGCCAGGCCCCAGGCATCCGGGGTGGTGCCACTCAGGTCAAACTTCCAGAGCCGTCCCTTGAGATCGCCCCCATAGGCCGCCTGCACCACATTCATCGAGTTCACCTTGAGTTTCACCGAAGACAAGCCATTAGTGGTTTCGTTGCTGTCGATCACGACCTTCCTGATCAGGCTGCCGTCACGAATGTCCACCACGTACAACGCCGCTACCCCTGAATTGCTGCCGTAGCCGTTGGCAATGAACGCCGCCCACCGCCCATCCGCCAAGCGTGCCACCTCCGGACGGGCGTAGGCATAACCCAGGTCATTGAACGCGTTCGCCGCACTGGCAGTGACCGGCGCGCTGATTTCCCACAAGGCCTTCATGACATTGCCCGCCGACGCGTCGAACAACTGCAGCGCATAGAAGGTTCGCCCGCCCGCCCCCGTTCCGCCCAGTGCGAGGGTTTTCCAGGCACTGTTGAGCTGAGCATCGAACACGCCCACCTGCCCATCCACCAGAAACTTGTGGCTGACACCGTTGATGTAGGCGTTATCGGCGATGTAACGCAAAGACGGCAGTACGCTGGAGGGCATGTAGGCGTAGCGCCGGGCACCGTTGCCGGTATTGATGACGCTGACGAAACCATCGTTGGCGTTGACCACCAGACTCGCACTCATATTGACCGCCTTGATCGCCAGGTAAGCGCTATAGCCGGTGTCCCCCGACAAGTCCGATGCGGTTTGATCCGAAGGTGCCGCCAGGACCAGCGGTGAGTTGATGATATCGCCCAGCAACACACTGCGCGCCTTCAGGCCAGCCTTGTTGGTGCCCTTGCTCCACTCCACCAGATCGCTGCCCGTGATATCGCCGGGCAAGCCCTGGTTGAGAACGGCTTGCTGGGTCGTGGAAAAATTGGCGAAGGCCAATGGCACGACGCTGTTGCTCTGGTTGTTCCATGATTGATAGGTCGGTGCCGTAGCGCCCGGCACGATGGTGTTATCGGTGGACCACAGCACCGACGCGGTGTTGACCGCGCCACTGGCGGTGAGGCCGTAGGCCTTGATCGTGCCACGCCAGTCCTTGGGGTCGTAGCGGGTCTGGAAATAGCGGGTGGCGCTGGCGACACCACTGCCGCCGGAGCCGGCGGCGCACAACAAGGGTGAATCCGAGGGCGTGAAGGCACCGGCGGGAGCTGCCAGGAACAAGGCGCAAAAGACCCCGCTCAACAATCTCCACCGCTGCGTGCGGTTATCAATATTTCGCATAAATGCTCTCCACCACACTGCGTGAGCTGCCCGCAATGCCCACGGCGGTGACCCGGTACAAGGTCACCGAGGTGTTACTCGGCACGTTCACCGCGGCCAGGCTGGTGCCAATGTTCTGCACGCCATAGAAGCCGGCGCCCGACGCGATCCAGGTCACCCCCGAGGTGGAGTTGAACCCGGCCGACTTGAGAGTCGTCGATTCGGCAGGCGGTGCGCACCGGAACGTGCCGCTGCACACCGGCAACGAATAACTGTCGAGCTGAACCGCGCTTTCGCCTACGCGCAACACCGCTTCGGCAGCCTGGAATGACTGGTTGCGCAAGCTCAGGCTACCGGCCATTTTTTCCTGCAGCGTGGCGTTTTGCATCGACGAGATGCCGATCAGCGTCAGCAGTAACAGGAACACCAGGCTGACCAGCAGCGCCATGCCGCGCTGGCAACCAGGGGACACACGCATCGGCCCGCCCTTCATGGCAGGCGGTTGCGCAAGGCGGCAACCACGTTGAAGGTTTGGTCGCTCACCCGGTGGTTCGGGTCCGTGAGTGTCAGGTTCAGGCGTACGCTACGGATGCGCGCCGGGTCCGACGGGTTGCTGCTGTAACTGGACACCGCCGAATCGGCAGCCGAGCTGGCGAGGCCGAAGCTCACGTCGAAGGCACTGACGTTATCCACCAGCACTTGCTGGAGCGGTTTCGGCGTCTCCCTACCGGCACCCAACGTCAGCTGACCGTTCTTCAAGCTGTAGATCAATCGCCGGATAGGAAATGCCAGTTGCCCCGTGGCAGGTGTGCGCAGGTCGGAGTAAGCCGTCGCACTGCTTCGACAATCGGAAACCACCGTCCAGGCCGGGGTCCCGCCATTGCTGCCGACATCCGCCGTGACCAGGATTAGCTTGAGACTGGCGTTGTCCCAACTGATCGGTTTTATCTGGCTGGCAGCGAAATCACCCTCTTTGCTGGCATCGGTGATCGTCCCCAGGCAGCCGAACATGCCGACCATGCGGATTTCCTGGATCATCTTGCTCAGCACAAAGCGCGCGTCCTCCTGCATGGCTGCGGCGGCATTCTGGCTGATGTAGGTGTTTTTTGCGGCGATGAACACCTGCACCACACCCAGTACCACCACGAGGCTCAACGCCAGGGCAATCAGCAACTCGATCAGGCCGAACCCGCGATTGGAGCGGCTCATGGCGTGGTCACCGGGTCGGTGGTGGCGCGGCTTGTGAGGACGAAACTGCGCCTTGAGTTCGCGCTGTTGGCGGCCCGCGAGTCGTCCCAATTAATGGTGATGGTGTACACCCGCTGGCTCAGGGAGATGGTGCCGGTCGCCGTGGCACCACCGAAATTGACGATGTTATGGGTGAAATCGTAGAGATCCTGGTCCCGGGCGACGTTGAGATTGCCTGAGGTCGGCGGTGTCACGGTGTAATCGGCGGCGGCATTGGCGCGAATGCGGTCCAGCATGTCGTAGGCGATAAAACTGGCCTGGCTGGTCATGCGCGCACTGTCAGTGTATTTCAAGGCATTCAATTGAACGGCGGCCGCGCCCAACAGCCCCACGCCCAGAATCAGCAACGCCACCAGCACTTCGATCAACGTCATGCCCTCCTGGGCACGCTTGCTCCATGGCCTCATCCGCAATTTCCACCCAATAGAATTCGTCCGTTCAAACACACATTCAGCATCCTGCTTTGCGTTCCGAGCACATAGCTGATCACCACTGCCGTGGAGGGTGACGACAGCCCGCCCAAATTGTTGAAATCGATGGCCGACACTCCCGAGGTTAGCGTCAGAGTCGCACCGCTGCTGATCGGTGGAACAACCCGCAATACATTCGCCGGGGTGCCCGTACCGTCATAGACCGACAACTCCCCCGTCCACACGTCCCCACCCGCCGTAGGTCGTACCCGAATGGTCACGCCGCGATCGATGGCTTCGAGTCGGGCGAAGTTGAGGCCACGTTGCAGATCCCTGATCTCGGTGTCGGCCTTGGTGCTTTGCGACGAACGGATAAACGCCGGGACCACCAGGGTGATCAGGGCCAGGAAAATCGCCAACGCAACCAACAACTCGATCAACGTGAAACCTTTTGTACGATGATCCATCGTTGCTCTCTACTGCCGTCGGCTATACCTGTTCCACGCGCTAGAACATTCCAGGGAGGAAAATCTCATGCGTGAGCAAGGTTTCAGTCTGATTGAATTGCTTATGGGACTCGCGATTCTCGGGATTGTTCTGCAACTGGTCAGTCCGGCATTCGCTGCGCTGACAGAATCGAACCATCGCGAGGAAGCGGCCAAGTCACTGGTCAGCGGTCTGCGCAGTGCAAGGAGCGAAGCGGTATCGCGCGGTCAGGTCGTCGTCGTTCACGGCATAAACGATGACTGGAGCCAGGGCTGGCGAATCATTCTGGATGTCAGCGGCAAGGGGCACGACGACCCTGGAAATCCGCTGCTGATAGAGCGTCGCAGCGGCATTGGCGTGGCTATTTTCGGCAACCAGTATGTCAGGACTGCCGTACGTTTCGGCCCAGGGGGTGAGCCGGTGTCCGGAGGTTTCCAAGCAGGGACATTGCATGTTTGCGCTGCACGCGAAGCGCAAAGCCAGCACCAGGTGGTGCTGGCCTCGAACGGTCGCATCAGCCTGCGCAGTGAAAAAACCGCGCAGGCGTTATGCGCAACCTGAAGGGTCAGAGCAGCGAACGGACCCGGAGTTCTTTTGGCATGGAGAACGTGATGTTCTCTTCACGCCCGGCCAACTCATCGGCACCGGTAGCACCCCAGGCCTGCAATTGCTGAATCACGCCGCGCACCAGGACTTCCGGAGCGGAAGCGCCAGCGGTGATACCGATCCGCTCGACACCGTCGAACCAACTCTTGTCGAGGTCCTCGGCACCGTCGATCAGGTACGCCGGGGTTGCCATGCGTTCTGCCAGTTCACGCAGGCGATTGGAGTTGGAGCTGTTCGGGCTACCGACCACCAACACCACATCACATTCGTCGGCCAATTGCTTGACCGCGTCCTGGCGGTTTTGCGTGGCGTAGCAGATGTCGTCCTTGCGCGGGCCGCCAATGGCCGGGAACCGAGTACGCAGGGCGTCGATGACGCGACTGGTATCGTCCATGGACAAGGTCGTCTGGGTGACGAACGCCAGTTTATCCGGGTTGTTCACCTGGAGTTCGGCGACGTCCTTTTCGTCTTCGACCAGATAGATCGCCCCACCGTTGCTGCCATCGTACTGGCCCATGGTGCCTTCGACTTCCGGGTGACCAGCGTGACCAATAAGGATGCATTCACGTCCATCGCGGCTGTAGCGGGCGACTTCGATATGCACCTTGGTGACCAGCGGACACGTGGCGTCGAACACTTTCAGGCCACGGCCGGCGGCTTCAGTACGTACGGCCTGGGACACGCCGTGGGCACTGAAGATGACGATCACATCGTCCGGCACCTGATCCAACTCTTCGACGAAGATCGCCCCGCGGTTACGCAGGTCTTCGACGACGAACTTGTTGTGAACCACTTCGTGGCGCACATAGATCGGCGGCCCGAAAACCTCCAGGGCGCGATTGACGATTTCGATCGCCCGGTCCACGCCGGCGCAGAAGCCACGGGGGTTGGCGAGTTTGATTTGCATGCTGTGCCTCGTGTCTTGCGCGCAAGAAAAAGCGAAAACTGTAGAAACCTACTGTGGGAGCGAGCCTGCTCGCGAAAGCGGTGTGTCAGACGACATCAATGTTGAATGTCTGTCAGCCTTCGCGAGCAGGCTCGCTCCCACATTTTTGACCGTGTTCGGTCAGTTACAGCGCTTTGACGGAAATGATTTCCACGTCAAAGGTCAGGGTCTTGCCCGCCAGTGGATGGTTGAAGTCGATGGTCACTTGCGTGTCATCGAACTCTTTGACCACACCCGGCAATTCAGTATTGGCCGCATCGTTGAAGATCACCAGCAAACCTGGCGACAGGTCCATGTCCTGGAACTGTGAGCGCGGGATGATCTGCACGTTTTGCGGGTTGGGCTGGCCGAACGCGTTTTCCGGCTCGATGCTCAGGGTACGCTTGTCGCCCGCCTTGAAACCGAACAACGCCACTTCGAAACCTGGCAACAGGTTGCCGTCACCGACCTTGAAGGTCGCCGGGGCCTTGTCGAAGGTGCTGTCCACCGTGTCGCCGTTCTCCAGGCGCAATGCGAAATGCAAGGTGACTTCCGTGTTCTGGCCGATGCGTTGCTCAGCCAATACCTGTTCAGTCATGAACGGTTTCTCCGGTCTTTTTACTTTTGAACATATCCAGTGCCAGCATTACAGCACCAACCGTGATTGCACTGTCGGCAAAGTTGAAAGCCGGGAAATACCAGCGATTCTGCCAATGCACCAGAATGAAATCGATCACATGGCCCAAGGCTATGCGGTCATACAAATTGCCCAGCGCGCCACCCAGCACCAACGCCAACGCGATGGCCACCCAGGTTTCGTTACGTCCCAGACGCTTTAGCCACACCACCAGCACGGCACTGACCACCATCGCGATCAGGGCAAACAACCAGCGCTGCCAGCCGGAGCTGTCAGCCAGGAAGCTGAATGCCGCGCCGGTGTTGTAGGCCAGGGTCCAGCTGAAGTAATCGGGGATCACCACGATTTGCTGGTACATCTCCAACGAGCCTTCGAAGTAGAACTTACTGGCCTGGTCGATGACCAGGACCAGCAAACTCAACCAGAGCCAGCCCAGCCGCCCAAAACGGCCAACGGCATTAGGCATAGTGACGAACCTCGCCCGCGCCGCTGATGTTGTCGACGCAACGACCGCAGATTTCCGGATGCTCCGGGTTCACGCCGACGTCTTCACGGCAATGCCAGCAACGGGCGCACTTGGCGAAGGCCGACTTGACGATTTTCAGCTTCAAGCCGCTGACTTCGGTGACTACCGCGTCCGCTGGCGCCTGAACAAAAGGTGCAACGCTGGCGGTGGAGGTGATCAGGACGAAACGCAGTTCGTTGCTCAGCTTGGCCAGGTCGGCGCTCAGCGCGTCTTCGGCGAACAGCGTCACTTCGGCTTGCAGGTTGCCACCGACGGCCTTGGCCGCGCGCTGGATTTCCATCTCTTTGTTGACCGCGACCTTCACTTCCATGATGCGGTCCCAGTAGGCGCGACCCAGCTCGAAGCCTTCCGGCAGTTCGCTCAGGCCTTCGTACCAGGTGTTGAGCATGACGGACTCGTTGCGCTCGCCCGGCAGGTATTGCCACAGCTCGTCGGCGGTAAACGCCAGGATCGGGGCGATCCAGCGCACCAGCGCCTCGGAGATGTGGAACAGCGCGGTCTGGCACGAACGACGGGCCTTGCTGTCGGCACCCGTGGTGTACTGGCGGTCCTTGATGATGTCCAGGTAGAAACCGCCCAGCTCCTGCACGCAGAAGTTGTGGATCTTCGAGTACACGTTCCAGAAGCGGTATTCACCGTAGTGCTCTTGCAGCTCACGTTGCAGCAGCAGGGTGCGATCCACGGCCCAACGGTCCAGTGCCAGCATTTCTTCGGCCGGCAGCAGGTCGGTGGCCGGGTTGAAGCCGGTCAGGTTCGAGAGCAGGAAACGCGCGGTGTTACGGATACGCCGGTAGGCGTCCGCACTGCGTTGCAGGATCTGCTCGGACACTGCCATTTCACCGGAGTAGTCGGTAGAAGCGACCCACAGGCGCATGATATCGGCACCCAGGGTGTCGTTGACCTTCTGCGGTGCAATGACGTTGCCCAACGACTTGGACATCTTGCGGCCGGACTCGTCAACGGTGAAACCGTGGGTCAGCAGCTCGCGATACGGCGCGTGGTTGTCGATGGCGCAACCGGTCAGCAGCGACGAATGGAACCAGCCGCGGTGCTGGTCCGAACCTTCCAGGTACAGGTCGGCGCGTGGACCGCTTTCGTGGCCCATCGGGTGCGAACCGCGCAGGACGTGCCAGTGGGTGGTACCCGAGTCGAACCAGACGTCGAGGGTGTCGCTGATCTTGTCGTACTGTGGCGCTTCATCGCCCAGCAGCTCGGCGGCGTCCAGCTTGAACCAGGCCTCGATGCCTTCGACTTCGACGCGCTTGGCAACTTCTTCCATCAATTCGACGGTGCGTGGGTGCAGTTCGCCGCTTTCCTTGTTCAGGAAGAACGGGATCGGCACACCCCAATTGCGCTGGCGGGAGATGCACCAGTCCGGACGGTTGGCAATCATCGAGTGCAGTCGCGCCTGGCCCCAGGCCGGTACGAACTGGGTTTCTTCAATGGCTTTGAGCGAGCGCTGGCGCAGGGTGTCGCCGGTGGTTGGCTGCTTGTCCATGCCGATGAACCACTGCGCGGTGGCACGGTAGATCAGCGGAGTCTTGTGGCGCCAGCAGTGCATGTAGCTGTGTTCGATGATGGTCGTGTGCAGCAGCGCGCCCACTTCGGTCAGCTTGTCGACGATGGCCGGGTTGGCCTTCCAGATGAACTGGCCGCCGAAGAATTCCAGCGAGGTCGCGTAGACGCCGTTGCTTTGTACCGGGTTGAGGATGTCATCGTTGACCATGCCGTATTTCTTGCAGGTCACGAAGTCGTCCACACCGTAGGCCGGGGCAGAGTGAACCACGCCGGTGCCGGCGCCCAGTTCGACATAGTCAGCCAGGTAGACAGGCGACAGGCGATCGTAGAACGGGTGGCGGAAGTTGATCAGTTCCAGCGCTTTGCCCGAGGCAATCGCAATGACCGAACCTTCCAGGCTGTAGCGTGCCAGGCATGACTCGACCAGCTCTTCAGCCAACACCAGCAGTTTGTCGCCGACATCGACCAGGGCGTAGTTGAATTCAGGGTGGACGTTCAGCGCCTGGTTGGCCGGGATGGTCCACGGGGTGGTGGTCCAGATCACGATCGACGCGGGTTTGTCCAGCGAAGGCAAACCGAACGCGGCAGCCAGCTTGGCTTCATCGGCAATCGGGAATGCGACGTCGATGGTCGAGGACTTCTTGTTCTCGTACTCGACTTCCGCCTCGGCCAGGGCCGAACCGCAATCGAAGCACCAGTTCACAGGCTTGAGGCCCTTGAACACGAAACCGCCCTTGACGATTTCGGCGAGGGCACGGATTTCACCGGCCTCGTTCTTGAAATCCATGGTCTTGTACGGGTTGGCGAAGTCGCCCAGCACGCCTAGACGGATGAATTCGGATTTCTGCCCTTCGATCTGCTCGGTGGCGTAGGCACGGCACAGTTCGCGGGTCTTGTCCGCGCCCAGGTTCTTGCCGTGGGTCACTTCGACCTTGTGCTCGATCGGCAGGCCATGGCAGTCCCAACCCGGAATATAAGGCGCATCGAAGCCCGACAGGGTCTTCGAACGAATGATCATGTCCTTGAGAATCTTGTTCAGTGCGTGACCGATGTGAATCGTGCCGTTGGCATATGGAGGACCGTCGTGCAGGACGAACTTCGGACGATCCTTGCCAATCTCGCGCAACTTTCCGTACAGGCCAATGCTGTCCCAGCGCTGCAGAATCTGCGGTTCGCGCTGAGGCAGGCCGGCCTTCATTGGGAAGGCGGTGTCCGGAAGGTTTAGCGTGGCTTTATAGTCGGTCATTTAAGGCTCTTCATTAGCGATTGGCGCTAGGTGCGACAGGGCACGGGCGGCGGCGACATCCGCATTGATCGCCGTCTTAAGCGCCTCCAGAGAGGCGAAACGCTGCTCTTCACGCAGCTTTTGGTGGAAAACCACCGTCATACGCCGGTCATACAGATCGCCGGCAAAATCTAAAAGATGTACTTCGAGGTGGGCTCTGCCATCTCCCTGGACCGTGGGTCGAACGCCGATATTGGCGACGCCAGGCCAGGTCTTGCCGTCCAGGTCGATACTGACCAGATAAACCCCGGTCAGCGGCACGCGACGACGCTTGAGCTGGATATTGGCGGTGGGCGTACCCAACTGCCGGGCCAGCTTCTGGCCATGCAACACGCGACCGGCGATCCGGTATGGACGGCCCAGTAAACGCTCCGCGAGGGCGAAATCAGCAGCGGCCAGCGCATTACGCACCTGGGTGCTGCTGACGCGAATGCCATCGAGCTCGACGGTTTGCGCCGCTTCGACGGTGAAGCCCTGCATGACGCCAGCCTGTTGCAGGAAATCGAAATCCCCTGCCCGGTCACAGCCAAAACGGAAGTCGTCGCCGACTTCAAGGTGCTGCACGCCGAGACCGTCAACCAGGATGGTATCGACGAACTCACTGGCGCTGAGCTTGCTCAGGCGCTGGTTGAATGCCAGGCACAGGACTCGGTCGACCCCTTCGGCAGCCAACAGCTGCAGCTTGTCACGCAGCCGGGCCAGACGCGCTGGCGCCGTGTCAGGGGCGAAGAATTCCCGGGGCTGCGGCTCGAAAATAACCACGCAGCTGGGCACGCCCAACTCGAGCGCACGCTCGCGCAGCCGCGCCAGGATAGCCTGGTGGCCACGGTGTACACCGTCAAAGTTGCCAATAGTGGCGACACAGCCCCGATGCTGGGGGCGCAGATTGTGGAGGCCTCGAACCAGCTGCATAACGCGCTTCTTGCTCATAAAGTGGTCGATTATAACCACACCCGGCGGCCGACGACAGGCAACAC
Organism: Pseudomonas sp. GW823-FHT06B06; assembly: GCF_058795195.1. Classification (NCBI taxonomy): domain Bacteria; kingdom Pseudomonadati; phylum Pseudomonadota; class Gammaproteobacteria; order Pseudomonadales; family Pseudomonadaceae; genus Pseudomonas; species Pseudomonas sp. GW823-FHT06B06. Next base: position 109,444 of record NZ_JBXAHO010000014.1, on the reverse strand, counting down.
CGTATCCCAAAGTAATCGAGCCGACAAAAACGCCGACTCGCCCATGTTTATCGAGGCCCTGGCTTTAGCCAAGCGCCTTGCGATTGAAGTCGCGCAACCTGAAGCCCATCAACACTAACATGCCGAAATAAGCCACCACACCGGCGATGACCAAAGCGCCCAGGCGCAGGAACCGCTCAAGCATCTGCCCTTCGCCCCAGGCGGGCATGAAATGCATCCCCGCCAGCAGCACAGCGGACATCACCGTCACCGCGACCACCAGCTTGAAGCCAAACTTCGCCCAACCCGGTTGCGGCTGGTACATCTGCTGCTTGCGCAGTTGATAGAACAGCAGCCCGGCATTCAGGCAGGCACCGGCACTGATGGCAAGCGCAAGGCCGGCATGGGCCAGCGGGCCGATCAACAGCAGGTTGAACAACTGGGTGACCACCAGGGTGAAAATCGCGATTTTTACCGGCGTGCGGATGTTTTGTTGCGCATAAAAGCCTGGCGCCAGTACTTTGATCACGATAATCCCGAGCAAACCGACAGAGTAGGCAATCAGCGCACGCTGGGTCATGGCCGCGTCATGGGCATCGAACTGACCGTACTGGAACAGTGAAACCGTCAGCGGCTCGGCCAGAATCCCCAACGCCAGGGCACAAGGCAATACCAGCACGAAACACAGGCGCAGGCCCCAATCGAGGATTCGCGAATATTCCTGGCGGTCCTGGCTGGCGTAGGTCTTGGCCAGGGTCGGCAGCAGAATCGTGCCCAATGCCACGCCCAGCACACCGGACGGCAACTCCATCAGGCGGTCGGCGTAGTACATCCAGGACACCGAGCCGGCAACCAGGAAGGACGCAAAGATGGTGTTGATGATCAACGAGATTTGACTCACCGACACCCCGAGAATCGCCGGCAGCATCTGCTTCATCACCCGCCAGACGCCGCTGTCGCGCAAACTCAGGCGCGGCAGGACCAGCATGCCGATTTTTTTCAGGTGTGGCAGTTGGTAAAGCAACTGCGCCAGACCGCCCGCCAGCACCGCCCAGCCCAGCGCCATCACCGGCGGATCGAAGTACGGCGTCAGGAACAGCGCAAAGATAATCATGCTGACGTTCAGCAGGGTCGGCACAAACGCCGGCACAGAAAAGCGGTTCCAGGTGTTAAGGATCGCGCCAGCCAATGAGGACAGGGAAATCAGCAAGATGTACGGAAAGGTCACTCGCAGCAAGCTGGTGGTCAGCTCGAACTTCTCCGGCGTATTGGTGAAACCCGGCGCGGTCACCCAGATGACCCAGGGGGCGGCAAGCATGCCCAACGCCGTGACGAGCGCCAGCACCAGTGTCAGCAGGCCAGAAACATAGGCAATGAAGGTTCGCGTCGCCTCATCGCCCTTCTGGCTTTTGTATTCGGCCAGAATCGGTACGAATGCCTGGGAAAACGCCCCTTCGGCAAAAATCCGCCGCAACAGGTTGGGCAACTTGAAGGCGATGAAAAAGGCGTCAGTCGCCATTCCCGCGCCGAATGCACGTGCAATAAGGGTGTCACGAACAAACCCCAAAACCCGGGAAAGCATCGTGATAGAGCTGACAGCGGCCAACGATTTGAGCAGATTCATTAAAAGAGTTCGTGCCTGTCGATAAACAGCAGGCGAACTACGCGCCTACTTATGCGATACTCCGCGCCGCAACAGCACAGAGCCAAAGCTCGCGAGTTTACAGGTCGCACGCTGGAAAGAAATATCCAGAGGTGTTGCACCTACCACTTAGCGGAACGTTTCAACCGCCCTTGACAAGACCTCAACTCATCGGCATGATTCGCGGCCTATTTTGTTTGCTATTTCCTAAAAAGTCTTTCGAGGAGCTCGACGGTGGCCAACTCACCTTCCGCCAAAAAACGTGCAAAACAGGCTGAGAAGCGTCGCAGCCACAACGCCAGCCTGCGTTCCATGGTTCGTACCTACATCAAGAATGTAGTTAAGGCCATCGACGCAAAAGACGCTGAAAAAGCTCAAGCTGCTTACGTTCTGGCTGTGCCAGTTATCGACCGTATGGCCGATAAAGGCATCATCCACAAGAACAAGGCTGCTCGTCATAAGAGCCGCCTGAATGGCCACGTAAAGGCCCTGAACGTTGCCGCTACTGCCTAAGCGACTCGTTCATTAAAAAACCGACCTCAGGGTCGGTTTTTTATTGCCTGCGATTTGATGAACACACAAAACAATTGTGGGAGCGGGCTTGCTCGCGAAAGCGGCGCATCAGGCGACACCTGCATCGACTGACACTGCGCTTTCGCGAGCAAGCCCGCTCCCACACTTGGATTTTCGTTTACTTATTGAGCGCTCGCCCAAGGCAAAATCGGAATCGCTGTCACCGCATTCTGCGGACTGCCCTCGATCAACCGATCGCTGTACACCAGATACACCAGCGTATTGCGCTTCTTATCGAGGAATCGCACCACCTGCATGGTCTTGAACACCAGGGAGGTACGCTCCTTGAACACCTCGTCACCGTCCTTGAGCTCACCCTTGAAGCTGATGGGCCCGACCTGACGACAGGCAATGGACGCCTCGGCACGATCCTCGGCCAATCCAAGCCCACCCTTCACACCCCCAGTCTTGGCGCGCGACAGGTAGCACGTCACACCCTCGACCTTGGGATCGTCAAACGCCTCGACCACGATGCGATCGTTCGGGCCGACAAACTTGAACACCGTCGACACCTGGCCAATTTCCTCGGCCGACGCCAGCAGCGGCATCGCCAACAGCAACCCCAACAATCCTTTTGCCATGCGCATCAGGTATTCCTTCAGACCAGAATCAGGTTATCGCGATGAACCAGTTCCGGTTCCGCCATATAACCCAAGAGACCGACAATCGCCTCAGACGACTGACCGATGATTTTTTGTGCTTCCAGCGCACTGTAGTTGGCCAACCCACGGGCAATTTCACGACCGTCGGGCGCCACGCACACCACCATTTCGCCGCGACGGAAGCTACCCTGGACCAATTTGACCCCAACCGGCAGCAGGCTCTTGTTACCTTGGGACAACGCCGTCACCGCACCCGCGTCCAACACCAGGGTGCCACGGGTTTGCAGATGCCCGGCCAGCCACTGCTTGCGCGCCGCCAGCATGCCGCGCTCAGGCGAGAGCAAGGTGCCAATGCGCTCACCCGCCTTAAGGCGATCCAGAACGCGCTCCAGTCGACCACCCACGATGATCGTATGCGCACCGGACCGCGCCGCCAGGCGTGCCGCACGCAGCTTGGTTTGCATGCCACCGCGCCCCAGCGCTCCGCCGGTACCGCCTGCCACCGCGTCGAGCGCCGGATCATCGGCACGCGCCTCGTAGATCAGCTGGGCATCTGGATTGTTGCGCGGATCGGCATCGAACATGCCATCGCGATCCGTCAGGATCACCAGCAGGTCAGCCTCGACCAGGTTAGCCACCAGCGCCGCAAGGGTATCGTTGTCGCCGAAACGGATTTCGTCGGTGACCACAGTATCGTTCTCGTTGATCACCGGAATGACCTTCAACTCGACCAGCGCACGCAAGGTGCTGCGGGCGTTCAGGTAGCGCTTGCGGTCGGACAGGTCATCGTGCGTCAGGAGAATTTGCGCAGTGTGTCGACCATGCTCGGCAAAGCTCGACTCCCAGGCCTGCACCAAGCCCATCTGGCCGATTGCAGCAGCGGCCTGGAGCTCGTGCATCGCACTGGGTCGCGCGGTCCAGCCCAGACGGCTCATGCCGGCCGCCACCGCCCCGGAGGACACCAGCACCAACTCGACACCCGCCTCATGCAAGGCCACCATCTGTTCAACCCAGACACCCATTGCCGCGCGATCCAGGCCCTTGCCGTCCGCTGTCAGCAAAGCGCTGCCGATCTTCACGACCCAACGCTGCGCACCTGTCACCTTGCTCCGCATCATCTTCAACCTTAGCTTGAGGGCAGCGCGACCTGGCACTGCCCGTGACGTTATTCGTGGTTATTCGTGACCAACGATCGATTTCCAGATACTAAAACGCCGCTCGATTGAGCGGCGCTTAAGTTTATCGCAACGAATCAGTCACGCACGTAAATGATTTCCGGACCGTCTTCGTCATCCACATCTTCTTCGTCCCAATCATCGTCGCCGATGTCGTGGACCGACTTCACGCCGCTACGACGCAAGGCACGCTGATCGTCCAGCGCCTGCAGCTGGGCACGGGCTTCGTCTTCGATGCGCTGATCGAGATCGGCCAGCTCTTCCTTGTAGGCCGGGTCATTGGCCAGGCGATCGGCACGATCTTCCAGGTAACGCATGATGTCGTGACACAGACGCTCGGTGTTCTGCTTGGCGATGGCCGAGATCACGTAGACCGGACCGGTCCACTCCAGGCGATCGACGATTTCCTTGACCCGCTCATCGTGCTCTTCTTCAAGGATCTGGTCGCACTTGTTGAGGATCAGCCAACGATCACGCTCAGCCAGGGACGGGCTGAACTTGGTCAGCTCGTTGACGATGACCTCGGCAGCGTCCGGAGCACTGGTGTCATCCAGCGGCGCCATGTCGACGAGGTGCAGCAGCAGGCGGGTACGCGACAAGTGCTTGAGGAAACGAATCCCCAGGCCGGCGCCGTCGGAAGCACCTTCAATCAGGCCCGGGATGTCCGCGACCACGAAGCTTTTCCAGCGATCGACGCTGACCACACCCAGGTTTGGCACCAGGGTGGTAAACGGATAGTCGGCGACTTTCGGCTTGGCAGCGGATACCGAACGGATAAAGGTACTTTTACCAGCGTTCGGCAAGCCCAGCAGACCCACGTCCGCCAGCACCTTCATTTCCAGCTTGAGGTCACGCTGCTCGCCCGGCTTGCCCGGCGTAGTCTGGCGTGGCGCACGGTTGGTACTGGATTTGAAACGGGTATTACCCAAACCGTGCCAACCGCCATGTGCCACCAGCAGCTTCTGGCCGGCCTTGGTCAGGTCACCGATCACTTCCTGGGTAGCGGAGTCGATCACGGTGGTGCCGACCGGTACGCGCAGCACCAGATCCTCACCCTTCTTGCCGGTGCAGTCGGTGCTGCCACCATTGGAGCCACGCTCGGCATCGAAGTGCCGGGTGTAACGATAGTCGACCAGGGTGTTGAGGTTTTCGTCGGCGATCATGTAGACCGAGCCGCCGTCACCACCATCACCACCGTTCGGACCACCGTTTTCGATGAATTTTTCGCGACGGAAACTCATGCAGCCGTTACCGCCGTCGCCAGCCTTTACTCGGATCGATACTTCATCAACAAACTTCATAACACAACGCCTCTCGCCATACGGACGAGCCGAAAAACACTAAGACATAAGACTCTTGCAAAAATGAGCGCAGCGACTCCAATCAACGACCGCTAAAACCAGCGCCGGCAGCCCATACAAACAGTTTTGCAAGAGACTCACCCCACAAACGAAAAAGCCCCGTCGCGAGACAGGGCTTTTCCAGCGATCGCGCGATTAAGCCGCGACTACGCTCACGTAACGACGACCGAAGGCGCCTTTTACTTCGAACTTGATCACGCCTTCGACTTTAGCGAAGAGAGTGTGATCTTTACCCATGCCAACGCCGTAGCCAGCGTGGAATTGGGTGCCGCGCTGACGCACGATGATGTTGCCTGCTTTGATAGCCTGGCCGCCATACATCTTCACGCCAAGGCGTTTGGCTTCTGAGTCGCGACCGTTACGGGTACTACCACCAGCTTTTTTGTGTGCCATGAGTTCAATTCTCCTAGTGAGGAATTAGGCTGTAATTAAGCCTGAATACCGGTGATTTTGATCTCGGTGTACCACTGGCGGTGGCCCATACGCTTCATGTGGTGCTTACGGCGACGGAACTTGATGATGCGGACTTTATCGTGACGACCTTGGGAGATCACTTCAGCCACAACGGTAGCGCCAGCAACAACTGGAGCGCCGATATTCACGTCGTCACCGTTGGCAACCAACAGAACGCGATCAAAGGTAACGGATTCGCCGGTAGCGATTTCCAGTTTTTCGATCTTCAGGTATTCACCTGGGGCGACTTTATACTGCTTGCCGCCAGTAACGATTACTGCATAAGACATGGTATTTCTCCGATAATCCTGCTCACCCAGCTCTTTATAAGAAGAGGTATTGGCTGGCATGGCTGCATGGGGCTGGAGGCCCGCTTGCAATTGCGTAAGGCAGGTGCTGCCCAGGAAGTTCAGGGTGCGCGATTGTACGCAAGGCACGAGCGCCTTGCAATAGGCCGTCCATCGCGCCTTGACACCTGCTGGCGTGGGTCCTAGCATGCCGCGCAACCCTTCTGGAGCAACTGTCGCTGATGCAACCCCAAGCTTTCTACCGCGCGGTGGCGGACGATTTTAGCGCCGTCGACGGCATCATCAAGAAGCAGCTGACTTCCCGAGTGCCGCTGGTATCGAAAATCGGCGATTACATTACCTCGGCCGGCGGTAAACGCCTGCGTCCGTTACTGGTGCTGCTGTGTGGCAAGGCCCTCGGCCGCGAAGGCGACGACCTGCGCCTGCTGGCCGCCACCATCGAATTCCTGCACACCGCTACCCTGCTGCATGACGACGTGGTCGACATGTCCGGCATGCGCCGTGGCCGTTCGACGGCCAATGCCATGTGGGGCAACGCGCCGAGCGTGCTGGTGGGCGACTTCCTGTATTCGCGCTCCTTCGAAATGATGGTCGAGCTGGGCTCCATGCCGGTGATGAAGATCCTTTCGCAAGCCACGCGCATCATCGCCGAAGGCGAAGTGTTGCAGCTGTCGAAGGTCCGCGATGCCAGCACCACCGAAGAAACCTACATGGAGGTCATCCGCGGCAAGACCGCGATGCTCTTCGAAGCCTCGACCCACAGTGCGGCAGCCCTGGCCGGCGCGACACCTGAGCAGTGCGAAGCGCTGCGCACCTTCGGCGACCATCTGGGCGTGGCCTTCCAACTGGTCGACGACCTGCTGGACTACAAAGGCGACGCCGAGACCCTGGGCAAGAACGTCGGTGACGACCTGGCCGAAGGCAAGCCCACCCTGCCGCTGATCTACACCATGCGCGAAGGTACGCCGGAGCAGGCAGCCCTGGTGCGCAAGGCGATCCAGAAAGGCGGTATCGAAGACCTGGAAAACATCCGCGAAGCTGTGGAAGCCTCCGGCTCACTGGATTACACCGCCCAGCTCGCCCGCGACTATGTGGCCCGTGCGATCAAGTGTCTCGACGCGCTGCCCGCCAGCGAATACCGCGATGCACTGGTTGAATTGAGCGAGTTTGCGGTCGCCCGCACACACTGATCTGCACTTGTAGGAGCCGGCTTGCTGGCGATTGCATCACCACGGTGTTCCTGACACACCGAGTTGGATGCATCGCCAGCAAGCCGGCTCCTACAGGTCCCACCCCCTCTCTCACCTAAAACCCTATATAATGTGCGCTTTTTAGCGATCCTGAATCCAAGGAGCCTTAGTGAGCACGTTGCCACCCTGCCCGAAATGCAATTCCGAATACACCTATGAAGACGGCGCCCAGCTGATCTGCCCTGAGTGCGCCCACGAATGGTCCGCCAGCGGCGAAGCCGAAGCTGTGTCCGATGATGCAGTGAAAAAGGATTCGGTGGGCAATGTCCTGCAGGACGGCGACACCATCACCGTCATCAAGGACCTCAAGGTCAAGGGCACGTCGCTGGTGGTCAAGGTGGGCACCAAGGTCAAGAACATCCGCCTGTGCGATGGCGATCACGACATCGACTGCAAGATCGACGGCATCGGCCCGATGAAGCTCAAATCTGAATTCGTCAGAAAAGTCTGATTCAGCTTTACGCCACCCCGCGTCCTGACGTGGGGTGGTGCTTCGCCCTCCCCGCCTCGCCCAATGAACCCTCGCAATAGCCAAATGCCAGCCGTTTTGACCTTACGCAATCTTTACCCAGAAAAATCACGGATCAGCCAATAGGCCCTTGCTATTTATTGAATACGAATTATTCTCATTGAACCCCATCAATGGAGATGAGAACCCATGACTTATTTGATCGATGCCTGGCTGGACCGTCCACACCCCTACCTCAGGATCCTGCATCGGGAAACCGGGGAAGTCTGTGCAGTGCTGGAAGAAGAAGCCTTGAACGAACTGCAGGATCAGGGTGACCTGGACGTCAACGGCTTGAGTTCCAGCGAGCCGGTGGTGCTCAAGGAAGTGGTGAGAAACCTGTTTCTGTTCTGCTATGCCCGGGCATTGCGCCCGACCAATGAACTGCATCACAAGATAGAACTATGAGAAACGCAAACCCTTGTAGGAGCGAGCATGCTCGCGATGGACTCAAGGACACCGCGCTCATTCAGAATGCACGCGTTATCGTTCACGCCCATTGCGAGCATGCTCGCTCCTACAGGGTCAGGTATTACAGAACGTCCAGCAGCTCGACGTCGAACACCAGTACGCTGTGCGGCGGAATGCTGCCAACGCCTTGAGCGCCGTAAGCCAGTTCGCTCGGCACATACAGACGCCATTTGCTGCCGGCATTCATCAGTTGCAGGGCTTCAGTCCAGCCAGCGATCACGCCACCGACCGGGAATTCCGCAGGCTCGCCGCGCTCGTAGGAGCTGTCGAACACGGTGCCGTCGATCAGGGTGCCGTGGTAGTGGGTACGCACGGTATCTTCACGGGATGGCTTGGCGCCTTCACCGGCGGACAGTACTTCGAACTGCAGGCCGGAAGCCAGGGTGGTGATGCCGTCACGCTTGGCGTTTTCAGCCAGGAAGGCCAGGCCTTCGCCAGCGGCTGCTTCAGCCTTGGCTGCAGCTTCGGCCTGCATGATTTCGCGAATTACCTTGAAGCTTGCAGACATTTCTTCCTGGCCAACACGGCTTGGCTTACCGGCAAACGCGTCGGTCAGGCCTGCCAGGATCGCGTCCAGGCTAACGCCCGGTGGCGGGTTGTCGCGCAGCTGGTCGCCCAGCTGACGGCCGATGCCGTAGCTGACGCGGGTTTCGTCGGTGGACAGATTTACTTCGGACATGACACTGCTCCGCTGTGCGGACGGCTCGGGAACTGGCCGTGCGTGCACAGCGCGTCCCGGAGCGCCCGGAACCAAAAGGGCCAGCAGACTAGCACAGATGTCATGCCATTGATGAGGGACGTCAGGCGATCGGCACCTTCAGGTTTTCCTCCACATCGGCAACCAGCCCGCACATCTCGTCATGCACGACGGTGTGGACAAGGTTGAAGTGCAACTTGGGAAAGGAGCGTAGCACCTCGCGTGCATGTTCCACCGAGCGCAACTGCATCGTGTGACCTGGCGCATCACTCAATGGATACGCCGCTCCGTGCATACGCGCCTCAAGCAGGTAAATGCCTCCTTCCATGGAGATCAGGTTCAACTCATCGACCTTCCCGGCGACGGCATAGGCATTCAACTCTTGCAGGTTCATGAGCGCACCTCACGCAGTGACGAGCCAACACCCTTACAGGGATATGCCTCGGCGCATCAAAGCACAAGCCATAAACGACGCCGCCCGTCTGTTTTGCAACAGACGGGCGGCGCATAACAACAGGACAGCCGTTGTTTAGTGCTTGGTCACTTTATCCAGGTAACCCATGGCAAATGCCGACACCACAAAGGTCATGTGAATGATGACATACCACTGCAAATGCTCGGGATCGACGTTCTTGGCGTCCATGAAGATACGCAGCAGGTGGATCGACGAGATCGCCACGATCGACGCGGCCACCTTCATTTTCAGCGACGAGGAGTCCATGGTGCCCAACCAGTTGAGCTTCTCCTTGCTGTCGTCGATGTCCAGTTGAGACACGAAGTTCTCGTAGCCGGAAATCATCACCATCACCAGCAAACCGCCTACCAGCGCCATGTCAATGAGCGACAGCAACACCAGGATCAGGTCCGATTCGGCCATCGAGAAGACGTTGGGGATAACGTGGAAGACTTCCTGGAAGAATTTCAGTGCCAGTGCCAACAGCCCGAGGGATAAACCGAAGTAGATCGGCGCCAGCAGCCAGCGCGAGGCGTACATTGCATTTTCGATAAAGCGTTCCATTGAATCTCACAGGCGGACTTGAAATGGCCGTGAGTATAACAGCCGTCTGTAATACCCAGAAACCATTGGGAAATCCGCTACCTGCGTGTGTGTATCAAATTTTTTCTGCTAGTGTCCAAACCATTGACAGCAAAATGACATCGGACAGGAAGACTGGAAATGGATGGGCGATTGCCATTAACGAGTGCCGGGATTTTCATGGCCCTGCTGATCAGCGCCTGCTCGCCCAGCGACGAGAAACGGCAGGTCAGCCTTGAGGAAAAGACTGCGCAGTTCGAGAAGTCCCTGGATGCCATCGAGGACCCGAAACTCAAGGATGCGGTGGCCGAACTGGGCGGTTCGCTTTTGCTGCTTGAGCGCGCGCAACTCAAGCTCGACAGCAAGCCCGTGGAAACCGAATACGGTGAAGACGCCCTCGCCGTGCTCAAGCACTACCCAACGCCACAGGCCCTGGTTGACACGTACATCAATGGCCTTTTCGTCCTGCACAAGGACTCCAGCTCCGACTACCTGACGGACCTGCAACCGGTGTTCCCCTTCAACTTCAGCATCCCGGCGGCGTTTCTGTTTCCCCATGGCCTGCAATGGCAGTCGGTCACCCTGAGCAACAAACGGGTTATCGCCTTCCAGCCGGAATGGTCGGAAACCGACCCGGGCATTCAGTTGAGCCCATCGAGCTCCAACGTGACCAACCCTGACGACCTGACCGTGACCTATCCGTTCATTGAAGGACTGGACGTCGATATCAAGAATCAGCCACAACCGGTGAGCCTGCAAGGCACGGTGGAAGTCATTGCACCGCGCCGGCTCTACAGCTTCGACCTGACGAAAAAGGACATCGGCCAGACCCGCACCAACGACAATTTGAGCGTCACCTTGGTGAAACTTGGGGACAACTACGCCGAAATCGAGTTCAGCAATAGCGAGCCGCCAGCCCCCGAGATCGCCGAAACACCGTTGAATCCGCTGATTGTCCAGGCCAGGGATACCACCGGGCAGTTTCTGTCGCGCTCAGGCTCGATCAATGAGAATGCCGCGCAAATTGCCTTCTACCAGAAACAACTGGCGAAGTTGCAGCAACAGAAACTCTGGAGCGAGTCGCTGGAAAAACAGCTCAATGAAGAGCAGCGAACCTTCGAGAAACAACAGAAACGCCACTACTCCAAGGTGTATTTCAACGGGACCATCGAAACCCTTGAAGTCAGCCTGCTGGATTTCTCCGGCGTTACGGTGACTCGCAAGGACCTGGACCTGCCGGTACGCCGCTTCGACCGCCATACCACGGCGAAAACCATCCAGCCGCTGAGCTTGCCGGTGGTAGTCTACGACGACAATGCCCCGACCTGGCTCAAGGGCGCGACCTTGACCCCTGAGCAGTTGAAAAAAGGCGTCAGGATCACTCAATCGGTCGAGGATCCCAGCGCTGCGCGCGTCGAGTTCACTCACCTGCGCAGCTTCAATGATGAATTGCTCGGTAGCTCTTTCAACCCGGGCGATAGTCCGGTCAGCTTCTTCACCGAAGACAGCAGCGGCAAGCGCGATGGGTCGATCGAATTGCCACCAGAGGCGTATGAGGTCGACCCCCTGGGCGGCACGATCACCTACGACCTGAACCTGTTTCCACAGACACCCGCCTTTGTGGTTGGCTCCATCCCGCTGTTTCTGGCCACTGTCGAAAAGCAGACGTTCGATGCCCATCAATTGCCCAAGGGTCTTGAACTCAAGGGCAATGCGCTGGTGGTGGATTCGAAAGTGTTTCCCGATCCGGACTGGCGTTTTTTTGCCAAGGATGACAGCGGCAATTACCTGAAGGAAATTCTTGCGGTCAGCCATGACGCGAGCACAGAAGGCCCCGCGTTATTCGCCGTGCATTACTTCTACGGTCAACCCACGCGCCTGGAAACCTATCAACGAACTGACCTCGCCACCGTGCAATATGGTTTTGAGGTCAAGCTCGACAAGGCTGACATGTCCAGCCAGGCCCAATAGCGCTGTCAGTGCTCGGGCCGGAACTCGAAACCACCCACGCTACGACAACGACCACCGTTGATTTCCCGCAACTGGGCTTGCAGATGCAGGCACCAGATCTGCGGGTCATCGGCCAGTTCATAGCCGTGCAGGGTCAGGCTTTCAACGATGGTATCGAGGATGGACTCAGCCACAAAAGGGCCATGGAACGGGCCTTGGGCTTTGATGGCTGAAGGTTGTTCACCGGCCATTCCGGCGGCGAAGAGTAAGGTCCACATCCCCGTATCGCCCGCCAGGGGGCGGATGGCGCATTCGATACGAGTCACAAGACCTAGACATTGACGAGTGAGGCAGAGGTTGCGCGGCATGGCGGCGACCCTCGGTAAATCCGGTATTCAGCCTCCACGGGAAGGCTGTCTCGATCCAGTGATACTGTCGATATCCTTGAGCAGAGAATAGAGGAAAAGTTTGACTAGTACGTCAAGTAAGACCAGAAGGCGCCGAATGGTCACTGTGTGAATATTGGCGCCAGAGTGATGGCACTTTATTGCGATTCACAAGCAAATGTGGGAGCGAGCCTGCTCGCGAAAGCGGACGATCATCCAACATCAATGCTGAATGAAAATCCGTCTTCGCGAGCAGGCTCGCTCCCACAGTGGATCGGGGTGAAGCTCAGGTTTTTGTCAGGCCGGCTTGGCCTCCACCAGCGCCTCCACAGCCATTTCCTTCTCTGCCTCTTTCAGGTCATCTTCGCTGATCATCTCCGCGATCACCCTCAAGCGCTCCACCACCCGTGCGTTGACGCTACCTTCAGGGAACTCGCCATTTTCATCCGGCTCGCCCGCCGGCTCACCCACCAGCAGGCTCAGCGCCTCGTCGGCCTGACGCACGGCATAGACGTGGAACTGACCGGCGCGCACAGCGGCCAGCACTTTCTCGTCAAGCATCAGCGTGGCAACGTTGGCATGGGGAATGATTGCTCCCTGTTCGCCCGTCAGTCCGCGCGCTTCACAGAGACGGAAGAACCCCTCGATCTTCTCGTTGACGCCGCCCACGGCCTGCACTTCACCGAACTGGTTGATCGAGCCGGTAATCGCAAAGCACTGCTTGAGCGGGGTTTTCGACAAGGCCGAGATCAGGGTGCACGCCTCGCCCAGGGAAGCACTGTCACCATCGACGTAGCCATAGGACTGCTCCAGCGCAATGCTCGCGGAGATCGCCAGCGGAAACTCCTGGGCGTAACGGCTGCCCAGGTAACCGGTGAGAATCATCACCCCTTTGGAGTGGATGGGCTGACCGAGGTTGACCTCACGCTCGATGTCGACGATACCGCTGCCACCGGGATACACCGTGGCGGAGATCCGCGCCGGTACACCAAAGGCCGAGTCGCCGACTTCCAGCACTGTCAGGCCGTTGCACTTGCCGACCGCCGCGCCCGCGGTGTCGATCAGGATGATCCCCGCCAGCATGTCATCGAGAATGCGCGCCGACACACGTCCAGTACGGGTGGCCTTGGCCTTGAGTGCCCGCTCGATGTGACCGGCATCGGTCATTTCATCCGAGGCCAGGTGACGAATGAAATCCGCCTCGCTGACCAGCTGGAACAGATCACCGATGCGTGCCGACAACCGCCCCTGATGCTCGGCCAGGCGTGCGCTGTAGGTTGCCAGGCGCGCCACCGCATCGGCGGTCAACGGCGCCATGCCCTCCTCGGAAGTACGGGTCTTGAGCAACTGGGCGAACTGTTCCAGGCTCTCGTCGACCATCGGAATGTCTTCATCGAAATCCACCAGGACGCGAAACATCTCCTGGAAGTCCGGATCGAGGTCCTGCAGCGTGTAGTAGAGCTGGCGAGCCCCGATGATGACGACTTTGACCTGCAATGGAATGTGCTGCGGCGTCAGGGTGACGGTTGCGAAACGACCCATCTCGCCCAGTGGCGATTCCATTTTCAGTTTGCGCGATTGCAGGGCGCGCTTCAGCGCATCCCACACGAACGGCTCGCTGAGCATTTTATCCGCTTCGAGGATCAGGAAACCGCCGTTGGCCCGGTGCAGCGCACCCGGCCGCAGCTGCCGATACGTGGTATAGAGCGCGCCCTGGTCGGTGCTGTATTCGATGCGGCCGAACAGGTTCTCGTAGGTCGGATGCGGCTCGAACACCACAGGGGCACCACCACTGGCGGAATGCCCGACCACCAGGCTCGGCGCGTATTGCTCCTCCAGCAGCTTGCGGGCGACTGCATCGGTCTTGCTGTCGTCGACCAGTTGCTCGACCACGGTCTTGAGCAAATACACCTGCATCGCTTGCAGGTACCCGCACACCGCCGCGTTCTCGGCGTATTTCTCCGACAACGGCGACAGCAAAGGCTGCAGGGCCAGGGTGATGGTTTCTTCGTTCAGATGGCGCAGCTGATTGCTCGACTCGCGCTTCCATTGCGGCAGGCTGGCGAGTTCCTCGTTCAGGCGCTCTTCGAGGTTGGAAATATCATCGTGGAAGCGATCGCGCTCGGCTTCCGGCAATTGGGCGAATTCGGCCTCATCCAACGCCTTGCCTTCAAGCATCGGAGTGAATGCGATATTGCTGGCATCGCGATAGAGCGCGACGTCTTTCTCCAGCGCCAGGCGCTCGATCACATCCAGTGCCTTGTCATAGCGCTGATTGAAGGCGCGGTCGATGGCACTTTTCTTCTGCTGGTAGGACGGGTGCTCGAACACCGCCGGAAAGGTCGCCAGCAGGTTGTCGATCAAGCCGTTGATATCACAGATGAAGGCACCGGCGGTGCCCGATGGCAACTCCAGGGCACGCGGTTCGCGCGGCTCATCGAAATTATTGACGTAGACCCAGTCCGCCGGGGTCTGCAGGCGTTTGCCTTCGGCCTTCAGGTAGCGTTTGACGAACGAGAAGCGACCGGTGCCGGGCTCGCCCATGACGAATACGTTGTAACCGGGGCGTGGCATGGCCACACCGAACTGCAAGGCTTCGACCGCACGTTCCTGGCCAAGCACACCGCGAAAGGGCTCCAGATCATTGGTGGTAGAGAAGCTGAACTGTTCAGCGGAAAACGGACGGGTCAGCGCTTCAGGCGCTAGACGCAAGCTGGCAGCAACAGGATCAGGCATCGGGCTTCCTTAACAATCAGGCGGGGCAGATAGCGGCATTCTGGCGCCGCCCATGCCTGACTGGCAAGGAGCGCCTAAGGCCAAAGCATAGTCAAGGCCAAAGCCCGGCGTTGAGCGGCGCCAAATCAGCGTTTTCAACGAATATTTGGCAAAAAATCACGGAACCCCTTGATCATGCCTAAACTCCAAACTGCGCGACTGGATTAATAACCAGTCCACACTGGCGAGATAGGCGCCAGAACCCTTGTCCATTGGTTTGCACATAAAAGAGAACAAAGCTATGAAACGGATTCTTCTTGGTACTCTCTTCACCGCGGTATCCATCAACGCCATGGCTCAGGCGCCAGGCGGCCCGGATTGCGGTTGGGGCAACATGCTGTTCGAAGGTCAGCGTGGTACCCCGGCTCACTTCCTGGCATCCACCACCAACGGCACTTCCGGCAACGCAACATTTGGTATGACTTCCGGTACCAACGGTTGCTCGACCAACGCGTCGCTGACCTATGGCGGCAAATCCTGGTTTGCCATGAATGGCATGATGAACGAGCTGTCCGAAGACATGGCTAAAGGTCAGGGCGAAGCGCTGACCACCTACGCCGTAGTACTGGGCGTGGCGCCGGAAGACCGTGCGCACTTCGCCGCCGTCACTCACGAGCACTTCCAGCAGATCTTCAGCAAAGCTGACGTGACCGCGGAAGATGTGCATACCAACACCCTGGCCGTTCTCAAGAGCGATCCTCGCCTGGCCAAGTACGCCACTCAGGCTTAAGCTCCAGCGCACCCCGCTTCTTTCGGGAAGCGGGTTTATTTTTTGGACCTGCCCCCTCCTTGGGTCTTTGTTTTTTTCCTGTTTAAGTTGCTGATTATGCTCAAACGCCTTGCCTGGCTGGCGCTCTGTGTCTGCGCCCCGCTGTCCGCCGCGCCTCACATCGATCCACAACGTTTGCAGCAACTGGCCAACGACCCCTTTTGGATCTCCCTGGGCCATTACGAAACCGCCAAGCTTGGTGGCTGGCGTAGCTATGTCAGCGACAAGAAATTTTTTCTTGCCGCCGATGGCAACGAACACCCGGACCGTGAACTGGCGGCCACCGTGCAAGCCTTGTACGCCCCGGCCACTTCCGGCGAACAGCATGCGCAGTGCGTCTACCCGGCACGAACCCGCTGGCTCAAGGCGCAGCTCAACCTGACCGACCTGCCGGCTTTGGACTGCGCCGAGTTCAATCAATGGTTCAAGGACGTTTCGCCCCACAGCGCGGTGATGATCTTCCCGGCGGCCTACCTGAACAGCCCGTCATCGATGTTCGGCCACACATTGCTGCGCATCGATCAGGCCGACGTGCAAAGCGACAAGACCTCGCTGCTCAGTTACGCGATCAACTTCGGCGCCTACATCGAGGGTTCCGACAACAGCATCCTGTACGCCTGGAAAGGCTTGATGGGGGGCTATCCGGGGCTGTTTGCGCTGGTGCCTTACCAGGAAAAGCTCTCGGAATACCGCAGTCTCGAAAACCGTGACTTGTGGGAGTACCGCCTGAACCTGACCCAGAAGGAAACGGCGCGCATGGTCGAGCACGTCTGGGAACTGAAACAGATTCAGTTCGACTATTTCTTCTTCGACGAAAACTGCTCCTATCGCCTGCTGGAACTGCTGCAAGTCGCGCGTCCGAGTCTGCGCCTGACCGAGCAATTCCCACTGACAGCCATTCCCACCGACACCGTCAAGGCCGTGAAAGAGGCCGGGCTGGTGGAGTCCATCCAGTATCGTCCGTCTCGCGAACGGGAATTGCTGAGCCGAACCGAGCCACTGACCGATGAAGAACAACAGTGGGTACTGAAGGTCAGCGCCGACCAGAATCAATTGCAAACGCCCGAATTCAAGGCGCAACCCCGTGACCGCCAGGCGCTGATCATCGATGCGGCCTACCGCCTGGAACGCTATCGCGCCAACGGCCAGGAGCGAGATCCGCAGCGGGCCCAGCGCAGCTTTGAGTTGCTGCGGGCGATCAACCGCAATCCCGCACCCGAATTGGACATCCCGCAGCCTGGCCTGCCCGAGGACGGCCACGAGTCGCGCACCTGGCAGGCCGGTCTGGGCACCCGTGGTGACCGCGCCTTTGGCGAGTACGGCTTGCGCATGGCCTATCACGATCTCAATGACAACGCCGAAAGCTTCCCCCTCGGCGCACAGATCGAGATCCTGCAATTGAAACTGCGCCAGTACGAAGGCAATGACTGGCAAGTGCAGCAACTGGACCTGGCGACCATTCGCTCCCTGACCCCGCGAAATGAGTTGCTGCAACCGTTGTCGTGGCAGGTCACTGGTGGCCTGGAGCGAGTGCCGGGCAAGCATGACGATGAAACCCTGGTCAGCCACGTCAATGGCGGCGGCGGCGGAACCTGGCAACTGGGCGACGACATGCTGGGGTTCGCCCTGGGTACCGTGCGCGTGGAGCACAATAATGACTTCGCCGAATTCATATCGCCGGCAGCAGGTTTCAACACCGGCCTGCTGTGGAAAAACCCGCTGGGCAATCTGAGCCTGGAGGCAAAAGGCGATTTCTTCACCAATGGCGAAGTGCGCCGTAGCCTGAGCCTGAACCAGCAGTGGGAATTGTCGCGCAACCTCGGTTTGCGCCTGAGCGCCCAGCGCGAGTTCAGCCACCTGGCCACGCCTGAGAATGAAGTGATGCTAGAGGTGAAGTGGTATCACTACTGACCAAAATGCACCGATCCACCCTGTGGGAGCGAGCCTGCTCGCGAATGCGCACTGTCTGCCGACATCGATGGCGGCTGATCCACCGCCTTCGCGAGCAGGCTCGCTCCCACAGGGGGGTGGGGGTTGTGGTGTTGAATGGATTTTTCACAGGCCTTCCACAAACACCTGACGAACCCGCACCTAGACTTCCCTTATAGGCCGTTAAACGGCCCCGGGAGTCCGAGATGTGGCGTTGCGCAGGTGTGTTGAGTTTGTTGATGTTGATCGCTGGTTGCCAGACAACCCACGAAGATCTGATCGCCAAGGGTTATCCACCGGCATTCGCCGACGGGTTCGATGATGGGTGCAGCAGTGGTCGACAGGCCGCCGGGGCCATCACCGGCGAGTTTCGAAAAAACGTCCCGCGCTACCTGAAGGACAAGAATTACGCCGAAGGCTGGAGCGATGGTTTCCGTCAGTGTCAGGCCATGCGCGAAAACGAGGATCGTGAGAGCTATCGCAACAGTCACCTCAATGAACGGGACAAAGCCTGGGAGCAACAGAAGGATCAGGATGCCGCTCGAGCCTATCGCTCGCCATGAGTCGCTTTCAGACATCCTGTGCAACCAAATGCCTGCGAGCATGGCCCAAACCCTATAACGGGAGAAAACCATGAGCCGGGCATTCGTCAATGAAGATAACGCCGCTGCGCAAGCCGATCAGCCAGTCGAACGGCAGGTCAGCGCGCAGCCCAACTACGTCACACCACAGGGCCTGAAACTGCTGCAGGCCAAGGTTGGCGAACTGCAAGCGCTGCACGCCGCGCAGTCTGCGGAGGGCGATCAGGCCGACAAGCAGCGCCTGGCCGACCTGGAGCGCGACCTGCGTTACTTCAAGCAACGCTTGGGCAGCGCCCAGGTCGTACCAGTCGCCACGTCCACCGAAAAAGTGCAGATCGGCAGTCGGGTGACCTACGCCGATGAACATGACGCCGAGCACCGGGTGCAACTGGTGGGCGAAGATCAGGCCGATGCCGCTCATGGCCTGATCAATTGGGGATCGCCGCTGGGTCGGGCACTGCTCGGGGCGCAACTCGGTGACGAGGTGCTGTGGCAACGCCCGGCCGGTGATCAAACGATCGAGATCATTCGTATCGAACCGGCTTAAACCACACCTTGGGCCAGCATCGCGTCGGCGACTTTGACGAAACCGGCGATGTTTGCGCCCTTGACGTAGTTGACCTGGCCATTCTCCTCACCGTAATGCACGCAAGCATGATGGATCGACTGCATGATGGCGTGCAGCTTGCTGTCCACCTCACCGCCGGTCCATAGCAAACGCATGGCGTTCTGCGACATCTCCAGACCGCTGACAGCAACACCACCGGCATTGGACGCCTTGCCCGGCGCGAACAGGATGCCTGCTTCGATAAACAGGTCCACGGCTTCGAGGGTGGTCGGCATGTTCGCCCCTTCCGCCACACAGAAGCAGCCATTGCGCAGCAACGCCTGTGCCGCCTCGGCATCCAGTTCGTTTTGCGTGGCGCACGGCAGCGCGATGTCGCAGCTCAGCCCCCATGGGTGCTGGCCAGCCAGGAACTCCAGGCCAAATCGACCCGCCAGTTCGCTGATGCGTCCGCGCTGCACGTTCTTCAGCTCAAGCAGCGCCTGCCACTGCTCTTCGGTCAGCCCGCTCTCGCAGTACAGCGTGCCTTCGGAGTCAGACAGCGAAATAACCTTGCCGCCCAGGTCCATGACCTTGCGCGCCGCGTACTGCGCAACGTTGCCAGAACCCGAGATCGCCACACGTTTGCCTTCGACGGTTTCACCGCGACGCTTGAGCATTTCCTCGGCGAAGTACACGCAACCGAACCCGGTGGCCTCAGGGCGAATCAGGCTGCCGCCATAGCTCGGACCCTTGCCGGTCAACACGCTGGTGAACTGGTTGCTAAGGCGCTTGTACTGACCGAACAGGAAGCCGATCTCGCGGGCACCGACGCCGATATCGCCGGCCGGCACGTCGACATCGGCGCCAATGTGGCGATACAGCTCACTCATGAAGGCCTGGCAGAAGCGCATGACTTCGGCGTCGCTTTTGCCTTTGGGGTCGAAATCGGAACCGCCTTTGCCGCCACCCATGGGCAACGACGTCAACGAGTTCTTGAAGGTCTGCTCGAAGGCCAGGAACTTCAAGACGCCCAGATTCACCGACGGATGGAAACGCAGGCCGCCTTTGTACGGGCCAATGGCGCTGTTCATCTGGATACGGAAACCGCGATTGACCTGCACCTTGCCGTGATCGTCGACCCAGGACACGCGGAACACGATAGCTCGCTCCGGCTCGCACATGCGCTCCAGGATGCCTGAGGTCAGGTAATGCGGATTGGCTTCGAGAAAGGGCCACAGGCTACGCAAGACTTCCTCGACGGCCTGGTGGAATTCAGGCTGGTCCGGGTCGCGCTTTTTCAGCCGGGCAAGGAAGGATTCGACGGATTCGATCATGGAAAAGTCTCGGCAAATTATTGTCGTTGGAAGAAATTGGGCCGGACTTTAACAAACGTAACGCGCACAGGAATAGAGCAGAATGTCGCATTTATGAAATTAAATGGTGCTCAAGATATAAAATAATCGATTTTTCAGTACTTCATGCACCATAAAGGGGACCTCATCCGCAGGGCTTGCACTAGCATGCACCCCGCACATAAAAGCCCTGATGCGCCAGCATCAGGGCTTGGTTGAGCAGGTCAAGCCAATAGGGCCGAACCGACACGTTTCCCCGGAAGAGGAATACCCAATGCAGGATAATGAACAGATACGCGATCTGACTCATGCCCGGTACCATCCACCGCCCTTACGCTAAACGTATATCGCTTACCTGATTCCAGCCCGGTAACAGCAAACTCGGTCTCTTTCGTACGCCCCGACTCTATACCGCCCTGTTCGACGATATAAGTAATATTGCCAGAGCTGTCATACGACGGCTCCCACGTCAATGTTAGGCCAAGATCAGTGGTTCGAAGATTCGAGGGGTCTGTCGGCGAGGTAAAGTCCGGAAAACTAACCTTGACACAAACAGGCTCCGAGTAGCGAAATGACTCATCGTAAGTTCGAATGCAGTAAACGTGCTCTCGTCCTTCCTGTGGATCTGTATCGGTATAGGGGGGCGAAATTGGTATCTCGAGGAGCTGATTATCTCGACGCAGTTCATATCGAGGTTCACCAGTTTCTACTTCACCGCCGTACCAATAAAATGAAACCTGACTCGCCGTGTGATTAAAAGGCTTAAAATAGGTCGGAGGCGTTGGCGTGAATCGAGACCCGACGGAACCTGAAAACCCTGGAAGTTGGTTTTTTGCAGGAAAATTAACTTCCCCAACGTTAAATGGAATACCAACCTTGGGATATTGAACAAAAACCCGATTTGATTCATTGCCCGTAGGATCGAACGCAGTTACACCAAACTCGTAGCGTTGACCTGGAACCAGACCGGCAATAGCAAACTCAGTATTTATAGTTTCCCCTAATTTATGATCAACTCCCTGATCGACCCGATAGGTAACATGCCCTGAGCTGTCACTGGATTCATCCCAACTGAAGATAAGCCCTAAATTGGTGGTTCTCAGATCAGTAGGCACTGTCGGTGCGGTAAAGTCTTCGAACTCGACATCGACACAAATGGGATCGGAACGGTTAAATTCCTCATCATACGTACGCATGCAGTATTTATGAACTCGCCCTTGCTCTGGAGCGGTATCTTTATAAGGAGGATGGCGTGACACTTCCATCAAATCATTATCACGCCTTAGTTCATAGCGTGGCTCACCACCGTCGACTGCACCGTCCCCCCAGAACAAACTAACCTCAGACGAAGTTTGATTGAAAGCCTCAAGAAATGACGGAGGACTCGGTTTGTGCCTGGCGGTGGTAACAGGCACACTTTTACCTTCAGGGCTGCCTGGACCATGTGTTTTAGGATGCACAGAAAACACATAAGGCGTCTTGGATGTCAGCCCGGTAAATTCATAAGACCCTCCGCCACTATATTGGCCCACATGAGCACGGCCGTTATATAAATCAACACCACCCCAGTACCCATATACCTGCCAGCTTATCCGACATGTCGTAGCAGTAACATTAGAAGCCTGGATTGTAATCAAAGGATCAGGAATCGGACTTGCTTTAGGAAGCAAAGGTAAATTTGAAGTTTTCATTATAATCACCGGAGAGAAAGCGAATTAGTGTTAAACCACATAAGCGAGTATAAACAGTAATTTCACATCCACCACTAGCAGAACTACTAGGTTGCAATCTCTAAACAGCTTCTTTCCGGCTTTCTTCAATACCTAAACATCGCACCGACTTAAAATCACTGTACTGTCTCGTTTTGCCAGGAAGGATCTGAATCGAGCGTTACAATCCTCCGGCCAGAAATAAAAATGCCAGTCAGCATGACTGACTGGCATTGGCCCGAAGGCACCGCTTTTTTTTCAAACCACCAACCCGAAATCAGGCCAGTTTTTTGTGCCGTACCCGATGTGGTTGGGCAGCGGCTTCGCCAAGACGCTTTTTGCGGTCGGCTTCGTACTCGGTGTAGTTGCCTTCGAAGAACACCGCTTGCGAGTCATCTTCGTACGCCAGGATGTGAGTCGCGACGCGGTCAAGGAACCACCGATCGTGAGAGATCACAATGGCGGCGCCCGGGAAGTCGAGCAGGGCTTCTTCCAGGGAGCGCAGGGTTTCGACGTCGAGGTCGTTGGACGGTTCGTCGAGCAGCAGGACGTTGCCGCCCTCTTTCAGGGTCAGCGCCAGGTGCAAGCGACCACGCTCACCACCGGAGAGGTCCTTGACGAACTTCTGCTGGTCGCCGCCCTTGAAGTTGAAGCGGCCGACGTAGGTGCGCGACGGAATCTCGTAGTTACCAATGCGGATCTGGTCGGAACCATCGGAGATTTGCTGGAACACGGTCTTGCTGCCGTCCAGGTCTTCGCGGCTCTGGTCCACGCAAGCCAACTGCACGGTTTCGCCGACTTCGATGCTGCCCGAATCCGGTGTTTCCTTGCCCATCAGCATGCGGAACAGGGTCGACTTACCGGCACCGTTACCGCCGATCACACCGACGATGGCGCCTTTAGGCATGGAGAACGACAGGTTGTCGATCAATACGCGATCGCCGTAGCCCTTGGTGACGTTCTTGAACTCGATGACCTTGTCGCCCAGGCGTGGACCCGCCGGGATGTAGATCTCGTTGGTTTCGCTGCGCTTCTGGAATTCCTGCGATTGCATTTCCTCGAAGCGTTGCAGACGTGCCTTGGATTTCGACTGGCGGGCCTTGGCGCCTTTGCGCACCCACTCCAGTTCTTCCTTCATGGCTTTTTCGTGAGCCGACTGCTGCTTGGATTCCTGGGCCAGACGATCGGACTTGGCTTCCAGCCAACCCGAATAGTTGCCCTCGTACGGAATGCCCGCGCCGCGGTCGAGTTCCAGGATCCAGCCAGCGACGTTGTCCAGGAAGTAACGGTCGTGCGTGATCGCGACCACGGTGCCCGGGAAGTCGTGCAGGAAGTGCTCCAGCCACGCAACGGAATCGGCGTCCAGGTGGTTGGTCGGTTCGTCGAGCAGCAGCATGTCTGGCGCGGACAGCAGCAGGCGGCACAGGGCCACACGACGCTTTTCACCACCGGACAGGTGTTCTACTTTTGCGTCCCAGGCCGGCAGGCGCAGCGCGTCGGCGGCGACTTCCAGCTGGCGCTCCAGGTTATGGCCATCGCTGGCTTGCAGGATGGCTTCGAGCTTGGCCTGTTCGGCAGCCAGCTTGTCGAAGTCGGCATCCGGGTCGGCGTAGGCCGCGTAGACCTCGTCCAGGCGCGCCTGGGCGTCCTTGATCACGCTGACCGCTTCCTCGACCACTTCACGCACGGTCTTGGTCGGGTCCAGTTGTGGTTCTTGCGGCAGATAGCCGATGTTCAGGTCCGGCATCGGACGGGCTTCGCCGTCGAACTCGGTGTCGACGCCAGCCATGATTTTCAACAGGGTGGACTTACCCGAACCGTTGAGGCCGAGTACCCCGATCTTGGCGCCCGGGAAGAACGACAAGGAGATGTTTTTCAGGATTTCCCGCTTCGGCGGAACAACTTTGCCCAGCCGATGCATGGTGAATACGTATTGAGCCATGGAGAACCTAGGGTCAGTGACTGATGAATGAATAGAGCGCAGGCGATGCCCGGCCAGACCATGCGCGACGTACGCTTGACGAGGTCAATGCGCAGGCGCTGAAAAAAGTCTGATTCTAGGAGCTGGAACGCTCCCGCGTAATCGGCAAAGCTACCTTAATGACAGATGGCAGTCCAGCCGAGCGGGACTGGCACTTCGCCACAACTCAAGGCATGCTAGCCGCCCTTCGGGCGTCCGACTTATAGTGCACGTCGCGCCAGTCCAGCCAAACCGCAGGATTACAGTTTGTCCAGTGTCCCTCCGTCCCTGATCCCCCGTGCACCGACTGTTGCACCCGGCTCGCCCATGCACGGCACACTCAAGGGCGCTATGGCGATGCTCGTGTTGCTGCTGCTCGCCTTGTTGTGCTGGCAACTGCTCGATCAGCTTCGGGAAACCCAGAAGATCCAACGCCAGGCGACCATCGACCACACCGCCGACCAGGCCGCACAAGTCAGCCTGAACATGGCGCTCAACGCCCAGATCGCCCTCAACCTGCTACCGATTGTCGAGCAGCCGCAAAGAGCTGACGAGCTGCAGGACCTACTGCGCAAACTGCAAAAGTCCTTGCCGGAGCTTTCGAGCCTGGCACTGCTCAGCCCTTCGGGAAGAATCCTCAGTGACACGGCCGGCACCAGCGACGATGCAGACTATCTGGGAGAGCTGGTCCGACGCAGTCGCGCCCAACCCCACTACTACAGCAACGCCATCGACGGCTCGCGGGTGTATCTGCTGCTACATCAAGCCAGCGGCAGCAATCGCGGCTATTGGGCCTTGCGCTTAAAGCCGACGTTTTTCACCTCACTGACCCATCTGAACGAAACGGGCACTGCCCCGCTGTGGCTGGTGGAAAATCGCTTCAATCACCAGATCCTCAGCCGCGACGAGGCATTGCCGCAGGTCAACCCAGGCACCTTGACCCAGGACGATGTGGCCAACAGCGTGCTGACCGTCGCGCTGAGCAGCAGCGACTGGCAACTACGTGGACTGTTCGATCGCCAGCGAGTGCTCGAAGAACTGCTGCCGGCTTTCATTGGCAAATGCCTGCTATGCCTGGCTTTTTCCATGCTGCCGTTCATCGTCCTGCTAAACATGCGCCGTCGGCAGCGCCAGCTGCACGAAGGTCGCCGACGCTACCAGGAAATTTTCGAAGGCTCCGGCGTGGCATTGTGCGTACTCGACATGTCTGGCCTGCGGAGCGTGTTTGACAAGGCCCAGCTGCTGAGCGACGAGCAACTGCAAGCATGGCTGGCGGTTGCGCAACAGCGCCGGCAGCTGTTGCAGGAGCTGCGCATTACCGAAGTCAATCAGGTCGCCCTACAGCTGCTTAACGTCGATACCTGTGAACACGTCTGGAGGCTGTTGATCGATGGCAATCCCGTAGAGGGCAGTGCCATCGGCAATCAGGTGCTCGAAGCGGTGCACAGGCAACAGCAACAGCTCGAACTGGAAATCAAACTCCAGGACGCCTCGGGTCGTGACCAGCATCTGTGGCTGGTGTTGCGCCTGCCGCAGAACCCTGACGACTTCAAGGCGGTGATCCTGAGCATCACCGATATCACCAGCCGCAAGCTCATCGAGCTGTCGCAGCAGGAGCGCGAACGTTTCTGGTCTGACGTCGTGCGGACCGTGCCCGATCACCTTTACGTGCAAGACGTGATCAGCCAGCGAATGATCTTCAGCAACCACCATCTGGGCCAAACGCTGGGCTACAACCGCACCGAACTGCAGCAGATGGGCGAGTACTTCTGGGAAATCCTCCTGCATCCCGACGATGCCGATTACTACCACAGGTCGCGCCAGACCCAGCGGCAAGGCGGCTACAGCCAATTGATGCAATGCCAGTTGCGCTTTCGCCACCGTGACGGGCAATGGCGGCGTTTCGACATTCGCGAGCAGGCACTGGCACGGGACAAGCACGACCAGGTCACCCGCATCATTGGCGTGGCCAAGGACGTAACCGAACAGATCGAGGCCAGCGAGTCGCTGCGCGACAGCGAGCAGCGCTACCGCATGCTCGCCGAAAGCATCAGCGACGTGATTTTTTCCACCGACAGCCGCATGGCACTCAACTACGTAAGCCCTTCCGTGCAGGGGGTGCTGGGCTACGAAGTGGAGTGGATTTTCCAGAACGGCTGGCAATCGACCATTGCCAATCCGCAGCAGTTGAGTGGCATCTATAGCCTGATGGATCGCGTCAGCAAAGCGCTGGATAAACCTGAACAGCTGGCCCTTCTGCGCAGCCAGGTGCAAACCCAACTATTCCTGTTCGACTGCCTGCGCGGCGATGGGCGCAAGATTCCTATCGAGCTGCGACTGGTCCTGGTCTGGGACGAACACGGTGCATTCGAAGGCGTGCTGGGCGTCGGTCGCGACATCAGCCAGCAACGCCGGGCCGAGAAAGACCTGCGCATGGCCGCCACGGTATTCGAACACTCGACCTCGGCGATCCTCATCACCGACCCGGCCGGCTATATCGTCCAGGCCAATGAAGCCTTCAGCCGTGTCAGCGGTTATGCCGTGGAACAGGTACTCGACCAGTTGCCCAACATGCTCACCGTCGATGAGCAGCAGGAAGCTCATTTGCGCTACGTGCTCAAGCAACTGAACCAGCACAGCACCTGGGAAGGCGAAGTGTGGCTGCGTCGGCGCAATGGCGAGCATTATCCGGCCTGGGTCGGCATTACCGCGGTTCTGGACGACGAAGGCGACCTGGCCAGCTACGTGTGTTTCTTCAGCGATATCAGCGAACGCAAGGCCAGTGAACAACGGATTCACCGCCTGGCCTATTACGACGCCCTGACCCACCTGCCCAACCGCACACTGTTCCAGGATCGCCTGCACACGGCGTTGCAGGCGGCTGAACGGCAGAAGTCCTGGGTGGTGTTGATGTTCCTCGACCTGGACCGCTTCAAGCCGATCAACGACTCCCTGGGCCATGCCGCCGGTGATCGCATGCTCAAGGAAATGGCCACGCGCCTGCTCGGTTGCGTCGACGACGACGACACGGTCGCGCGCATGGGCGGCGATGAGTTCACCTTGCTCCTGCAACCGCGGGCCAACCGGGAAATCGCCTTGACGCGGGCGATTCACGTGGCGGAGCAGATCCTCGCCAGCCTGGTCAAACCCTTCGTACTCGAAGGCCGTGAGTTCTTCGTCACGGCCAGTATCGGCATCGCCTTGAGTCCGCAGGACGGCAATGAACTGAGCCAGTTGATGAAGAACGCCGACACCGCGATGTACCACGCCAAGGAGCGCGGCAAGAACAACTTCCAGTTCTATCAGGCGGACATGAACGCCAGCGCCCTGGAGCGCCTCGAACTGGAAAGCGACTTGAGACATGCCCTGGAACAAAACGAATTCGTGCTGTACTACCAACCGCAGTTCAGCGGCGATGGCAAACGCCTGACCGGCACCGAAGCCTTGCTGCGCTGGCGTCATCCGCGCCGTGGACTGGTACCGCCGGGAGATTTTATTCCGGTGCTTGAAGAACTCGGACTGGTGGTGGACGTCGGGGATTGGGTGATCAGCGAGGCCTGCCGCCAGCTCAAGACCTGGCATCAGGCCAAGGTGCGCGTGCCGAAGGTGTCGGTGAACATCTCGGCACGGCAATTCTCCGACGGCCAGCTTGGCACGCGGATCGCCAACATCCTGAAGGAAACCGGCCTGCCGCCGGCGTGCCTGGAACTGGAACTGACCGAAAGTATCCTGATGCGCGAAGTCAGCGAAGCCATGCAGATTCTCGCCGGGTTGAAAAACCTTGGCCTGAGCATCGCGGTCGACGACTTCGGTACGGGCTACTCATCGCTCAACTACCTCAAGCAGTTCCCGATCGATGTACTGAAAATCGACCGCACCTTTGTCGACGGCCTGCCGTCGGGTGAACAGGATGCGCAGATTGCCCGGGCGATCATCGCCATGGCCCACAGCCTTAACCTGGCGGTGATCGCCGAGGGCGTGGAAACCCAGGAGCAACTGGATTTCCTGCGTGAACACGGTTGCGATGAGGTCCAGGGTTACCTGTTTGGCCGGCCGATGCCGGCCCACACCTTTGAAGGGCAATTCAGCAATGATGCCCTCTTCATGTTCGACTGACATTGTGTGGTGACGCGGGCGGCCCCTTCGCGAGCAGGCTCGCTCCCACAGGGTTTCTTGGGTGTACACAAAATTATTGAACGCTCAAGATCCACTGTGGGAGCGAGCCTGCTCGCGAAGAGGCCGGCCCATTCACCGCTGATCCCGTCATGAAGCCCACTTGTCTGCGACATGATGTCGTTTCATATGCCTTCCAAAAGCCATTGGGTTAGAATGCCCCCCTTTTCCGCCCCCGATCCTTGAGGACCGCCATGTTCAGCCGTGATTTGACTATTGCCAAGTACGACGCCGATCTCTTTGCCGCCATGGAGCAAGAAGCTCAGCGCCAGGAAGAGCACATTGAGCTGATCGCTTCGGAAAACTACACCAGCCCTGCGGTGATGGAAGCTCAAGGCTCGGTATTGACCAACAAGTACGCCGAAGGCTACCCGGGCAAGCGCTACTACGGTGGTTGCGAGTACGTTGACATCGTCGAGCAGCTTGCAATTGATCGAGCCAAAGAACTGTTCGGTGCCGATTACGCCAACGTTCAACCGCACGCCGGTTCGCAAGCCAACAGCGCCGTTTACCTGGCCCTGCTGTCGGCTGGCGACACCATCCTGGGCATGAGCCTGGCCCACGGTGGTCACCTGACCCACGGTGCCAGTGTTTCGTCCTCCGGCAAGCTGTACAACGCCATCCAGTACGGCATCGACGCCAATGGCCTGATCGACTACGACGAAGTCGAGCGCCTGGCCGTTGAGCACAAGCCGAAAATGATCGTGGCCGGTTTCTCTGCCTACTCGCAGATCCTCGACTTCCCACGCTTCCGTGAAATCGCCGACAAGGTGGGTGCCTACCTGTTCGTCGACATGGCCCACGTGGCCGGTCTGGTCGCCGCTGGCGTCTACCCGAACCCGGTGCCATTCGCTGACGTGGTGACCACCACCACCCACAAGACCCTGCGCGGTCCACGTGGCGGCCTGATCCTGGCTCGCGCCAACGCCGACATCGAGAAGAAGCTGAACTCCGCGGTATTCCCGGGTGCCCAGGGTGGCCCACTGGAGCACGTGATCGCCGCTAAAGCGATTTGCTTCAAGGAAGCGCTGCAACCTGAATTCAAGGCTTACCAGCAACAAGTGGTGAAAAACGCCCAGGCCATGGCCAGCGTGTTCATCGAGCGCGGTTTCGACGTGGTTTCCGGCGGTACTGAAAACCACCTGTTCCTGCTGTCGCTGATCAAGCAGGAAATCTCCGGTAAAGATGCCGACGCCGCCCTGGGCAAAGCGTTCATCACCGTGAACAAGAACTCCGTGCCAAACGACCCTCGCTCCCCGTTCGTCACCTCCGGCCTGCGCTTCGGCACTCCGGCTGTGACCACTCGCGGCTTCAAGGAAGCAGAGTGCAAGGAACTGGCCGGCTGGATCTGCGACATCCTGGCAGACCTGAACAACGAAGCGGTGATCGATGCCGTTCGTGAGAAGGTCAAGGCTATCTGCAAGAAGCTGCCGGTATACGGCGCTTAATTGCACCGCTAAACCGCGGTCAAAAAAACCGGCCAGAGATGGCCGGTTTTTTTTGTCCGTCATAAAGATCAAAAGATCGCAGCCTTCGGCAGCTCCTACAGAGGTAGCGTAATTTCGCGAAATCACAGGTGTACGCAGGTTCCGTAGGAGCTGCCGAAGGCTGCGATCTTTTGATTTTCAATAGGATCGGCACAACTGGTCAGACCGGTCATGCCAATTTTACGATTTCCCCTTGTAATCTTGAAAAAACCCAGCGTAGACTGCGCCTGCACTGGACATACCGGTAAGACCACAATAATTAAGTCCTGAATCTGATGCGCGACGCGCACGGCAGCCAGGACACCGACCAGGATTCCTCCCATGCTCAGATGGTGCTCGCGTTCAATCTTCCTCCAAGTGGTTCTCGGACTGGTGCTCGGCATCGTCTGCGGGCTGACCCTTCCCGAATATTCCGCTCAGCTCAAACCACTTGGTGACGGTTTTATCAAGCTGATCAAAATGCTCATCGGCCTGATTGTGTTCTGCGTAGTGGTTAGCGGTATCAGCGGTGCCGGCGACCTTAAGAAGGTCGGCCGCATCGGCCTGAAATCAGTGATCTACTTTGAAATCCTCACCACCATTGCGTTGGTGATCGGCCTGGTATTCGCCTTCACTACTGGAATCGGCAGCGGCGCGAACATTCATCTGGATCAGCTTTCTGCCGCAGACATGGGCGATATCGCCCAACGTGGCCAGCACATGCACACCACCACGCAGTTCCTGATGGACCTGATCCCGACCTCTGTAATAGGTGCCTTCGCAGACAACAATATCCTGCAAGTGCTGCTGTTTTCGGTGCTGTTTGGCAGTGCGTTGAATCTGGTGGGCGAAGCCGCCTCCGGTATTTCGCGACTGATCAATGAACTCAGCCACGTGATCTTCCGCATCATGGGCATGATCGTGCGACTGGCGCCGATCGGTGTGTTCGGCGCAATCGCCTTCACCACCAGCAAATATGGCCTGGATTCACTGCAGCACCTGGGTAGCCTGGTCGGTTTGTTCTACCTGACCTGCGTGGCCTTCGTCGCGTTGATTCTAGGCCTGGTGATGCGCCTGTCCGGCCTGAGGATGTGGCCGCTGCTCAAGTACCTGCGCGAAGAACTGTTGATCGTCATGGGGACCGCTTCGTCCGATGCCGTGCTACCACAAATCATGCGCAAGCTGGAGCATCTGGGCATCGGCAGCTCGACGGTCGGGCTGGTGATTCCAACCGGGTATTCATTCAACCTCGACGGTTTTTCGATCTACCTGACCCTGGCCATTGTGTTCATCGCCAATGCCACCGGCACGCCGCTGGCGATGACCGACCTGCTAACGATTCTGCTGGTGTCACTGATCACCTCCAAGGGCGCGCACGGCATTCCGGGTTCGGCGCTGGTCATTTTGGCAGCCACCCTGACGGCGATTCCGGCGATTCCGGTGGTGGGCCTGGTATTGGTGCTGGCAGTGGACTGGTTCATGGGCATCGGACGGGCGCTGACCAACCTGATCGGCAATTGCGTGGCGACCGTGGCCATTGCTCGTTGGGAAAAGGACATCGATGTGCAGCGGGCGAACAAGGTACTTTCCGGCCAGGTGGGTTATACCTTCCAGCCAAGAAAACCGGTGACCCCGGCCCATCAGCAGGAATTTTGAACAAACGCCGTGCCTGCTTTCGGGCAGGCACGGCCAACAACGCTATAGATGCTCATGGAGCGAACAGTGATTACCTCATCGACCGTTGTAAATTCAGTCGTAGAAAAGCTTCGGGCCGCACTGGCCCGCGGTCAGTGGCGCTCCGGCGAAATGCTCCCGGGGCAGCGTGAACTGGCCGAACAACTGGGCATCAGCCGCCCGAGCCTGCGCGAAGCCGTCATCGTCCTGGAAACCCTCGGCCTGGTGCGCTCCATGCCGGGCAAAGGCGTGGTGGTGCTGGACGCGAATCTCAGCGACAGCCAAAGCCACGACAGCGCAGTGGCCGGGGCGAGCCTGGAAGACGTTTTGCAACTTCGCTACACCCTTGAGCCATTCATCGTCGGCCTGGTGGCGCAATCCATCAGCAGCAAGGAAGTCGGGCAACTGCGCCTGACCCTGATGGACATGCGTGAAGCCCTGGAAGCCAATGACAGCGAGGCCGGCGTGAATGCCTACATCGCGTTCCATGAAGAGCTGTTCACGCTGACGTCGAATCCGATTTTCCAGAGCGTGGTCCAGCAGACCAGCAATGCCCTGAAGCAGAGCGCCGACGTGTTGCGCAACTCCCCGGAGCACCTGGCTGAACGCCTTGAAGAAAACGAAGCGGTGGTGCGCGCGATCCGCAGCAAGAACAGTGCCCAGGCCAGCGCCGAGATGCGCCGGCACATTTTGCGCGAAGGCCAGCGCATGGGCATCGAACTGAATATTCCGGACGACAACCTCGGCAGTTGAATCCGTTTCAAATTGGAGACAGGCCATGAACAGCTTCGCCTCGCCACAGACTCTTGTTGCCCTGCCCTTTGCCCCGGCGGTAGAGGATCTGTACTCACGGGTGCTCGATGCCATTCTCGAACAGCGCCTCGACACCACCAGTCGCTTTACCGAAGAAAGCCTGGCGCAGGTGTTTGGTGTTCGACGCAGCGACATTCGTGGCGTGCTGACGCGACTCTCCCACCAGCAAGTCATTGTCCTGCGAGCCAACCACCGTCCTCGCGTCGCGCAGCTGAATGTAGAGCAAACCCGGCAGGCCTTGCACGCCCGGCGACTGACCGAACTCATGCTGGTGAGGCTGGCCTGCCAGCGCCCCTGCCCGCTTGTCCTGGAGCGCCTGCGGACACTGGTCGATAGCGAGCGCCAATGCACCGAGCGAGGCCCAGCGATTCGTTTGTCAGGGGAGTTTCATCTGCAATTGGCAGAGATGGCGGGTAACGCACCTCTAGCGCATTTTCTCAGCAGCCTGGTGCCACTGGTCTCGTTGGCGATTGCTCAATTTGATGTTGCGTTGGAGGACTATTGCGCATGGCATCTGCATGAGCAAATAGTGGATGCGTTAACGCGCAGGGACGCCGCGAAGGCAGTTATGTTACTGGACCGACACCTGGATCATCTGGAAGCGGTATTGCTGAACGCTCAACCGCTCTGCAGCCAGAAGCGTGTTGCCGGTTAACTCGCCGCTACTCGCGCGAAACCTTGGCGAATCTTTTCCTGCGGCAAATCATCGGCAATGAACACGATCACGCTTTCCCGGGTTTCATCGGCCGCCCACTCCGTGTCCCAGTCGAAACCGTAAAGCTTCAACACGCCCTGAAACACCATGCGCCGCGGTTCGCCGAGGATGTTCAACACGCCTTTGTAGCGCAGCAGTTGCTTGCCGTGGTCCTCCAGCAGTTCGTTCATGAACTCGCTGAGTTTGTCGATATCCAGCGGTTTTTCGGTGCGCAACACCAGGCTGGAAATACGGTCGATGGATGGGGCCTGGCTCACTGGGCGCAAACTCACGCCGCCGCCCAGATCGGCGTTGAGATTGAACCCACGCACGTCAAGCAGTTCGGCCAGATCGATCTTGCCGTGGTCGACCACACGGATCGGCGCACGCCGGTTGATACGGGTCAGGCGTTCACTTAACGCCGTGAATGCAGGTTCGTCCACCAGATCACGCTTGCTTACCAACAGCCGATCGGCGAAACCGATCTGCGCCTGGGCGATGGTCTGGGTCAGGTGCTGTTCGGCGTGTGCCGCGTCCACCAACGTGATGATGCCGTCGAGGATGTAGCGCTCGCGCAACTCCTCGTCGATGAAGAACGTTTGTGCCACCGGAGCCGGGTCGGCGAGGCCGGTGCATTCGATCACCAGGCGATCAAAGGCGATCTCGCCGCTGTCGAGGCGTTCGAGCAGCAGGTACAAGGCCTTGGTCAGGTCGGTGTGAATGGTGCAACAGACGCAGCCGTTGGCCAGCGTCATGACCTGTACCGGTTCGTCGCCCAACAGCTGGGTGTCGATACCGGCGTCACTGAATTCGTTTTCGATCACGGCGATTTTCAGGCCGTGCTCGGCTTTGAGCAGGTAGCGCAACAGCGTGGTTTTACCTGCGCCGAGGAAGCCGCTGAGGATCGTGACCGGGATTGGAGAGGACACGCTAAATCTCCTGTCGTAATGAAATGAAAGAAAAACACAAAACAGATGTGGGAGCGGGCTTGCTCGCGAAGAGGTCGTGTCAGCCGACATGAATGCTGAATGACACACCGCTTTCGCGAGCAAGCCCGCTCCCACAGGGTATTGCGTCAACCTGGCTGTTTAATCAACAGCACTTCGGCCCACCCTTGCCACCGTAGCGAGCCTCTTGGCGCTCGCGAAAGAACGCCTCGTAGCTCATCACCGGTTTGTCCGGGTGCTTGCTTTGCATGTGCTCGACGTAATTGTCGTAGTCGGGCATGCCGACCATCAGGCGCGCAGCCTGACCGAGGTATTTACCGAGGCGACTCAGGTCATTGAACATGCTGCAGTCCTCTGGTTATGCATCCGGCAGCGCCTGGAACGGCGATTCTTTATCCGTACGCTCTTTTTTACCCCAGGCGGCAATACCAACCTTGAGCGCATAGAACAGGATGCTGAACACCACGAACAGGAACAGCGCGGTCAGCGTGGCGTTGGTGTAGGCGTTGAAGATCACGTGCTGCATCTGAGTGATGTCCTTGGCCGGGGCGAGGATCTGGCCATTGGCCAGCGCATCGCTGTATTTTTTCGCCAGCGACAGGAAGCCGATGGCCGGGTTGGCGTCGAACAGCTTGATGAAGCCAGCGGTGGTGGTGCAGATGAGCAACCACACGGCAGGCAGCATGGTGACCCAGACGTAGCGCTGGCGCTTCATCTTGATCAGCACCACGGTGCCGAGCATCAGCGCGATACCAGCCAGCATCTGGTTGGAAATGCCGAACAATGGCCACAAGGTATTGATGCCGCCCAGCGGATCGATCACGCCCTGGTACAGCAACCAGCCCCACATGGCCACGCAACCGGCGGTGGCGAGGAAGTTGGCTGCCCAGGACTCGGTACGTTTCAGCGCCGGCACGAAGGAACCGAGCAAGTCCTGAAGCATGAAACGCCCGGCACGGGTACCGGCGTCCACCGCGGTCAGGATGAACAGTGCTTCGAACAGGATCGCGAAGTGGTACCAGAACGCCATGGTGTTTTCACCCGGCAGCACACTGTGCAGGATCTGCGCGATACCCACGGCCAGGGTCGGCGCACCGCCGGCACGGGCCAGGATGGTGGTTTCACCGATGTCCTTGGCCACCGCTTGCAGGGCTTCGGGAGTAATCGCAAAACCCCAGTTGCTGACCGTGGTCGCCACGGCCACCACATCACCGCCGACCACGGCCGCCGGGCTGTTCATGGCAAAGTACACGCCTGGCTCGATCACCGAGGCCGCGACCATGGCCATGATCGCCACGAAGGACTCCATCAGCATGCCGCCGTACCCGATGTAACGGGCGTTGACCTCGTTATCCAATAGCTTCGGCGTGGTGCCCGAGGAAATCAGTGCATGGAAACCCGAGACCGCGCCACAGGCAATCGTGATGAACAGGAACGGGAACAGACCGCCCTTCCAGACCGGCCCCGTGCCATCGATGAACTGGGTCAGCGCCGGCATTTTCAGCTCGGGCATGGTGATCAGGATGCCGATCGCCAAGGCGACGATGGTACCGATCTTGAGGAAGGTCGACAGGTAGTCACGCGGAGCCAGGATCAGCCAGACCGGCAAAGAGGCTGCCACGAAACCGTAACCAATCAGCATCCAGGTAATCTGCACACCGGTGAAGGTAAAGGCCTTGGCCCACACCGGGTCTGCGGCAATCTGCCCGCCGAGCCAGATCGACCCCAGCAGCAACAGCACGCCGATCACCGAAATTTCGCCGATGCGACCCGGGCGGATGTAGCGCATGTAGATGCCCATGAACATCGCGATCGGGATGGTCGCCATCACCGTGAAGATCCCCCACGGGCTCTCGGCCAGGGCCTTGACCACGATCAGTGCCAGCACCGCGAGGATGATGATCATGATCAGGAAGCAGCCGAACAGCGCGATGGTGCCGGGGATGCGGCCCATTTCTTCGCGGACCATGTCGCCCAGGGAGCGACCGTTGCGGCGGGTGGACATGAACAGGACCATGAAGTCCTGCACGGCACCGGCCAGCACCACGCCGGCAATCAGCCACAGCGTGCCGGGCAGGTAGCCCATCTGCGCCGCCAGTACCGGACCGACCAGCGGCCCCGCGCCAGCGATGGCCGCAAAGTGGTGACCGAAGAGAATATGCTTGTTGGTCGGGACATAATCCAGACCGTCATTGTTGAGCACGGCCGGGGTAGCCCGTCGCGCATCGAGTTGCATGACATTGTTAGCGATAAACAGACTGTAGTAACGATACGCAACCAGATAGATGGCCACGGAAGCGACCACAATCCACAAAGCGTTGATCGCCTCACCTCGGCGCAGTGCCACCACGCCCAGGGCGCACGCCCCAACGATTGCCAGCAGCAGCCAGGGTAAGTGGCGTAGCGGGCTATTATTATTTTTCATTTTATTATTCCAGCCAGAGTGGACAAGAAAGACAGCCACCTCGAGTTTAGCTCGCCTGACAGCAAAGGCCATACCCTGACGTTGGTCTAGACACCTGCCGGCGCTGGCAGCCTTTTGCAAGGCCAGTCTATAGTCAGCGTACATTTCCGAGGATCGCGCCATGAGCGAGCACCCTTCCGAACGTCGCCGCTTCAAACGTATTGCGTTCGATGCCAGAACCGATCTGAGCCAAGGAGCGTTCACCTGGCCGGTGAAGCTGATCGATCTGTCGCTCAAGGGCTTGCTGATCGAGCGACCGGAGCCGTGGCTTGGCAACGCGCAGCAGGATTTTTCTGTCGACATCCATTTGAGCGAAGACAACCACATTGCGATGGATGTGCAATTGACCCATGAAGACCATGGTCAATTGGGTTTCGTGTGCAGGCACATCAGCCTGGAGTCCATTGAACGCCTGCGGCGATTGATTGAATTCAATCTGGGCGATCCGCACGAGCTTGAACGCGAACTGGGCGCGCTCATCGAAATCTGAATGCCCCCTGTAGGAGCGAGCATGCTCGCGATGGACGTCAACGATGACGCGGGCTATCTGAATGAGCGCGTGATCCAACGTTTTTCGCGAGCATGCTCGCTCCTACAGGGGATTGGTGTTATTCGAAGAGGGCGTCGAGGGCCTGCTCCAGACGGGTGACCGCGATGATCTGCAAACCCGCAGGCGGCTCTTTCGGCGCATTGCCCTTGGGCACGATGGCACGTTTGAAGCCATGCTTTGCCGCTTCCTTCAGGCGCTCCTGACCGCTTGGCACCGGCCGCACTTCGCCGGAAAGGCCGACCTCACCGAACACCAGCAGATCATGGGGCAGCGGCCGGTTGCGCAAACTGGACATGACGGCTGCCATCAATGCCAGGTCAGATGCCGTTTCCAGTACCTTCACCCCTCCGACCACGTTGAGAAATACATCCTGATCGTGGGTGGGTATGCCGCCGTGCCGATGCAAGACGGCCAACAACATTGCCAGTCGGTTCTGGTCCAGGCCCAGCGTTACCCGGCGTGGATTGGCCAGGTGACTGTCATCTACCAGTGCCTGGACTTCCACCAGCATCGGCCGTGTGCCTTCCCATGTCGCCATGACCACACTGCCCGGGACTTCTTCCTGCGCGCGGGTCAGAAAAATAGCCGAAGGATTGGAGACTTCTTTCAGGCCCTTGTCGGTCATGCCGAACACGCCCAGTTCGTTAACCGCGCCGAAACGGTTTTTAACCGCCCGCAACAAGCGCAGGCGCCCGTCTGATTCGCCTTCAAAATACAACACGGTGTCGACCATGTGCTCCAGTACCCGGGGCCCCGCCAGCGCACCCTCCTTGGTCACATGCCCCACCAGGAAAATCGCGGTGCCACTCTGCTTGGCGTACCGCACCAACAGCGCCGCACTTTCACGAACCTGGGACACACCGCCCGGTGCAGATTGCAGTTGCTCGGTGAAAATCGTCTGGATCGAGTCGATCACCATGACCCGGGGCTTCTCCACCCGGGCGGTGGCAATGATGGTTTCTATGCAGGTTTCGGTCATGACCCGCAGCTGATCCTGTGGCAGCCCCAGGCGTCGGGCACGCATGGCCACCTGTTGCTGCGACTCTTCACCCGTGACATACAGTGCCGGCATGCTCTTGGCGAGATTGCACAAGGTTTGCAACAGAATGGTGGATTTGCCAATTCCGGGATCACCGCCGATCAGCACCACCGAGCCATCCACCAGGCCACCACCGAGCACCCGGTCAAGCTCACTGGAAGCCGTGGAAAAACGCGGGACCTCCTCGACACTGACTTCAGCCAAGGTCTTGATTTGCGCCTGCTGACCGGTCCAGCCAGTGCGACCGCTGGGTGCCGCTGCCCCGCCGCTCTCCACCATGGTTTCGGTGAGTGTGTTCCAGGCGCCGCACTCACCACATTGTCCGGCCCACTTGGGAAAGGTTGAGCCGCACTCGGTGCAGCCGTACATGCGCTTGGCCTTGGCCATCTGAACTCCCGGCAAAAACCGCGATGATAGCTCAGGTCAGCCGCCTCGGTGCGTTACGATCGATGACGGCCTGTCTTGAATGAATAAGTTTCAAATCAACGCTTCCAAACTTGCTCGACACGACTCAAGCACACA
Source organism: Pseudomonas sp. GW823-FHT06B06 (assembly GCF_058795195.1). Lineage (NCBI taxonomy): Bacteria > Pseudomonadati > Pseudomonadota > Gammaproteobacteria > Pseudomonadales > Pseudomonadaceae > Pseudomonas > Pseudomonas sp. GW823-FHT06B06. The sequence continues at coordinate 71,089 of NZ_JBXAHO010000014.1, read as the reverse complement.
TCTATAACTACACACAATCTAAGTACCAAGCACTAGTTACTTATACACAAAAACCAAAAACACCTTCCTTCCCGTTAATAAGCGCAGAAAAACCTGTACAAACACTAACCATTAACGACTTAAACGTACAACAACAGCTTGTTGAAAATCGCCACACGAATCTTGTCATCTGCTTTTGGTGCCGAGTGATTTTATCAAATGGAAACACCCGTCTAAAAAATGGCAACCAGATGACAGGCGTCGCAATATTCAAAGGTAAATCACACAGCGCAAATCATTGCGTCTTTCTCGCCAGTCACTCGCCAGATCACCAAATCCGAGAAGCGGCCGAGAAGCAATGATTGCGCATGGATAACCGGCATTTTGTAAACTTTTTGCCAAAGGTCCGGTCCTTTGCAGGCGAACCTCGCACGCAGTCGTTTCGAGCAGGATGCGATTTGCTGATTTACACTGCGTTCACCAACCTCATCTGTAACAAGGAAATGACCTATGGGCGTGTTAAACGAGTTCAAGGCCTTCGCGGTCAAAGGCAATGTGATCGACATGGCCGTCGGTATCATCATCGGCGCTGCTTTCGGCAAGATCGTGACGTCGTTTGTCGGCGATGTGATCATGCCTCCCATTGGCTTGCTGATCGGCGGCGTGGACTTCAGTGACCTGGCCATAACGCTCAAGGCTGCCCAAGGCGATGTTCCTGCGGTGGTCCTGGCGTACGGTAAATTCATCCAGACCCTGATCGACTTCGTCATCGTCGCCTTTGCGATCTTCATGGGCATCAAGGCCATCAACCGCCTCAAGCGCGAAGAAGCCGTCGCACCCACCCTGCCGCCGGTTCCGACCAAGGAAGAAGAGTTGCTCGGTGAGATTCGCGATTTGCTCCGGGCCCAGAACAATCGACCCTGAATCAAACGGCGCTTGCAAGGCGCCGTTTTTTTTTACCAGAAATTTTCCACTGCCACCTGACCTGGCCGCCGGCTGAGGCTCAAGTGCATATCGCGCTGCTTGAGCAATTTGCGCGTGTCATCGATCATTTGCGGGTTTCCGCACAACATCACTCGGGAATGTTCTGGTGTCAGCGCCACGCCAGCCGCCCGCTCCAGTTCGCCGTTTTCAATCAAGGTGGTGATCCGTCCGTTGAGGGCGCCTGGGAGCCGCTCGCGGGTCACAGTGTTGATCAGCTGTAATTTGTGGGCAAATGCCTTCAAATAGTCACGCTGTGCCAAGCCAGCGATTAGCGCTTGATAAGCCAGCTCCCTGGTCTCCCGGACGCTGTACACCAGGATGATTCGCTCGAATTTTTCCCATACCTCGAAGTCCTGCAGGATCGATAGAAACGGCGCCAGACCTGTACCGGTGGATAACAACCACAAATCACGCCCATCGACGAAGCGGTCGAGTGTCAGGTACCCGAACGCCTGTCGATCGACCAACAGCGTATCGCCGATGCCCAGCCGACTGAGCTCGCTGGTGAATTCACCGCCGGGTACGACAATGGAAAAGAACTCGAGAAACTCGTCGTAGGGTGAAGACACCATCGAATAGGCACGCCACACCGTACTGCCATCAGCCTTGATCACACCCAGCCGGGCGAATTGCCCTGCGCGAAAGCGAAAACCTGCATCCCGCGTGGCGCGCAGGGTGAACAGGTTCGGCGTCAATGGCTGGACGTCGAGCAAGGTCTGGCGGGTAAATTTCTCTTCACTGGCGGTCATGGGGTGCTCCCTTCAACACATAGCCGCAGTGTCTCGCAAAGTGGCACCCAGAAACACCGGCGATTTGTAGTGTCTTTAAAGCAGCAATATCGAATACATAGATATACACGCCGCCTCACCCCCTCCCTAACTAACCAGTTAACAACCGCTAGCCAGGATGCCAATATATTAACATCGACATTTATCAACTATCTTTCACACAAACTTCTCTTTAGAACCCACACCCCTTGTCACAACTTCATCTAGGACAAAAAAATTCTCACGGCGCTGTAAGAAAGATCCTACACTCCGATCCTATTGGGCATGAATCAAGCACTCGAGTGAATACACATTGGAGTTGAAAAATGGAAAGGTGGAAGGAATCACAGCTAAATCAGATAGCCAGCGCAACTGAAATCGACATCGCTTACCAAGGGTCACTCAGCCTCGCAAAAAATATTGGATATAAATATTTCGAATTTTCAGCAACTTATATAACCAAACCGGACAAGACAAAGACACTCAAATTCAATAATTACCCCGCCAGCTGGAATAACGAATATGAAGAGAAACAACTCAGAGATATCGACCCAATAGTGGCTTATTGCAATCAATCCATGCTGCCCATCCTTTGGAGTGAAGAGCTTTTTTCCAAGATCCCATCGATGTGGGAAGCGCTTGGGTTGCAAGGACTCCAGCATGGCTGGTCGCAATCGGTACATGACGATGAAAGCGGTTTGTGCAGCATCCTGAGCCTGGCCAGGAGCCATTGTCCAATCAGTGCATTTGAGCTGTACGAGACGCTCGGCTTTTCCGTCTTCATGGGCCGGCATCTGCATGCATTGGTTGTAAAAACGCTTCCCAAGGTCTGCCCAAAATTGACTGTCGCCCATTTGTCGCTGCGGGAAATTGACGTGCTGAAACTGGCCGCCGATGGAAAGACGGCCGAGGAAAGCGCCAGGATCCTCAATCTCAGTGCACGTACCATCAATTTCCATGTGCAGAGTGCGATTGACAAATTGGGTGTCAACAACAAGATTTCAGCCGTCATTGCCGCGGTCAAGGCCGGTTATCTCGGCAGCGGTGCGATGCGCTGATCACAAAACCTGCGAGTAATCCAAAAGAAAAAAACGTAACATTTACACCCCCCTTGAGTGATGACGTGTAAAAAGTCATGCCGCCGTTCACTCGCAAGGTCCCACCCGCAACAACGCCTCAGGGCCGCGGAACATCTTTGTCCATCTATCAGAGTCTCCTGCCCGATGCCCTTGCTCGAAACCCCGTTCGCCCAGCTCGACCTGATCCGCCAGCCCGAACAGCAAAACGAACCACTGCAAGCCTTTGATGCTGCAGATGAGTACCTGCTCAATCACCTGGCTGAACAACTGCCCGCGGCGAATACGCGGGTACTCGTGCTGAACGACAGTTTTGGTGCATTGGCCGTCAGCCTGGCAGGCAAGGTCAATGTGACCAGCAGCGGTGATTCGTTCCTGGCCTTGCAGGGCCTGGAAAAGAACCTGGCCCGTAATGGCCTGGCATTTGACGCTGTGCCTCACGTACCGGCCAGCGAACCGTTCACCGGGCCATTCGACAGGGTCCTGCTCCGGGTGCCGAAGACCCTGGCCTTACTGGAAGAACAACTGATCCGCCTGCAAGGCCAATTGGCGCCGGGCGCCCAGGTGATTGCCGGGGCAATGATCAAGCATCTGCCGCGCGCAGCCGGCGATCTGCTCGAACGCTATATCGGCCCGGTGCAAGCCTCGCTGGCGGTAAAGAAAGCCCGTCTGTTGATCGCCACGGCTCAAGCCAAAGCCACGGTTATATCCCCCTACCCGACCCGCTATCGACTCGATGAGCCTGCGATCGAACTGATCAATCATGCCAACGTGTTCTGCCGTGAAGGCCTGGACATCGGTACGCGAGCCTTCTTGCCGCATTTGCCGAAGAACCTCGGCAGCGCAAGGGTCGCCGATCTCGGTTGCGGTAACGGCGTGCTAGCCATCGCCAGCGCCCTGCAAAACCCGCAAGCGCACTACACGCTGGTAGACGAATCCTTCATGGCAGTGCAATCGGCCGCCGAGAACTGGCGCGCCACGCTGGATGAGCGGGAAGTGATCGTGCGGGCCGGCGATGGCCTGGCGGGGCAGGAACCCCAGTCGCTGGATGTGGTGCTGTGCAATCCACCGTTTCACCAACAACAGGTCGTCGGCGATTTCCTGGCCTGGCGGATGTTCCAGCAGGCCCGGGAGGCGCTGGTGGTGGGCGGAGCGCTGTACATCGTCGGCAACCGTCATTTGGGCTATCACAGCAAATTGGCGCGGTTGTTCCGCGGGGTCGAGCAAGTGGCAGCCACCCCGAAATTCGTGATCCTCAAGGCGCGCAAATAACGCGCAAGAAAAACCCTCCCGCTCGGGAGGGTTTTTCTTGCGCACCTGAGGCTGCGCGATGGGATGTCGATTGTTTCAGGGAGTGCTGAGGCCTGCGGCACTCATGAACATCCGCATCAGGCTGGCCACGATGAACAGCGCACCGACGCTGCCAGCCCAGATCATGGCCAACCAGCCGAGCCGCTGCCACAGCGGTTTTTTTTCGGCTTGCTCAATGTCGCGCAGGGAATGTTTACCGGTCATTGCTTCGATCTCCTTGCGATCGATGGCGCCGTGGCCGACGCCAACGCGGGTGCGTGACTAGTGGTATCCGTCTTCATGGGTAACCTTGCCGCGGAACACGTAATAGCTCCAGAAGGTGTAGCCCAGGATGAACGGGATGATGAACAACGTGCCCACCAGCATGAAGCCTTGGCTTTGCGGTGGTGCTGCAGCGTCCCAGATAGAGATCGACGGCGGCACGATGTTCGGCCACAGGCTGATCCCCAGGCCGCTGTAGCCGAGGAAGATCAGCACCAGTGTCAGCAGGAATGGCGTGTAGTGCGCGTTGCGGGCCACGGCACGGATCAGGCCATAGAGCGTCACCAACACCAGGATCGGCACGGGCAGGAACCAGAACAGGTTGGGCAAGGTAAACCAGCGGGCGGCGATTTCGGCGTGAGCCAGAGGGGTCCAGATGCTGACGATACCGATCACCGCCAACAACACGAACGCCAAGGGTCGCGCCAAGTCGTGCATCTGTTCCTGCAACTTGCCCTCGGTCTTCATGATCAGCCAGGTACAACCCAGTAGCGCATACGCGACCACCAGTGCAGCGCCGCAGAACAGGGTGAAGGGTGTCAGCCAATCCAGCGAGCCGCCGGCAAACTGCCGGTCTACCACCGGCAAGCCATCGATGAATGCCCCCAATGCCACACCCTGGAAGAACGTTGCGGCAATCGAGCCACCGATGAACGCCTTGTCCCACAGGTGACGCTTGTCATCCTTGGCCTTGAAGCGAAACTCGAACGCCACGCCGCGGAAAATCAGCCCGATCAGCATGAAAATCAGCGGTAGATACAACGCTGAGAGCACCACCGAATAGGCCAGCGGGAAAGCCCCGAACAATGCCGCACCACCCAGTACCAGCCAGGTTTCGTTGCCGTCCCAGACCGGGGCCACGGTGTTCATCATGACGTCGCGGTCGGTCTTGCCGGGAATGAACGGAAAGAGAATGCCGATGCCCAGGTCAAATCCATCCATGACCACGTACATCATGATGCCGAAGATGATGATCACGGCCCAGATCAGCGGAAGATCAATACCCATGATTCAAATCTCCTTGGTCACGATGGGGTCGGCATCGGCTTGCTCGTCGTCGGCTGCGGACAAAGGACGAGCGGGTGTGCGTTTCTTGCCGGGGCCACCCTCAGTGGTTTCCTTGCCTTCGTCGATCTTCGGCCCCTTGCGCACCAGGCGCATCATGTAGCCGAGGCCAGCACCGAACAGGGCGAAATACACCACGACGAACAGGATCAGGGTGATGCTCATCTGCATCACGCTATGGTTTGAAGACGCGTCCGCCGTGCGCATCAATCCGTAGACTACCCAAGGCTGACGGCCGATTTCAGTGGTGAACCAGCCCGCGAGAATCGCAATCAGGCCGGACGGCCCCATCCACAACGCCAGGTAAAGGAACGGCCGCGAGGTGTAGAGCGTGTCGCGTTTACGCAGCCACAGGCTCCACAGACCGGTGAAGATCATCAGGAACCCCAGGCCGACCATAATCCGGAACGACCAGAACACAATGGTCGAATTCGGTCGGTCCTCGGGTGGAAACTCCTTGAGCGCCGGCACCTGCTTGTCTAGCGAGTGAGTCAGGATCAGGCTGCCCAGGTACGGAATCTCGACGGCGAACTTGGTTTTCTCCTCCTTCATGTCCGGCCAGCCGAACAGGATCAGCGGAGTCGCCTCGTTTCCGTGGTTCTCCCAGTGCCCCTCGATCGCAGCGATTTTTGCCGGCTGATGTTTCAGCGTGTTGAGACCATGGAAGTCCCCTATAACGGCCTGGATCGGCGCGACGATCAGTGCCATCCACATCGCCATGGACAACATCTTGCGGATTGCCGGGTTGTCCTTGCCGCGCAAGAGGTGCCAGGCCGCCGAGGAGCCGACGAAGAATGCTGTCGCAACGAAGGCCGCCGTGGCCATGTGCATCAGGCGATAAGGGAAAGACGGGTTGAAGATCACCGCCAGCCAGTCGGTCGGAATGACCTGGCCATTGACGATTTCAAAGCCCTGCGGGGTCTGCATCCAGCTGTTTGAGGCGAGAATCCAGAAGGTCGAGATCAGCGTGCCGATGGCAACCATGACCGTGGCGAAGAAGTGCAAGCCGCGCCCGACCTTGTTCCAGCCGAACAGCATGACGCCGAGGAATCCGGCTTCGAGGAAGAAAGCCGTAAGCACTTCATAGGTCAGCAGCGGCCCGGTCACCGAGCCGGCGAAGTCCGAGAAACGGCTCCAGTTGGTGCCGAACTGATAGGCCATGACCAGTCCCGAGACCACACCCATGCCGAAGTTGACGGCAAAGATCTTCGACCAGAAATGGTAGAGGTCGCGGTAGGTGTCGTTATGGGTTTTCAGCCACAAGCCTTCGAGTACCGCCAGGTAACTCGCCAGGCCGATGGTGATGGCTGGGAACAGGATGTGGAACGAGATAGTGAACGCGAACTGAATTCGGGCGAGATCAAGTGCCTCTAAACCGAACATAAGTTTTCCTCTGTCAGGTAGTACGGCTGCGGGCTCGAAGCCTGCACCCACGGCCCCCACGGATATGGAGTGTGGCGAATCTCTATTTGTTCTTTTTTTGTACGCATCACAACGCAGGGAGTCTGGCCAACCGGCCGCCGGATCAATTCCTTTTGTGGGTTTTGATCTGGATCAAGCAACGATGAAAGAGTAGTCCCATTTGCGAGGTTGACCCGCGTGGTCTTTTGCCGCGTGACAAGTTGCCTCACGGCTTCAGAAACAGATTGAAATGAATGCCCAAGGAGCAGTTGGCAAACGGCTGGCGAAATCGATGCTTGGCTAACGAATTTTTTTCCCATGGCAACTTCCTGTTACAGGTTGGTGATAACCTCGCCCTTTCCCTTCCAAGACTTGCCTTCAAATGCCGAGCCAAGAGCCCTTGCTGTTACGTCGCCATCGCCCTTTCATCGCCTTCTGGCTGGCCCGGGTCTTTACCGCCAGCGGCTTTCAGATGCTCACCGTGGCCATTGGCTGGAACCTCTATCAACTGACCGGCAACGTACTTGACCTTGGCCTGGTCGGGCTCGTGGAGTTCGCACCGCGGGTACTGTTCATGCTGCACACCGGGCATGTCGCCGATCGCTACGATCGACGCAAGGTCGCGGCCATCTGCCAATCGTTGCAAGCGCTGATCGCCTTGTCGCTGGCGATCGGCAGCGCAACCGACCATGTCACCCGGGAAATGATCTTCATCCTCGCGTTCCTGCTCGGCGCCGCACGTTCCTTCGAAATGCCGACCACTCAAGCCTTGCTGCCGAGCATCGTGCCCAGTGCACTGTTCCCCCGCGCCGTGGCCGCCGCGCAATCGGCCCAGCAATCGGCAACCATCGTCGCCCCGGCACTCGGTGGTTTGCTCTACGCCTTCGGCAGCGTCTGGGTGTATGGCCCGACGGTGATCCTGTACATCATTGCCTGCGCGCTGATGCTCAACCTGCCCGCCCGGCAAACGCCCCTGAACAAGGGCAAGGCCACACTGGATTCACTGTTGGCGGGTATCCGTTTCATCCGCAGTCGCCCGGACATTCTCGGGGCCATTTCCCTTGACCTGTTCGCGGTCCTGCTGGGAGGTGCGACCGCGTTGCTGCCGGTGTTTGCCAAGGACATTCTGTTGACCGGGCCTTGGGGGCTGGGCCTGTTGCGATCGGCACCGGCGGTGGGCGCGTTGCTGATGTCGCTGTTCCTGGCGCGATTTGCGGTGGAACGCAATGTCGGGCGGGTAATGTTCACCGCTGTGGGCGTGTTCGGCGTGGCGACGATCGCCTTCGGCCTGTCGACCTCGTTCTGGTTTTCCCTCGCCGTCCTGGTGGTGCTGGGCGCCGCTGACATGATCAGCATGGTGATCCGCGCATCCTTCGTGCAACTGGAAACCCCAGACGAAATGCGCGGCCGGGTGAGCGCCGTGAATGGCCTGTTCATTGGCGCTTCGAACCAGTTGGGCGAATTCGAATCCGGCCTGACCGCCCACTGGTTCGGCACCGTGCCGGCAGTGGTCATGGGCGGTATCGGCACGTTGGTGGTGACAGGGACCTGGATGAAGCTATTCCCGACCCTGGCCAACCGCGACCGGATGCATGTGCCGATGGAAGAGGTGAAGGCCTGAGGCTCGTTACACCAACAACTCCCCCGCCACCATCGCCCGCGTGGCTTTGCCGCATAGCTGCTCCACCAGCGTCAGGGCAAATGCCAAAGCGCCACCCGAGCCTTGGGCTGTGATGCAGTTGCCGTCGACCACCACCGGTTGATCGACGAAGGTGCAGCCCGACAGTTGATGGCTGGCCGAGGGCAGGCAAGTCATGCGCCGCTGGCGTAGTACGCCAAAGGTTTGCAGGGCTACCGCGGGCGCTTCGGCAATACCGGCGAACAGGCGCCCCGCCGCGGCCTGGTCCTTGATCAGTTGTTGCAGGGGTTGGTGGGCGGTCAGATGTTGCGTCCCTACGGCACCGCCTGGCAGGACTATCAGGTCGAACGGCTGGGCCAGCAAATCCACCAGCATGGCATCGCACGTCAAGCGCGTGCCTCTTGCACAGGTGAGCATGCGCCGCCCTTCGATGCTGGCGACCACCACCTCGACCTTGGCGCGGCGCAATACATCGATCAAGGTCACGGTCTGCAGGTCATCGGTGCCCTCGGCGAGGGTAATCAAGGCTCGAAAAGTCATGGGAACAATCCACGGAATAGTTCCTAAAGCGTAGTCAGCTTTCCTGACGCTTGTTCGGGCCCCTGTCGTTACTTGATGTAAAGCTGGGTCGACATTGTGTTGCCCGGTGCGTTGATCGAAGTGTTGCTGAAGGTGAACGTACCCTCCTGCTTACCCGCCAGATTGAAAATGTACAGGTTGCCGACAACCTTGGTCCTTTGCGAGCAGTCGGTCAGGTTGCCGTTGTCATAAGCACAGACCGGCGTGCGGGTTCCATCCACTTCGAAGCCATCCAGCGCGACGTGGGGCTGGCTGCGCCCGTAGCCCACTTCCAGTACGTAGATCCTGATGTTCGGGCCCGCGTGGTTGCAGCGGGTCTGTGCCTGCCCTTTGTCAATCGTCTCAAAACCACAGCCTGGCGACTCGACCTTAAGCACCTTTACCTCGGTCAACGGCGGTGCCGGTGCCGCCGTCGCGGGGTGTGCCACCAGCGACAATGCCATCAAGACACCGGACATGATTTCCAGACGCTTTGTCATCCCGTTACCACCACAAAAAACCAGCGCGCAGTATGGCTGGTTTGGATTAAACGCAAAACATCGACGACGATCACCGCCATAGGCAGCCATAACCCCAAGCTGCTGGTATGATGCGCGGCTTTTTCCGGCCCACAGTAATTTCCCAGGCGCGTTCAGCGGTCTGTGCTTTGCTGTTGAGGTCGATACATTCACGGCGCCGGGCGCGCCACGGGGAGCAGACATGCTGGAAAGGCTGTTTCAACTCAAGGCACATAACACCAACGTGCGGACCGAGATTCTGGCGGGCGTCACCACCTTCCTGGCCATGGCCTACATCCTGTTCGTCAACCCGAGCATCCTCGGCGAGACTGGCATGGATAAGGGCGCGGTGTTCGTCGCCACCTGCCTGGCAGCCGCCATTGGCTCCGCGGTCATGGGCCTGATTGCCAACTACCCGATCGCGCTTGCGCCGGGCATGGGCCTGAATGCCTTCTTCACCTACACCGTAGTCCTGCACATGGGCCATACCTGGCAAGTGGCGCTGGGTGCGGTGTTCATCTCGGCCGTGTGCTTCTTCCTGCTGTCGATCTTCCGCATCCGTGAGTGGATCATCAACAGTATCCCGCTGCCGTTGCGTTCGGCCATTGCCGCCGGTATCGGCCTGTTCCTGGCGCTGATCGCCCTGCACAACGCCGGCATCGTGGTCAGCAACCAGGCGACCATGGTCGGCCTCGGTGACCTCAAACAACCGGCACCGATCCTCGCGACCCTCGGCTTCGCCCTGATTGTTGCCCTTGAAGCCCTCGCCGTGCGTGGTGCGGTGCTGATCGGTATTCTGGTGGTGACCATTGTTTCCATCCTGATGGGCTTCACGCCGTTCGGCGGCGTGATGTCGATGCCGCCGTCGCTGGCTCCGACTTTCCTGCAACTGGACATCAAGGGCGCACTGGACATCGGTCTGGTCAGCGTGATCTTCGCCTTCCTGTTCGTCGACCTGTTCGACAACTCCGGCACCCTTATCGGCGTCGCCAAGCGCGCCGGATTGATGGGCAAGGATGGCCACATGCCGAAAATGGGCCGCGCACTGATCGCCGACAGTACCGCCGCGATGGCCGGCTCCCTGCTGGGCACCTCGACCACGACCAGCTACATCGAATCCGCCGCTGGCGTGAGTGCGGGTGGTCGCACTGGCCTGACCGCCATCGTCGTGGCGATCCTGTTCCTGCTGGCACTGTTCTTCTCGCCGCTGGCAGCCAGCGTTCCCGCGTTCGCCACGGCGCCGGCACTGCTGTTCGTCGCCGTATTGATGACATCTGGCCTGGCCGAAATAGACTGGGACGACATCACCGTCGCCGCGCCGGTCGTCATCACCGCGCTGGCCATGCCGTTTACTTATTCCATTGCCAATGGCATCGCCTTCGGTTTCATTGCCTGGACCGCCATCAAGCTGATGTCCGGTCGTGGCCGTGAGCTGAATTCGGCGCTGGTGATCCTGTCGATCCTGTTCGTGATCAAGCTCGGTTGGTTCAACGCATGACTTTTGATTCCCAGGCCTACGCCGTCCAACTCGAAGACAAGGTCACGCGTTTGCGTGACCTGTTGGCACCATTCGATGCACCGGAGCCGGTCGTCTTCGACTCGCCGCTGCAGAATTTCCGCCTGCGCGCCGAGTTCCGCCTGTGGCGCGAAGCCGGTGAGCGTCACTACGCGATGTTTTCCCAGGAAGACAAGCGCACGCCAATCCTGATCGAAGAGTTCCCGATCGCCAGCCAACGCATCAATCAGTTGATGCCGCAGCTCAAGGCCGCGTGGCAAGCCAGTGCCGCCCTGAGCCACAAGCTGTTTCAGGTGGAGTTCCTGACCACCCTGGCCGGCGATGCGATGATCACCCTGTGCTACCACCGCCCGCTGGACGAGCACTGGCACACAGCGGCCTCGAAACTGGCTGCCGAGCTCAACGTCAGCGTGATTGGTCGGTCGAAGGGCAAACGCGAAGTCATTGGTCACGATTACGTCGTCGAGAAACTTGAAGTCGGCGGCCGCACCTTCAGCTATCGCCAGCCCGAAGGTGCCTTCACTCAGCCAAACGGCACCGTGAACCAGAAGATGCTCAACTGGGCATACGACGCGCTGGGTGATCGCGCAGACGATTTGCTGGAACTGTATTGCGGCAACGGCAACTTCACCCTGCCGCTCGCCACCCGCGTGCGCAAAGTGCTGGCGACCGAAATCAGCAAGACCTCGGTCAATGCCGCGCTGAGCAACCTCAGTGAAAACGCTGTGGACAACGTCACCCTGGTGCGCCTGTCTGCCGAGGAACTGACCGAAGCGCTGAACGAAGTGCGACCGTTCCGTCGCCTGCACGGCATCGACCTCAAGAGCTATGAGTTCGGCAGTGTCTTCGTCGACCCGCCCCGTGCCGGCATGGACCCGGACACCTGCGAGCTGACCCGACGCTTCGACAACATCCTGTACATTTCCTGCAACCCGCAAACCCTGGCGGACAACATCGCCCAACTGCACGACACCCACCGCATCACCCGATGCGCAATGTTCGACCAGTTCCCGTGGACGCATCACATGGAATCCGGGGTGTTGCTGACCCGTCGGTGATTGCAGAGGCCACAAACAAATCAGCCGTCATCACGACGGCTTTTTTGTGCCTGTTCAAAGGACGACATCGGCCTTGCGTGGACGTCCACCTTTTCTGCCATTGGCCCGAGCGGCTTCGGATTTTGCGCTGCTAATCTGTCGGCCATTGCGTGAGGCAATTACCGAGGCTGCCATGGCCATCAAAGACTGGCTCGCCGAAATCATGCCTGCGAGAGAGACATCCAGGTCTTTTTCTTCATGACACAGAGCAGTACCGTCGAAACCAACAGTTAGGCCGGCAAAATCCTTGGCCTCGAAATCATCGAACTCAGAATAATTCGCAACGGGCAGCAAGATGCCACCGCCATCTTCGAAGGTTATCGCCAGATACGGTGCCAGGAAGGTAACCGCCGTTGCTTGCAGGCCAGAGCTCCTGCGTGATTTCCCCCGCTCAATGGCTTCGTCCACGCCACGTTCTGTTATCGGCGTGTCTGCCTGAACTTTGGCCTTTACCGTTTTCATAACTCGATCTCCACAACTTCGTGCATACCTATCAGAGATAAGCGCGTCTTGTTCGTTTCAGATTCGTAGTGAGCTGATCCAATCATGTTGGTTGTACTGACAATTCCCTTCACCACAACGACTTCGTTGCTCTGCCAATCCCACAATTGATTTTCAAGACAGACCGTTCCGATCTTTCGCCACCAGATGCCACGCGCGCGCAACAAATGGACAGGTTGTTTGAGCGACTGACGCAAACCCTCAAGCACCGCAGCAGGTGGCCGGCGCGATAACGGAATGACGTCCCAGAGTTCGACATTGTTGTGCCAAAAGCTGAACTTGAATCGCGCACTCCACGCTCCAGCCTTCACATGCGCATGAGGTGGACAATGTTCATCACGCAACATGATCCGGACTGAAAGCCCCTTGTAGCTGTATATCTTCATGCTAACCCATCCGTTAGGTTATTGAGCCAGCAGGCTCGACATTCCCTGGTAAATCCGACCACCGGCACCTGGCGCTGAGTACTGAGTTCTCGTCTGAGCCTAGCGCTCAAGCTTGCGATCGGCGTGATGAACATCTCCGAAGAATCGTAAGCAATCCTTTCCTTGCCCCCACAAAAAAGCCGTCACAAAGGACGGCTTTTCAGTCTCGGGCCCACAATCACCCCGGCTGATTTTTCCGAAATTCAGTCGTGGTAATCCCCTTATACCCCCAGTTATCGGTATCGACTTCCTCGATCACGATGTGGGTTAGCTCCGGCGGCTTGCCGAGGACGCGCTGCAAGGTCTCGGTGATCTCGGCGATGACTTGGGCTTTCTGCTCCCGGGTTACGCCGTCACGGGTGATGCGTACGCTGACGAAAGGCATGCTGCTTCTCCTGCTCGCTCATTAAGTGAAGATGACTGTATCTGCGTACGGGCATTTGATAAATACTCATTCACAGACTTCATTTGATCCCCGGTGTAATCAATCATGCAGCGACAATTCGACGATCTTCAACTGGGCAGCATCGAGCTGTTTTGCCTGGCTGCCGAAGCTGGCAGCTTCACTGCCGCCGCGCTGGTGGCAGGGGTCACGCCGGCCGCGGTGAGCCGCTCGGTGTCGCGCATGGAAGAACGCCTGGGCGTGCGGCTGTTTGCGCGCACCACTCGCAGCGTAAACCTGACCGACAGTGGTCGGCGCTACTACGAAGAATGCCGCCAGGCATTGGCGCAACTGGTGGAAGCCCAGCGCGAAGTCATGGGCCAGCAACAGGTACCGTCAGGCACCCTGCGCATCAGTATCCCGACCACCTATGCTCACCACCGCATCCTGCCGTTGCTACCTGCCTTTCGTGCGCGTTTTCCGGCGGTGAAGGTCGAGTCGCACATCAGTAACCGCAACATCGATTTCGTTGGTGAAGGCTATGACATGGCGATTCGCGTGCGCGCGATTCCCGATTCCGGCCTGATCGCCCGGCAACTGGAAGACGCCGCGCTGGTGATGATTGCCAGCCCTGAATACCTCAAGCGTGCCGGTACGCCGCAAACCCTCGACGACCTGCAACAGCACGAATGCATTCAGTACGAACTGCCCAGCAGTGGCCGACGCATTGCCTGGCTGTTCAGCGACAACGGCGTGCAACGGGAGATTCTGGCCGAGGGCAACTTCGTTTGTTCCGACGATGTGTTAGGTGGCGTCACCCTGGCGAAACATGGTGCAGGGTTGTTTCAGACCTATCGCTTTATCGTCGAAAAGGAATTGGCCGATGGCTCGCTGGTGGAAGTGCTCAAACCTTATGGGGGGCGTTCCCGGCCGTTTACCCTTCTCTACCCGCAAAGTCGCCACATGCCCCTGCGGTTACGGGCATTCATTGATTTCCTGGTCGAGCATTTGCCTCGTTAAAAGATCGCAGCCCGCGGCAGCTCCTCCAGGGAACGGGTTTCAAATATAGAGGCACCGCAGGCTTCGATCTTTTTTGTCCGATCACCGCACACATTACGCCCACCAGCGGGCTGTCCAATTGACCATATTAACCATCTGGTACATTTTATCTCCACAGGCTGAAACATCGGCCAATGCCAAAAATAATATGTGGAGAACACTGATGCCCCCTATCATTCTGGTACTCAACGGCCCGAATCTGAACCTGCTTGGCACCCGCGAACCGGCGACCTATGGCCATGAAACCCTGGCAGATGTTTCCGCGCTGTGCGGCCAAGCCGCCGAAGAGTTCGGCCTGGCGGTGGAGTTTCGCCAGACCAACCACGAAGGCGAACTGCTCGACTGGATTCATGCCGCCCGCGGCCGTTGTGCCGGGATCGTGATCAATCCCGCCGCCTGGACGCACACCTCGGTGGCGATCCGCGACGCGCTGGTCGCCAGCGAACTGCCGGTGATCGAAGTGCACCTATCCAACGTTCACGCCCGCGAGCCTTTCCGTCACCACTCCTTCGTCTCGGCCATTGCAACGGCGGTAATGGCTGGCTTCGGTAGCCATGGCTATCGCCTGGCCCTGGAGCATTTCAGCCAGCGTCTGAAGGGGCAAGCAACATGAACCAGAACCAAACGGTATTGGCCGGACTGATCGGCGCCGGCATCCAGGCGTCCCGTACCCCGGCGCTGCACGAGCACGAGGGCGACGCCCAGGGCATGCGTTATCTCTATCGACTGATCGACCTCGATCAGTTGCAACTCGACAGCAACGCCCTGCCCGACCTGTTGACGGCCGCCGAGCGCATGAACTTCACTGGCCTGAACATCACCTTTCCGTGCAAGCAGGCGATCATCCCGCTGCTCGACGAGTTATCGCCAGAAGCCCGGGGCATTGGCGCGGTGAACACCGTGGTGCTGAAGGACGGCAAGCGCATCGGCCACAACACCGATTGCCTGGGGTTTGCCGAAGGTTTTCGCCGTGGTTTGCAGGGCGTTGCCGTTGAGCGCGTCGTACAAATGGGCGCCGGTGGCGCTGGCGCGGCCGTGGCTCACGCGTTGCTGAGCGAAGGCGTACGACAATTGAGTATTTTCGATGTGGAAATCAGTCGCGCGCAGAGCCTGGCTGACAATCTCAACCAGCATTTCGGCAGTAACCGCGCAGTGGCCGGCCATGATTTGGCACTAACCCTGGCCGAGGCTGATGGCCTGGTCAATACCACCCCCATGGGCATGAAAAAACTGCCAGGCATGCCGGTGCCGGTCGAGTTGCTTCGAGCTCAATTGTGGGTGGCGGAGATTGTTTACTTCCCACTGGAAACCGAACTGCTGCGCAATGCCCGCGCACTGGGTTGCCGTACGCTCGATGGCGGGAACATGGCCGTGTTCCAGGCGGTGAAGGCGTTCGAATTGTTCAGCGGCGTGGTGCCGGATGCGCAGCGGATGCTGGAGCATTTTCAGAGCATGAATGGCTGATGCAATTTATAGGAGCCAGCTTGCTGGCGATGGCGATCATACAGACGCTATCGCCAGCAAGCCGGCTCCTATAAAGGAGATTCACCCAGCTTAATTACGCCTGCAGGTATCTCAGAACGGACTCGCAAATCATCTCCCGATGACGCTGCTTGATGCTTTCGTCCGGCAAGTCGATCTGGAAGATCTCGCCGAAGGTATGGCGGTTCGACACGCGATAGAAGCAGAACGAACTGATCAGCAAATGCACGTCCAGCGGGTCGAGGCCGGTGCGGAACAGCCCCTGTTCGGCACCGCGACGCAGGATCTCGCCCAGTGAATCGAGGATGGTGTTGTTCATCGCCTTGATCGCATCGGAGCGTTTCACGAATTCGGCGTTGTGAATGTTCTCGATGCTGACGATACGCACGAAATCGACATTGCGATCATGGTGATCGAAGGTGAACTCCACCAGACGCCGAATCGCCTCCACCGGCGCCAACTCCGCCAGGTGCAGGCGATTTTCGGTGCTGCGGATATCGCCGTAGAGTTTCTCCAGCACCTCGACGTAGAGCTGCTCCTTACTGCCGAAGTAGTAATAGATCATGCGCTTTGACGTGTGGATGCGCTCAGCGATGGCATCGACGCGAGCCCCGGACAGCCCTTGCTGAACGAACTCGACTATCGCTTCTTGCAAAATGTTCTCCCGGGTTTTCTCCGGGTTGTTCTTGCGACTCTTGCGCGGCTCGGCAATCGGTTGATCAGTTGCTGCGGAGAGTTCTGAAGTTATTGTCATTGCGGGCTCACGGCCATCACTGCACAGGCTGGCGATTATGAGCCGCGCCGCACAGTGAAGGAAGCCGTGCGGCAGCGGTTTGTCGGCGTAGTTACGATTTTCCTACAACTTTGCCTGACGCACGGCACCGCTGCGGGATTTGGCCATGGCCGCCAAGCGTACCGCCACGTTGGCCGCACCGTAACCGGCATAACCGTTCTTGCGCTGAATGATCTCGAAGAAAAACCGCCCCTCGAACGGCTCGGTGTACACGTGGAACAGTTCACCGCCCTGGGCATCACGGTCGTACAGCACGTTGTAATAGGCCAGCTCGCTAAGGAATTCGTCATCGAAATCGAAGCGTGCCGCCAGGTCATCGTAATAGTTGAGCGGAATATCCAACAGCGGCACACCTGCCGCTTTCGCCCGACTGACTTCGGCAAAGATGTCGTCGCAATCAAACGCGATGTGGTGCACGCCGGAGCCGCGATAACTCGACAACGCGTGTGAAATGGCGGTATTGCGGTTTTCGGAAATATTCAGCGGCAGACGGATCGAGCTGTCGCGACTGCGCAGCGCGCGGCTCTTCACCAGACCATAGGGATCGGGCAGCACCACTTCGTCGTCAGCCTCGAAATCCAGCAGGCTCTTGTAGAACAGCACCCAACTGTCGAGGCTGTCGGCGGGCAGCGCCATGGCCATGTGGTCGATGCGCTTGAGGCCGCCGCTGCTCACCGCAGCCGGCTGCAGGTTGAAGTCGGTCCCATAGACATCGGCGTCTTGATCGACGAGGTAAATCAGGCTGCCATCCGGCGCGCGCACGGCGGCCAGTTCCAGTTCATTGGGGCCGACCAGTCCGCGATACGGCTGGCCTTTGTAGGCCACCGCTCGGGCCAGCGCGCTGGCACTGTCCTTGACTCGCACGGCAGTGGCGCACAGCGATGGTCCGTGCGCCTCGAAGAAACTGTGGCCGAACGAGTAAGGTTCCGAGTTGAGGATCAGGTTGATATCGCCCTGGCGCAGCAGGCTGACGCTCTTGGAGCGATGCTGCCCGGCCTTGACGAAACCCAGCCGCTCCAGCCAATGGGAGAGCTTGGCGCCAAGGCTTTCGTCCACGGCAAATTCGAGAAACTCGATGCCGTTGTATTCGCTGGCCTTCGGTGTCTCGAATAGGATGTCGGGGTTGGCGACAGGCTTGGCCTCCTGGGCCAGGCGTTCGCGGGTTTTTTCTTCCAGGTACAACAACGAGCGCAAACCGTCAGCGGCGTTGGCCCGTGGCGGTGCGGCGCGGAAACCGTCGTTGAAGATCTCCAGCGACAATGGCCCGGTGTAGCCACTCTTGATGATCGGCGCGAGGAAACCAGGCAAATCGAATTCGCCCTGGCCCGGGAAGCAACGGAAATGCCGGCTCCACTCAAGCACATCCATGGCCAGGATCGGTGCATCGGCCATTTGCACGAAGAAAATCTTGTCGCCGGGAATCTCGGCGATAGCCCTCGGATCGCCCTTGAGCGACAGCGTATGGAAACTGTCGAGCAACACGCCGAGGCTCGGGTGATCGGCCTGACGGACGATGTTCCAGACTTGCTGGTAGGTGTTTACGTGACGCCCCCAAGCCAGCGCTTCGTAACCGATGCGCAGACCGCGCGCGCCAGCGTGTTCAGCCAGCAGGCGCAAATCATCGACTAAAACCTGTTCATCACCGATGGAATCGGCCGAGGCGTTGCTGCACACCAGCACCAGGTCGGTGCCCAGCTCCTGCATCAGGTCGAACTTGCGCTCGGCCCGCTCCAGATTGCGTGACAAGCGATCACGGCGGCAGCCTTCGAAATCCCGAAACGGTTGAAACAGGGTGATGGCGATCCCGAGATCGGCACACATCTGTTTAATTTCCCGCGGGCTGCCGTCGTAGTAGAGAAGGTCGTTCTCGAAGATCTCGACGCCATCGAAACCGGCGGCGGCAATGGCTTCGAGTTTTTCCGGCAGGGTACCGCTCAAGGACACGGTGGCAATGGAACGCTGCATTTTTTCGACTCCCGGTGGTGGAGGCAATCTTGTTAGGGGCATCGCACGCTTGGCTCTGTGTAGGAGCTGCCGGAGGCTGCGATCTTTTGACTTGGCTTATTAAGATCAAAAGATCGCAGCCTTCGGCAGCTCCTACGGAGATCGCGTTTAGCTTTGAGTGAATTATTGGCTGCGAGATCTCTCACAGCAATTTAAAGTGTACTACCCAGTTAGTTTTGCGTGCGATTATCGAACAAAATGGGCTTTAGCGAATTGACGATTTTTTGCTCAATGCGCAACATCAACACCACATTGAGTCCGGTCAACCACCGACGGCCTCAGTTACCAACGACCCTGAACACCACATAAAAATTTCAAAAACCGGGTATATGCTCATGCGCTCATTCAACGCCTCGTTCACTCGAACCACCGTCATTACGCCCTGCCTGGCGTCCATCCGAACCTTGCGCACCGCCGGCACTCCCGTGCCGCTCGCTGAATAAACCGTCAGCCGACGAAACCAGCCGATCAGTCCTGCGCCCATCGCCATCGATTGATCACGCGCCCTTGAAGTCCCGACGAGCCTTGCTTGTCAGTCATTGAACGGATGGCACATATGAATCCTGCACCTAGCTCACGCATGGCTCCGGCCATGAGCGCTGCCTCTGGCGGCATCGGCGACAAAATCCGCGGCGCCATGGCTGTCGGCAAAACCCGTTGGGGCATGCTGGCACTGGTGTTTTTTGCCACCACCCTGAACTACATCGACCGCGCCGCCCTCGGCGTCATGCAGCCCATCCTGGCCAAGGAAATGAGCTGGACGGCGATGGACTACGCCAACATCAACTTCTGGTTCCAGGTCGGCTACGCCATCGGTTTCGTGCTGCAAGGCCGCTTGATCGACCGGGTCGGCGTCAAGCGCGTATTCTTCTGCGCCGTGCTGCTGTGGAGCCTGGCGACGGGCGCCCACGGCCTGGCCACTTCGGCGGTCGGCTTCATGGTCTGCCGCTTCATTCTCGGCCTGACTGAAGCCGCTAACTACCCGGCCTGTGTGAAAACCACGCGCCTGTGGTTCCCGGCTGGCGAGCGCGCCGTGGCCACCGGCATTTTCAACGCCGGTACCAACGTCGGTGCGATGTTCACTCCGATGCTGCTGCCGCTGATCCTCCATGTCTGGGGCTGGCAGGCTGCGTTCCTGTGCATGTCGGCGCTGGGCGGGATCTGGCTGGTGTTCTGGGGCCTGAAGTACTTCAACCCGGAAGATCACCCACGCGTCAAACAGTCGGAACTGGACTACATCCAGAACGAAGTGGAACCGGAACAAGCCCGCGTACCCTTCTCGAAGATCCTGCGCATGCGCGGCACCTGGGCCTTCGCCCTCGCCTACTCGATCACGGCGCCGGTGTTCTGGTTCTACCTGTACTGGCTGCCACCGTTCCTCAATCAGCAATACAACCTGGGCATCAACGTGACCCAGATGGGCATTCCGCTGATCATCATCTACCTCACCGCCGACTTCGGCAGTGTCGGCGGCGGGATCCTGTCCTCGTTCCTGATCGGTCGCGGCGTCAACCCGATCAAGGCGCGCCTGATGTCCATGTTCCTGTTCGCCTGCTGCATCATCGGCGTGATCATGGCCGCCGGCTCCAGCAATCTGTGGGTGGCGGTAGCCGCGATCTCCTTGGCCATCGGTGCGCACCAGGCCTGGACCGCGAACATCTGGAGCCTGGTGATGGACTACACGCCCAAGCACATGATGAGTACCGTGTTCGGCTTCGGCGGCATGTGTGCGGCGATTGGCGGGATGTTCATGACCCAGTTGGTCGGCCACATCCTGACCATCACCAACAACAACTACACCGTCTTGTTCACCCTGATCCCGGCGATGTACTTCATCGCGCTGACCTGGATGTACTTCATGGCACCGCGCAAGATCCCGAAAGTAGAAGACTGATGTTCCCTCGGCGCAGGCCCGGATTCGGGCCTGCGCTTTTTTTGTGCCTGTTTTTTATGAATCCGTGAATGTTCGTTCATCGCCAAGGAGGTGAAACCATGTCGCCAGGTCACTTGAGCATCGCCAAGCGCGCCACGATCAGCTTCGGCCTCATCGCCTTGCTGGTCCTGTTGCAAGGTTTGTTCGCTCTCAAGCAGGTCGCCGAAGTACGCGCCACCGGCCAGCACACCGAGAACGTCTCCCTGCCCAGCACCCGTTATCTGGGTGAAATTCGCGACTACGTCCTGAGCATTCGCGTACTCAGCCTGCGCATGGCGCTCAATCGCGACCCCAAGGTGCTCGACGCGACCGTCACGCGCCTGCATCAAGTGCAGGGCTGGCTTGCCCAGGCACTGGAAAAGTTCACCCCGCTCGTAGGCGACTACAACCGGGTGCCGTACGAAAATTTCGTGGCGACGGTCACCCGCTACCGCGAGGCGCTGGCGCAATACGAACGCCTGTCGCAGGCAAACCGCCTCGACGAAATGACCGCACTGCTCAATGGCGAAATCCAGGACTACTCGACTCGCAGCGGCGACCAGTTCGCCGAACTGGTCGCGCTTACCGCCGACGAAGTCAGTCAGTCCGCCGCGCAAGCCGACACGCTCTATGGCCAGGTGAAAATCACGGTGATCGGGGCCTTGCTGGGCGTGTCGCTGCTGACCGTTATGCTCGCCTGGCTGCTGATCCGCAGTATCGTGGTGCCCATCCGCCAGGCGGTGGCAGTGGCCGAGCAAGTGGCGGCCGGCGATCTCGGCACACCGATACACAGCCAGGGTGGCGATGAAACCGCGCGCCTGCTCACCGCCCTGTCGATCATGCAGACCAGCCTGCGCGAAACCCTGCAGCGAATCAGCACCGCGTCGAACCAGTTGAATGCAGCCGCCGAGCAAATGCAGCAGAGCACCCACGAGGATTCCGGGCGACTGCAGCAGCAACACAACGAAATCGAACAAGCCGCCACCGCGGTCAATGAGATGACGGTCGCGGTGGAAGAAGTCGCACGCAATGCCGTGTCGACGTCTGACAGCACGCGTCAGTCGACACAGCAGGCCAGCCAGGGCCAGGTGCGGGTCATCGAGACACTGGACTCGATTCAGGCCATGAGCGCCGATGCCGGCATCGCCCTGCAACAGGTACAAACCCTGGCCGAGCAATCCCGGGAAATCGGCAAGGTGCTCGACGTGATTCGCGCCATCGCCGAACAGACCAACCTGCTGGCGCTCAATGCCGCGATCGAGGCGGCACGGGCCGGGGAAGCCGGGCGTGGTTTTGCGGTGGTCGCCGATGAAGTGCGCGCACTGGCCCATCGCACCCAGCAATCGACCCGGGAAATCGAACAGATGATCGGCCGGGTCCAGGGCGATACCGAGAGTGTGGTGCAGTCGATGCATGGCAACAGTCAGCGCGTCGCCGCCACCCTGTCGATTGCCGAAGAAGCTGGCCTCGCGCTGGCGCAAATCACCCGGGCCATGGAGCAGATCCACGAGCGCAACCTGGTGATCGCAAGCGCATCGCAAGAGCAATCCGCCGTGGCCCGCGAAGTGGACAGGAATCTGCTGAACATCCGCGACCTGTCACTGCAAAGTGCCGATGCTTCGACCCGCACCAGCGCCACCAGCCAACAACTGTCGCAATTGGCTGCAGGCCTGCAGAACCTGGTGCTGCGCTTCAGGTTCTGAGTGGCCTCAACGGCGGCTTTGTTGCCATGCCGCCGCCAGGCCACTGCAGCAAATTATGGCGATCCCGACGATGGTGGTCAGGGTCGGCGTGTGGGAAAACAGCAGCCAGCCCAGCAGGCCGGCAAACACGATCTGGCAATAGCTGAAGGGTGCCAGCAAGGCCGGCGCCGCATGGCGGAAGGCCTGGGTCAAGAACAGGTGCGCGGTCATGCCGCAGGCGCCCAGCGCCAGCATCATTGCGCCGTGCAGCAAGGTCGGCACCTGCCAGAAGAACGGCACCAGTGCACTCATGACCAAGGTGTTGCACAGCCCGGCAAAAAAGTTGCTGGTGGTCGGGCTGTCGATCTCACTGAGCTTGCGGGTCAGCAGTTGGTAGAAGCAGAAAAACAGCGCCGAGCACAATGGCAGCAGCACCGCCGGGGTGAACAAATCACCACCGGGATGGACGATGACCAGCACCCCGATAAACCCACAAATCACCGCCAGCCATTGGCCTCGGGTGACCTTCTCCCCCAGCAACGGCACCGACAATGCCGTGACCAGCACCGGCGCCAGGAAGTTGACCGAGGTTGCCTCGGCCAGCGGGATGTACATCAACCCCGTGGTGAAAAACAGGCTGGTACCCAGCAGGCACAACGCCCGAACCAGTTGCAGCAGCGGCCGCTTGGTACGCAGCACACGCAGCCCGGATTGCGGCAGGAATATCCCCGCCATCAGCAAGGTATGCACCACATAACGCGCCCAGACCACCATGACAATCGGATAGAACCCGGAAAGGTACTTCGATATGGCGTCATGGCTGGAAAACAGGAAGGTTGCGACAACGATCAGCAGGATCCCTTTGAAGGGTTTGTTGACGCCGGAAAGCGGGGTGCTGACGGTCATTGGGGTTCCTTTGTGTACATCAAAAGTCAAAGCCTCACAGGCAAGCCACGCCCCCAGGAATCAGCAAAGAATCTGTGGGAGCGTGGCTTGGCCTGGGCGGCACTCCGACGATAGGTGCGCAGCACCGCTTACAGCCGCGCCAACAATTCGCGGGTTTTATCCAACGCCATTTGCGCTCGTTCCAATCCGCTCACGCCCTGCTCAAGCAGTCGCACGGTGGGAATCTCCAGGCTCAATGGAATGTTAGCCGGCAAACACCGCAACAGCCCCGGCAGATCACAATCGCCGTCGCCGGGAAAACGCCGTTCATTACGCGCCTGCCGCAAGATCTCTGCCATGTCTTGCGGCCTGGGACCCGCCACGTCACACAACTGCGCATACCGTAACCGCGAGGGGGCAACCCTGGCCAGATCTTCCAGCCGCGATCCAGAGCGATCGAAGTGAAAGGCGTCGACCAGCACCGCCGCGTTTTCGCGCTCAGCCTTTTCCACGATGCGCACGGCTTGCTGCAAATCGCGCGCGTCGGTCCAGGGCATGAACTCCAGGTGCGGATGCAACCCGTAAGGCGCCGCCAGATCACACAGCCGGGCAAAATTCTCTGTCATTCGTTGCTCGTCAGGATCGTTACCCGCCACCAGCAATTCACTGGCACCGAATTCGGCACCCACTGCCAGCACCCGCTCGAAATCGGCAACAACGGTGTCCGGTTTCAGCCGCAGGATCTCGACATCCAGGACACGAATGCCGGTATCGCGCAGACGTGCCAGGGTCTGGCGCCGCAGCTCTTCATCGGCCACCAACGCGAAATGGTGTTCCTCTGGCGTCGCTGGCACCAGGCGTAAGCCGACATGACTGTAACCGGCCCGTGCCGCGACTTCGACCATGTCCGGTGGTGACAACTCCAGCACAGTCAGACTGGCCAGGGAAAAGATTCGTTCACTCATGGTCAATCCTCGATCAAGGCCGGTGCGCAGGCGCGCCCGGTTTCAGCGGCTTGGCGAATCGCCTCGACCAGCGCCAGGGTGCGGGCTGCATCGGCGGCACTCACCAGCGGTTCGACTTCCCCACGCGCAACGCGCACGAAGTGTTGCAACTGCAAGCGCAGCGCTTGATCGACACTGAAAGGCTCGTCAGTCGAGACCAGGGGTTGATGCCATCCACCGTCCGCTTGCGTGTAGTGCCAATGCTTGAGCTGCGGGATGCTCAGCGCCCCAGCGGTTCCCGCCAGCAAATAGCACGGTTGATCGGCCTGGCGTGGATACACCGGGTTCTCCCCCGAGCCCAGCTCCCAGCTCCAGGGTGCCGCCACCGCATCGGACCCGGTCAGGCTGCCCAGCGCACCGTTGTCGAATTGCAACAGCACCGCCGCGCAATCCTCATTGGCAAACCCCCGAACGGAATTACTGGTGATGGCCTGCACCTGGCGAACTTCACCACACAGATGCCTGAGCAGATCCAGGTCGTGGATCAGGTTGGTCAACAACATGCCCGCACCGGGTTCACGGCGCCAGGCCGTTTCGAAATAGCTATCGGGCTTGCGCAATTGCCAGAGAGCGGTGACGGTGCTCAATCGGCCCAACGCGCCGCTGTGGACAAGTTCATGGGCACGGACGATCAAGGGATTATGACGGCGATGATGGCCGACTAACACCGCAACGCCGCTCGACTTCGAGGCAGCCACCAGCTCACGGGCCTCATCCAGGTGCACGCCCACCGGCTTTTCCAGCAACACCGGTACGCCGGCCGCCAGGCAATCGAGTGCGGTGTTGACGTGCAGCACGTTCGGGTTGGCGATAATGACGGCCGCAGGCTTCGCCTGCTCCAGCATCTGAAGATGATCGGCGAAATACTCCACCCCCCATTCCTTCGCGAGACCCGATGCGTGCGGACCGGGGTCGGCCACTGCGCACAAAATCGCTTCATTGAGGGTTTTCAGCTGCTGGTAATGCTGTTGGCCCATATTGCCAGTGCCGATAAGGGCTATTCGCAATGGTGAACTCAAGGTGCGGTCCTCTTGTGATTGTTGTTGAAAGGTTCGACATCAACAATTTAGAACCGAGTTCCAGATTCTTACACACGCGCACATTGAAAGTGTTCGAACAGCGCACAGCTTTAAAAAGCTCAACACAGATCAAATGTGAGAGCGGGCTTGCTCGCGAATGCGGTGTGTCATACAGCTTAAATATTGACTGACGCTCCGTCGTTC
Organism: Pseudomonas sp. GW823-FHT06B06; assembly: GCF_058795195.1. Taxonomy (NCBI): domain Bacteria; kingdom Pseudomonadati; phylum Pseudomonadota; class Gammaproteobacteria; order Pseudomonadales; family Pseudomonadaceae; genus Pseudomonas; species Pseudomonas sp. GW823-FHT06B06. The sequence continues at coordinate 45,565 of NZ_JBXAHO010000014.1, read as the reverse complement.
GCGAGCAAGCCCGCTCCCACAGGGGTTTTGTAGAGGCTTTAGCTAAATAGTTCTGAGGCCAGACTCGCGGCCGACAACTCCTCGGTAAACGCTAACAACAACGGTGCCAATTCATGCAGCCGCGCCCCCGGCATCCGCGCACTCGGCCCGGCGATGCTGAGCACGCCGATCACCCGGCCATCACCGGGATGACGCACCACCGCGGCAATCGCCGAGGTACCTACCGCAGAACTTTCCTCGACACAGGCGTAGCCCTGCTCCCGTGCCAGACGCAAGCGTTCAAGCAATTCAATGTTGGACCTTGGGGCATTCGGGCCTAGCTCCAGCGGCGGGGCCGCTGCCTGGCGCTCCACCAGCGACAACGCTTCGGCATCGCTCATGCACGCCAGCCAGGCATGGCCGGAAGCGGTATAGAACAGCGGCGCATCCCGGCCCATATCGGGGTCATAACGCAGGCCGGAACGAGCCCCCTGGGACTTGGCGATCCAGGTCTGGCGCTCGCCTTCGATCACTCCCAGACGCACCAGTTCGCCGGTTTCCTGAGCCAACCGGTCGAGCACCGGTTGCACGATATCGGCGCCGCTGCTCGACAGATAGCGGAAACCCATCGCCACCAACCGGGTCGACAAGTGGTAGCGCAAATTTTCTGGATTCTGCCGCACGTAGCCGAGGCGGATCAGCTCGGCAAGCAAGCGGTGGGTAGCACTCTTGGGGATGTCCAACTGCTCCGCCAGCACCTGCATCGGCAGGCCACGAGGGTCGCTGGTGAGGCTTTCCAGCACACTGAAAACACGTTCGATCTGACTGCCAGCCATGGGGATGTCCACGCAAAATTTGTTCGATTCTAGAAGAGAACCTGAGGAATGCGAAATCTGGAACTGCCCGTGCGATAATCGCCCGTTTTATACAGTTCAGTCTTGCCGCCCCTCTTTCTGCCTCATATATTTTCTGGAATTAAATTCCAAAATAAACCACAGCGGAGTTTCAAACCATGCCTGCCCAACCGTACTGCTCCCCCGACATCGATTGCGATGTGCTGATTGTCGGCTCCGGTGCGGCGGGCCTGGCAACAGCCGTGACGGCCGCTTGGCATGGCCTGAAAGTGATAGTGGTGGAAAAGGACCCGGTTTTTGGCGGCGCCACCGCCTGGTCCGGTGGCTGGGCGTGGGTACCGTGCAATCCCCTGGCCCGACGGGCCGGCATCGTCGAAGACGTTGAACAACCGCGCACTTACTTGAAACACGAACTGGGTGATCGCTATGACCCGGCAATGATCGACGCCTTCCTTGAAGCCGCTCCGCGCATGGTCACGTTCTTCGAACAGCACACCTCGCTGCAATTCGCCGATGGCAACGCGATTGCCGACATTCACGGCGACACGCCGGGCGCCGGTACCGGTGGGCGTTCGGTGATCGCCGCGCCTTATGACGCGCGCAACGTCGGCAAGCTGCTCAAGCGCCTGCGCAAAACCATGCGCGAAACTTCCTTAATGGGCATGCCGATCATGGCGGGCGCAGACCTTGCCGCGTTTCTCAACCTCACCCGTTCGTTGCCGGCGGCCTGGCACGTTACCCGACGTTTCACTCGCCATCTGCTCGACCTTGTCGTGCATGGCCGGGCGATGCAACTGGTCAACGGCGTGGCGCTTGTAGCGCGCCTGGCCAAATCCGCCGACGATCTTGGCGTGTTGCTGTGGGAATCAGCCCCCGTTACTGAGTTGTTGCGCACCAACGATAGGGTACAAGGCGCGGTGGTTCGCACTGCAAAGGGTTCGATCCGTATCAACGCAAGCAGGGCGGTGGTGCTCGCGGCCGGCGGTTTTGCCAATGACGTCGAACGGCGCAAGTCCCTCTTCCCCCGTACACCAACCGGACACGAACACTTGGCACTGCCGCCCCTCGGCGTGTCTGGCGATGGCCTGCGGCTGGGCGAGAGCGCCGGCGCCAAAGTCGATACCAACCAGGCATCGCCGGTGGCCTGGGCCCCGGTTTCACGAGTGCCATACCGTGATGGCAGTATCGGCCACTTCCCGCACATCATCGAGCGCGGCAAGCCTGGAATCATCGGTGTGCTGAGCAACGGTCAACGCTTCGTCAACGAAGCCAACGGCTACTACGACTATGTGACAGCCATGGTCGCCAGCGCCCCGCCCGGCGAAGAAGTGGCCTCCTGGCTGATCTGCAGCCATGGCTTTCAACGACGTTATGGCCTGGGTATTTCCCGGCCGTTTCCGGTGCCGCTGTCATCCTTTATCCGCAGTGGTTATCTGAAAACCGGCAAGACACTGGAGGAATTGGCACAGGCTTGCGGCATCGACCCGGTCGGCTTGCGCACCACCGTGTCGGACTACAACCGCCACGCGCGCAACGGCCAGGACCCGCAGTTCGGACGCGGCTCAACGCCCTATAACCGCAAACAGGGTGATGCGCTGCAGCAGCCCAACCCTTGCGTTGCGCCGATCGAGCAAGGACCGTTCTATGCGGTGAAAGTCGAACCGGGTTGTTTCGGCACCTTTGCCGGGCTCAAGGTCAATCAACACGCCCAGGTCCTCGACGACTCGGGCCAGGTCATCACCGGCCTTTACGCGGCGGGAGGCGACATGGCCAGCATCATGGGCGGCCACTACCCTGCTGGCGGCATCAACCTGGGGCCGGCGCTGACGTTCGGCTACATCGCCGCGCGTCATATCGCCGGCGTCACTGCTTATGAAAAGGAGATCGACCATGCAGCACATCGTTAACGCACAGGGTTTGAACATGCCCAAGCTCGGCCTCGGCACCTGGCCGATGCTCGGTGAAGCGTGCACGCGAGCAGTGGAACAGGCCCTGGCGCTGGGTTATCGACACATCGATACCGCTGCTGCCTACAACAATGAGGACGCTGTCGGTCAGGCGCTGCTGAACAGTCCGACACCCCGAGAACAAATCCACGTCACCAGTAAGGTCTGGTGGGACCAGTTACAACCCGACGCCATGCGCCATTCCATGGACCGCAGCCTCAAGGCCTTGCACAGCGACTACATCGACCTTTTCATGATCCATTGGCCCAGCACCGATTGGGACTTGCCGCGTACGATCGAAACCCTGGTGTCATTCAAGGAGCAAGGGCTGGCGCGCAATATTGGCGTGGCGAATTTTCCGCTCCCCCTGCTGCGCACCGTCGTCGAGGAACTCGCCGCGCCGTTGTCCGCCATTCAGGTCGAGTACCACGTGCTGCTTGGGCAAAACGCACTGCTGGACTACGCCCGTCAACACGATCTGGCACTGACGGCTTATTCGCCGCTGGCACGCAACAGGGTGACGGATGTTCCGGTTATCCAGCAGATAGCCGCCAAACACGGGGTATCGCCGACCCAGATCGCCATCAAATGGCTGCTGGATCAACCGAACGTGGCAGCTATCCCCAAGGCCAGTAGCGAGGCCAACCAATTGGCCAACCTGGCAGCGCTTGCCGTCAACCTGGATGATCATGACCGTGCGCTGATCGCCGGCCTGTTCAAGCGCGAGCGTCTGGTCAGTCCGGACTTTGCACCGGTGTGGGACGCGTTCGATCGATAACCGCGAAAAAGCCACTTTCATTGTGCGACACCTGCAGCAATGACTGTGGCCTCACCAAACCTTACACATTTCACCCACACGCCTTTGCCAGTGCGGTTATTCATAGACCCGGCGCTATACGCCCCATCAATCTATGAGAGACCGTCAACATGCTATGGAACAAGGCAAGACGCAGCAAAAACGTGAACGACATACGCAAGGGCAAGGATGCCCGCACGCTTACAGGGACAACATTGGCCGCAGGGCTGGCCGCCGTCGCCCTGGCCAGCGCCGGGCTCTATTCGACACAGGACACGCCAGCAGACATTACCAAGCTCGAACCCTCGTACACCCTGGATCGCCCCCTCCCTCAACCATCGATCGAGCCTGAAGTAGATCTGCAGTTAACGTTTGTCCAGTCGGTACTGGGCGATACCGAAGACACCTGGAACCAACTGTTCGCGCAAATGGGCCGGCAATATCCACATCCCACCCTGACACTGTTCAACAATGGTGTGGTCTCGGGCTGTGGTTTCGCCAGCTCCGGCAGTGGCCCGTTCTATTGCCCGGGCAATCGGCAGGTGTACCTCGACCTCGAATTTTTCCGCACGTTTGAGCAGCAGTTTTCAGTGGTCGGTGACTTCGCGCGCGCCTACATCATCGCTCACGAAATCGGGCATCACGTGCAGCTTGAGCTGGGCCTTTCCGGACCGTTCGAAAAAGCCTTGCTCGAGCAACAACCCGTCAGTGGCGATGGCGGGCTGGAAGTGCGTGCGGAGTTGCAGGCCGATTGCCTGGCCGGTGTCTGGGCGCACCATGCGCAACAGCGCCTGGACTGGCTGGAGTTGGGGGATATTGAAGCTGCACTGCATGCCGCGGCAATGTTCGGAGACGACCAGTTGCAGGCAGCGCGCAATGCCCAGATTCGCCCAGAGACCTTCAGCCACGGCACTTCTCTGCAGCGCGTGAATTGGTTCAAGACCGGTTTCGCCACAGGCCTGCCGGAGGCCTGTGACACCTTCGCCGCCGACGTGCTGTGATACCCGCCCGTCAATGAAGCCTCTAATGTCGCGGCCTGGATAGAACCGCTGCCGCTCATGGCTGTCTGACGACCGGACTGGCGCCGCTCCAACTGAGCAGCAACACTCATCCCACGGTTCTTTACCCGCAACATCAGAGGATTCCCACATGCTATGGAAAAAAGGCCGACGCAGCGACAACGTGGTCGATGCCCGTGGCGATGATGTCGGCGGCGGTGGCGGCGGGATGCGTTTTGGTGGCGGCAAGGGCCTGAGCCTGACGGCGATCCTGCTGATCGTGGGCATCGGCTGGATCACCGGCCAGGATCCGATGCAGATTCTCGGACAACTGACCGGGCAGATGAGCGAACAATCGGCGCCCACCACGTCGCAGACGCGCAAGGCGCCACCGGCCACGGATGAAGGGGCCGAGTTCGTCCGCTCAATTCTCGGTGATACCGAAGACACCTGGCGGCAGATTTTCCAGCAGGCGGACCGGCAATATAAGGATCCGACCCTGGTGCTATTCAGCAATCGGGTCAATTCGGCCTGCGGACTGGCAACATCGGCGACCGGTCCCTTCTATTGCCCCGCAGACCAGAAGGTTTATCTGGACATGGCCTTCTTCCAGGAAATGTCGCAGCGTTTTGCCGCCGCGGGCGATTTCGCCCAGGCCTATGTGATCGCTCACGAAGTCGGTCACCACGTACAAACCTTGCTCGGTGTTTCGGCAAAGATCCAGGCTGCCCGCCAGCAAGGCCGGCAGATGGAAGGCGATGGTGGGTTGCTGGTGCGCCAGGAACTGCAAGCCGATTGCCTGGCCGGAGTCTGGGCCAACAACGCGCAGAAGCGCCTGAACTGGTTGGAGCCGGGCGATATTGAAGAAGCGTTAAACGCTGCGAACGCCATCGGCGACGATCGTTTGCAGCAACAAGGTCAGGGCCGTGTGGTGCCGGACTCGTTTACCCATGGTACGTCAGCGCAACGGGTGCGCTGGTTCAAAACCGGATTCGCCCAGGGCCAGGTTGGCCAGTGCGATACCTTTGCTGCGAAAAATCTGTAAATGAAAAAGTGGTGGTTAGTCTTACTGTTTACCTGCACAACATCCCAGGCTGCGGAGCATGGGGTCAAGGAAATCAGCCCCGGGCGCCTGTTGTTAAAGTCCGGTGAAATAGCGGTGGGCATCAGCCCGGCCCCGCCAAAAATCGAGCGGGTATTGATCATCGTCCATGGGCGCTTGCGCAATGCGCAGACCTACCTCCAGAGCGCCGAACGCGCGGCCGAACTGGCCGGGCAAAGCGCTACGACCCTGGTGATCGCGCCGCAATTTCTTAATGAAGACGACGTTGCACAGCACCCGGTAGCGGACACCGTCTTGCGCTGGCAAGGCAATGAGTGGATGGCGGGCGGTGAATCCACAGCCCCTTTTCGCCTGAGTTCCTACGAAGCGCTGGACGAAATCATTGCCCGCCTGGGTGATCGCCAGCAATTTCCGGACTTGAAGCAAATCGTCATTGCCGGTCATTCGGCGGGCGCTCAAGTGGTTCAGCGCTACGCCTTGCTGGGCCACGACCAGCCCGCCCTGGAAACCGCCGGCGTGCAGGTGCGCTACGTGATCGCTAACCCCTCTTCCTACACCTATTTCGATGAGCGTCGGCCAGTGGCCTTCAGTCATGCGGGTTGCCCGCAATTCAACCGCTGGAAATACGGTCTGACAGATCTACCTGCCTACGCAGAAGGACAAACTGCCGCGCTGCTGCAGGAAAAGTACCTCAAGCGCAACATCGTTTATCTGCTGGGGCAGCAGGACGTCGACCCGAACCACCCGGCGCTGGATAAATCCTGCGAGGCTAAGGCCCAGGGGCCGTATCGACTGGCCCGGGGGCGCTATTACTTCGCTTACCTGAAGCGGCTGCAACCGCAAGGGTTGCAGCAGCAACTGATTGAAGTGCCTGGGGTCGGGCATAACGGAGATGGGATGTTTATTTCACCGCAGGGGCAGCAGGCGTTGTTTCCGTAGGAGCTGCCGCAGGCTGCGATCTTTGCCCCTTAAAAATCACACCGACAGCATCTGCCGCAACTCGACACAATCGCTCGCATGCCAATCGGTCAACTCCGGCCACGGATTATCCGGCAGGTTGACCAACACCGTCCGCGCTCCCGCCGCACGACCGCAATCAAGGTCGAAACGGTAATCACCGACCATCACCATATCGCTGGCCGACACCTTCCAGGCTTCGGCCAGTTTCAGCAATCCTCCTGGATGCGGCTTCGGTGGCGCCTCATCGCGACCCAACACATCTTCTACCGCAAAGCAGTCGGCCAGGCCGATAGCCTCCAGCGTGACATGCGCAAGTTCACGGGCATTGCGCGTGAGAATGCCCAGGCGATAACCGCGCCCGGCCAATTCACGCACCAACTCCACAGCCCCCGGGGCCGGTTTCGAACCTAGCGCCAGATCGCGCTCGTGCTCGAGCAGCCAGGCGTGTTTGGCGCTGGCTTCATCGGCCGGCAGCGCCGCCAGATGCGTCAGGATGTCGGCTTCAGGCGGGATCGCCAACGCGATGCGAATCGCTGCGAAATCATGCACAGCCACCGTCAGGGTGCCGTCCATGTCGAACACCCAATGACGTACGTCGGCCAGGCTCATGCCCAATCCTTGCGATGGCGAATCAGGCCTTCCTGGGTGACCGAGGCCACCAGTTGCCCGGCGCGGTTGAACACGCTGCCACGGGAGAAGCCGCGAGAGTTGCCGGCCCATGGGCTGTCCATCGCATACAGCAACCAGTCATCGGCGCGCAGGTCGGCGTGGAACCACAATGCGTGGTCGAGGCTGGCGACCTGCATGTCCTTGTGCCAGACCGATTTGCCGTGGGGCAGCATCGAGGTGGTCAGCAGACCGAAGTCCGAGGCGTAGGCCAGCAGATACTTGTGCAATGCCGGAGAGTCGGCCAAGGCGCCGTCGGCGCGAAACCAGACGTATTTGATCGGATCGCTGGCTTTCGGGTTGTAGGGATCTTCCGCGGTGACGGGCCGGAATTCGATCGGTTTCGGGCACAGCAGTTTTTCACGCATGTGCTCGGGGATCAGGTGGGCGCGTTGCTGGGTCAGTTCCAGTTCCGATGGCAGGTTTTCCGGTCCGACCACTTGCGGCATTTGGGTCTGGTGCTGGAAACCTTCTTCGTCGTACTGGAACGAGGCGCTGCAGGTGAAGATCGGCTGGCCTTTCTGGATCGCCGTGACCCGGCGAGTGCTGAAACTGCCGCCGTCGCGCACGCGGTCCACGGAATAAACCACTGGTAACTTGGCATCGCCCGGGCGCAGGAAATAACCATGCAGCGAATGCACATGGCGCGCCTCTTCAACGGTCTGACTAGCTGCCGACAGCGACTGACCGAGCACCTGGCCGCCGAACAGCTGACGAAAACCCAAGTCCTGGCTACGGCCGCGGAACAGGTTTTCTTCGATCGATTCCAGGCTCAGCAGGTCAACCAGATCATCCAACACTTGGCTCATTCAGACTCTCCTCACACAACGCAATGCCGCGCAGTCCTGGCTGCGTCGGTCGATTCACTTTCTGGCCCGTGCCAACATAGGGGCCATTGTAAACGTCCGTGCCAGGTTATCCATGCAAGGTTTGCAGCCATTGTTCGCGGCTGATGCGATACAGCACGTGGTGACGCAGGGGATGATCGAGGGCAAGCCTGGGATGATCGAAATCATCGGCCGGATCGTGTTGCATGCCGATCGCCTGCATGACTTTCTGCGACGGCAGGTTGCCGACCGTGGTAAAGGACACGACTTCATTCAGAACCAAGCGATCAAACCCGCAGCGTAGAGCGGTCCATGCCGCTTCGCTGGCATAACCCAGGCCCCAATGCTCGCGCGCCAGGCGCCAGCCGATTTCAATGGCCGGTGTGAAAGGCGCGTCGAAACCGACCACGCCCAGACCGGTAAAACCGATGAACTGGCCGGTGTCTTTGCGCTCCAGCGCCCAGAAGCCAAAACCGTGCTCGGCAAAGTGCTCGCGAACCCTGCCAATCAACGAGGCACTTTCCAATCGACTCAAGGGTGCGGGAAAATAGCGCATGACCTGTGGATCGGCGCACATCGCGGCAAACTCCGGCAAATCCTCATCGCGCCACTGCCGCAATAGCAATCGAGCGCTCGCCAGTTCGAGTATCGGCTCCATCGTTCCCCCCCCCAATTCCATGCCGCCAGTCTACAACGCTGGTAGGATCCTTCACTCATTGCGCAACGAAATCATCATGCCACTGCCGCTGATCTACCACGAAGACTACAGTCCCGAGTTCCCGGCGGATCACCGCTTTCCCATGGACAAGTTTCGCCTGCTGCGCGATCACCTGGTGGACAGCGGTCTCACGCGCGACGCCGACCTGCTGCGCCCACAGTTGTGCCCGGCGGACATTCTCGCCCTCGCCCATGACCCTTCGTATATCGAGCGCTACATGAGTGGCGACTTGTCCCGCGAGGACCAGAGGCGGCTCGGCCTGCCCTGGAGCGAAGCCCTGGCCCGGCGCACGGTGCGCGCGGTCGGCGGTTCGTTGCTGGCGGCGGAGCAGGCGCTGGAACATGGCCTGGCCTGCCACCTGGCGGGTGGCACCCACCATGCGCATTACGATTACCCCGCTGGCTTCTGACTTTATGCCGACCAAATTATGTAAACAAATCTTGTTAGACCGCGAAAATAAGGCCCTTGGAGAGTCAAGGTTTCTAAAAAGTGGAAATTAATACCCGAGATTCGACGAGGTGTTTACAAAACTCAGAAATCGCCCCAGCCCCCTCATATGCCATCGGGTGAATCGTGGCGGGAATCCGGGGTGAATCAGTGAACAGCATTACACCAAGAACGGGATTTTTATGAGGACAATCACGAATATCACGAATCGGCGACTAAAAATGTTTACTTATGATTGTGAATGATTATTATTAGCGCGCATCCACCCTGAAGGATATGCGTCAGTGATACGAACCTCTCCGGTGTTTTCCCGGTTACAAGCAGGGAACAACGTCTACGGCTTGCTCAATTCTCTACCTTCACCGATGCTCTGCGAAATGCTCGCGTTTGCGGGCTACGACTTCGTGATTCTCGATCTTGAGCACTTACTGCGCTCCGAAGAAGACATCATGCATTGTGTCCGCGCGTGTGAGGCCGCTGGCATTTCGCCTTGGCTGCGCATACCTCAAGTGGACGAAAAACTGATCGGTCGGGCACTGGATGCCGGCATCGAAGCCATTGTCCTTTCACGCACCGAAAGTGCTGCGCAAGTTCAGCGCGCCATCGAAGCGGCGTTCTTTCCCCCCTTGGGGAAACGCGGAATAACCGGCGGACGCATTACCGGTTTCGGTCGCCTGCCATTACCCGAATACATCGATCTGGCCAATCGTCAGACCCCTATTATTCCCATGATCGAAAGCCGCGCCGGGGTCGACGCTCTCGGCGAGATTCTGCAACTGCCGGGGGTCGGCATGATCATGGAAGGCGCTCTGGATCTGTCGCTCGATCTCGATCTGGGCCCCGACCCGCTCAATCCTCAAGTCTGGCAAACGCTGCAAAACATGGCCGATGCCTGCCTCAGCGCCGCAATACCTTTCTGCGCAAATCCCCGCACGGCCGAACAGAACACGCTGTGGCGCGCTCGCGGGATCCGAAGTTTTCTGGCCGGTGAAGACCGAGGCTTGCTGCATAACGCATTGAAAGCCCGCCTGCATTCTCTCCAACAGTAAAAATAAGCCAACGTAGTCCACATGAAAACAACAACAAACTCCCTACATTTTTCACTCAGTCTTATCACTTTGGGCATCTGTCACGGTGCCGTGGCCGCCGATCAACCCGTCGATTTGTCCACCAGACCTGCCAGTAACATGGAACTGGCACCCATGATGATTCAGGGTGACGTTCTCGGGACGGCCAGCGATCAGGAGGTGCGTACCTATGCCGGCAGTCGCAGCGTTGTCGACTCCAGCGAACTGAAAAAAGCCAGCGTCCGCGGTGTGGACGACGCGCTGCAACGGGTACCGGGCATCAAGATCTTTGACGAAACCGGCACCGGCGCATTGCCACAGATATCGGTACGCGGGCTGTACGAGAGTCGTAGCGGCCGGATTCAAGCGTTGTCGGATGGCATTCCACTAGCACTGGCGCCGTACGGCCAGACGGGTCTGTCGCTGTTTCCAGTGACCATGGCCACTGTAGACCGTATTGATGTCGTGCGTGGGGGCGCAGCGGTGCAATACGGTCCGAACAACGTTGGCGGGGTGATCAACTTCATCAGCAAGCCGATTCCGCGCGAGTGGGAAACCACTCTGCAGGAGAAGTTGACGTTCAATGCTGGCGGGCGCCAGTTGTGGGACAACTATGTGGGCACCGGCGGCTACCTGACCGACAACTTCGGCCTGCAACTGGACCTCAATACCCTGGGTGGCGAATACGGGCGCGAGCACTCCGAGACCGATGTGCAGAACTACCGTCTGCGCGGCCAGTGGAACATCGACGACGATCGCGATCTGAGCTTCGGTATCCAGCACTACAAGGCCGATATGGACCTGGCCGGAGCACTCAGCGTGCAGGATTACAAGGATGATCCACGGCAATCGACGCGTCCGCTGGACCGCTTCGAGGGCGACACCAATCGCGTGTGGGGCTCCTACACCCAGCGCCTGGGCGCCATGGGGCCGTTCGACTCAGTAGAATACAGCTGGACCAACTTCGCCCACGACAGCTACCGCAACTTCGTAGTCGGCCTGCCGTTCACTCCGGACGGTACGGCGGTGACCAAACAGGACGGCCCACGCGACTTTAAAGTCTGGGGCACGGAGCCGCGCATCAGTGCCACCATCGATGGCGACACGGTTGGCCAGACCTGGTTGCTGGGCGCCCGTTATGTCAGCGAAGACATCGACTACAAGGTCAACCGCCAGCGCGTCGCTACCGGCGTGACGACGCCGTTCCGGGACTGGAAGTTCGATGACGACGCCCGCGCGTTCTACCTCAGCAACGCCATCAGTCTGCTCGATCATCGCCTGACCATCACCCCCGGCGTGCGCTACGAAAACGCCCGCATGGATTACGCAGACGGCATCACCGGGTTCTCGCGCGAGAACAAATCCGAAGAATGGCTGCCGGGCCTGACGGTGGGTTACCAGGCGACCGACGCCTGGTTTGTCTACGCCAACGCCCAGAAGTCCCTGCGTCCACCGCAAGTCACGCAGATCGTCAAGGAAGGCGATGTCGGCGCCGAACTGGCGTGGAACTACGAGACCGGCGTGCGCTATACGCCATGGGACGGCATGCGCGTCGACTTCAACTTGTACCGCATCGATTTCGACGACCAAATCAGCTACAACGCCACGACTGACCGCTTCAATAACCTTGGCAGCACACGTCACCAAGGTTTCGAGAGCGAGATTTTCTGGACGCCGCAAGCTCTACCTGATCTGGACCTGCACGCCAGCTATGCGTACCTCGATGCCAAGCAACGCAACGGCACATTCAAGGGCAACGAAGTGCCGTACTCCTCGCGCAATCAGTTCACGGTTGACGGTCGTTACCGTTTTGCCGAGCACTGGACCTACAACCTTGACGGCCTGTATGTCAGCAGCGCTTACACCGATGCCGCCAACTCCAGCGATGAAGATGCCACAGCCAGTGTGGGCAAACTGCCAGCTTACTGGGTCTGGAACACCGCCATTGAGCGTGAGTTCGAGCTGGCAGACAAAAGCGTCCTGACCGCGTCCGCGGGCATCAGCAACCTGTTCAACCGCGAATACTACTTCCGCGGTATCGACACCAGCCCGTGGGGTCGTCAACCCGCGCCAGAGCGCTCGCTCACCCTAGGCGTCAACTACCGCTTCTAAACCGCGCACTTGCGCACTTGTAAACCAGTGCCCGATCCTCCGGGACGGGCAACTGCTGCCCCCAGGAAACTGCCATGCAACGCCCATTCGTCATTCTTGCCCACGTCGCCCACCCTGCCATTCTTGAGGGTTTCCTGCCTGCCGCGCACAAACGCGGGTTGCCGATCGTGGTGATCACCGACCACGCTCAGGAACACCGGCGCCTGCTCGCCACCTCGCACATTTCGCCGGATGAGCTGCACGTTATCGAATGTGATGTGTTCAATCCGCTAGCGGTCGTCGAGACACTCAACAGCCAGGGTTTGCGCCCCGCCGCAGTGTTCTCCAACAGCGATCACCTGCAGACCGCGACAGCAATGGTGGCCGAGATATTCGAATGCCCCGGCAAGGACTGGCGACTGTGCTATGCGGCAAAGAACAAGGCGGCCATGCGCGAGCGCATGCAACGTCTTGGCTTGCCCGGCCCATGGTTCCAGGTGATTACATCGAATTCCAAACTGCCGACCGATGCGCCATGGCCGGTGGTCGCCAAGCCTCGTGAAGGCGTCGCCAGCCTGGACGTCAGACTGTGTCACAACGCCGCCGATCTGGCCGTTTACTGCAAACAGTTCTGGCAGCAGCAACCGGACCGGGCGTTGTTGCTGGAGGCGTACATGGAAGGTCCTTTATTCACCCTCGAGACACTGGGCGACGGGCGCAACCTGCAAGCCATCGGTGGCTTCGACGTCACCCTTTCAGCACCGCCGCATTTCGTAGAACTCGCCGCACGCTGGAATGGACAACTCAGCCGCGCGCAGCGCGCCGGCGCGCTGGCTCAAGTGGCCGCGTTCGGGGTCAATTTCGGGGTTTGCCACAGCGAGTTCATTCTGACCGCCCAAGGCCCGGTACTGGTTGAGATCAACTATCGCAGCATCGGCGATGGTCGCGAGTTCCTGCTTGATCGGCTGCTGCCACAGGGTTGGTTCGACCGCATCGTCGCTTTGTATTTGGGAGACAGCCTGATCGACGCGCAACCGGCGCAAGCCGAAGCAACCGTTCATTACCTTGTGGTCGACCGCTCGGGGCGTCTGGATCAGGCCAGCGCCAGCTTCAACGTCGAACGTGAGGGCCATTGGTGCGATTACCGCGCACTTCACAACACCGGCGACACCGTGACCATCAGCCATTCCAACAAGGACTACGTCGGCGTACTGAGACTGATCGCGCCGGATGAGGTGAGCCTCGAAGCGCAACTGAATTCGACTCTGAACGACCTGAAGTGGGTGATGGCATGAGCCTGTATCCGGACGCCGCGGATCAGGCGTTCATTACTCGACGCATCATCGATTGCTGCCTGCGCGAGGACATCCGAGGGATCGTCAGCACAGGACAGATTTGTCGGCTGCCGGAAGAACTGAGTCAACACTTGCAGCATCAGCCCGACGCAAGCTGGCTGCGAATCGCCCATCTGGGCGCCGACGAACTATGGCTGCCGGTGGTCAAGGCGTATCCGTTGCAGGACTGGATCGGTACAGGCGACGCCTGGATCAAAGTGTCGCCGCAAAGCCACGGCGAGGTTCAACACGGCTACGGGCTCTGGCTGGGCCACCTGAGCCACGGTCTGGACGAAGAAAGTCTGACGCTGTTCGCGGCGTACCTGAAAGAAGCGGATTGCGCGACCGAACACCGGACCCTGTGCAATCAGGCGTATCGCCAGCATGGCCCTGCGCTGAGCGACGTGACTGCCCTGAAAGACTGGTCGCAGAGGCTGCTGAAGATCGATCAACTGGCGAGCTACCTGGATCACCCGTTTTATCCAACGGCGCGGGCCAAAAGCGGCTTCGATGCCGCCGCGCTCAAAGGCTACGCGCCGGAGTTTGCGCCGCGCTTCGAACTCAACTGGCTGGCGATTCCCAACAACGCCCTGACCCTGACCAGCCCACAGCCGCTGCACTGGCCGGACTTCGAGGACGTCGGCTTGTCACCGACCTTGCAAAACAGCCATTCATTACTGCCAGTACACCCGCTGACATGGGGCGAACTGGAGCAATACGGCCTGCCTGAAGGAACGCTCAAGGCTCCACGTTCGGCCATGCAGGTCGAACCTACGCTGTCCGTGCGCACGGTGGTCTGCATCAATCAACCTCAGTGGCACATCAAACTACCGTTGTTAGTCAGCACGCTCGGTGCGCGCAATTTGCGCCTGATCAAGCCCAGCACCCTATACGACGGTCACTGGTTCCAGACCACCCTGCAGGCCTTGACCGAGCGCGATCCGGCACTGGCGTCACGTTATCTGCACGTTGACGAAAAACACGGTGGTCATGCCGACGAAAGTCGTCACCTAGCCTATATCGTGCGCCGTTACCCGACGGGTCTTGAGAACACCACACTCGTACCTGTCGCCGCGTTGGCCAGTCCGCTTGCCGATGGACGCCTTTTCCTCGAACAGTTGGCCGAGCGCTTCTACGCAGGTTCGTTGCAACACTGGCTGGACGATTATCTCGATCTGCTGCTGCAGGTCCATCTGCGGTTGTGGCTGCATTACGGCATCGCGCTGGAGGCCAACCAGCAGAACGCCGTCTTGATGTTCGAACAAGGTCAGCCATTGCGCCTGCTGATGAAGGACAACGACGCCGCTCGCCTGTGGCCTCAGCGCTTCACCCATGCGTGCCCGGATCTCGCTGATCTGCCGGCAGTCTTGCAGGACGAGCGCATTCGCGTCGACAGCAGCCAACCGTTGGCCGAGATGTTCTGCACCATCACCTTGCAGCTGAATATTGTTGCGATCCTGGAAGCGATAGCGACCGCAGGCCTGGCCTCTCGATCCGGTCTGTACGGCACGCTGCGTCAGCGTCTCATGACCTGTCTGCAACATCTCGAAGCAGAAGGCATCGACTGTGACGACGCGCGTCAATGGCTGCTCGACAGCCCGAAACTGCCGGTGAAATACCTGCTCAGCGCCGGCAGCCTGTTCAGCAAGGCGCATTCCGGTGCCAGCGACATCAACAAGTTCTATGGCTACAGCGCGGCGAACTTCCTGCTGGAGGATGCTCCATGCAACGGAGTCTGATCACCAGCGTTCTGCTGGGGCATTACCTGTCGGCTTTCACGGCGCTGGGTATTCCGTTGTACTTGCCGCGCATCCTCGCCGACCTCGCACCTGACACACCAGGCTGGGCCATCGGGGTGCTGTTCGTACTGCCGACACTCTGCACCGCACTGGCGGCGCCGATCTGGGGACGCTGGGCCGATCGCAACGGTTGTCGCTTGTCGTTGCTGCGTGCGCATGCCGGACTGTTCGCGGGCTTCCTGCTGGCAGGCTTCAGCCCCAATCTGCCGGTGTTCGTCCTGGCATTGATCATCCAGGGCACCTTCGGCGGCGCGATGGCGGCGTCCAACGCCTACCTGTCGACTCAGTTCAAGGAAGGCGATCTGTCCCGCGCCCTGAACTGGACGCAGTATTCAGCACGTCTGGCGATGATCAGTGGCCCAATCCTGTTGGGGCTGCTGACCTCACAGGGTTTGGGATTAAGCCTGTATCGCTATCTGGCCTGGTTACCGCTGCTGGCGTTTGTGCTCGTCCTGCCGCTGCCCAAGGACGCCCCCAAACATGCCTTGAGCAGCAAGAAAGCCGTGGCCTTGGGCGAACTGCCTGAAGACATGCCGCGGCTGATGGCGGTGCAGTTTCTGTTCAGCTTCGCGATGGTCGTCACCTTTCCCTATTTCGTGCCCTTCGGCGAACAACTGAAAATTGGCAACGATGCCTTGATCGGCGTGCTCTACAGCCTGCCGCATCTGGTTTACCTGCTGGCCCTACCCTGGGCTCAGAAGCATCAGGGCAACCTGCTGTTGCCGGGGCTGGCGCTGCTGGCAATCAGTAACGCGTTGCAATTCTGGAGCGTGCAGGCCGAGCCGCTGTTCGCTCTGCGTCTACTCAGCGGGGCCGGCATGTTGCTGAGTTTTGTCGGGCTGCACCGCTGTCTGAGCCAGCGCAGCCGCCAAGGCAGCGCCGGCCGCCTGTTTGGCTGGTTCGACTCCAGTGGCAAATGGGCCGGCACTGCTGCCGGGGTCACTGCCGCTCTGGTCAGTCAGACCTGCGGCATCGCGTCCCCCTTTCTCGTTGCGTGCCTGGCGGCCATAGCGGCCATGGTGCTCGCCCGCCCTCTATTGATGACTTCCCGGGAGATTCCGGCATGACTTTCGCTCTGAATACCGCATCGCTGAACACCGTATCCCAGCATGACCATGCCCTCGATGGCGAAGCCCAACGACATGCCATCGAGTGCCTGCTCAATTGCTATTTGCGCGAATACGCATTGCCCCGCAACGAAGTGAACCTGAACGATCAAGCACAGGATTTGCCGATGAGCCTGCGCCAAGCCAACAGTCGTTGCATCAGCATTCGCCTGCCCAGTGGCCGGTTGATTGTACGCATCGACCGCGCCAGTCTTCTGGGCCGCTGCCACTACATCAGCGCCCCCTACTTCAAAGGCAATAACCAGAGCTGGCGACCGTTGGACGCCCACGAACTGGCGCGCCTGCTCTGTACCCCGCTGAGTGGAGCCGACCGCGTCGGCGAGATGCTGCAACAGATCGGTAACAGCCTGCAGATCACCCGTACCTTTCTGCGGCATTCACGCCCGGCCAACCAAGCAGCCGACAGCCTGCTGGCGTCCGAGCAACATCAGCTGTGGGGCCATGCCCTGCATCCGACACCGAAAAGTCGCGAGGGCATCTCCCATGACGATTTGCTGACCTGCTCGCCGGAAGTTGGGGCGCGCTTTCAGTTGCACTGGTTCAAGGTTGATCCGACGCTGATTCGTCATCAGGGCGAGGATCCGCGCAGCACGCTACGCCAACTGTCGGGGAGTGAGGGCGCCTATCCGTGCCACCCTTGGGAAGTCGCCCGCGTGCTTGCTGACCCGCTGGTGCAACGGGCGCAACAACAGGGTTTGATCACCTACCTCGGCCCCCTGGGTCAGGCCATGTACCCGACGTCGTCTGTGCGCACGCTCTACCATCCGCAGATGGCCTACTTCATGAAGTTCTCGATGCACGTGCGCCTGACCAACTGCGTGCGCAAGAACGCTTGGTATGAACTCGACAGCGCCGTCGCCCTCACTCACCTGCTCGGCCCCATCATGAGCGAGTTGGCGACGCAACAACCGGGCTTCATGTTGATGCCCGAACCCTGCGCCACCAGCCTGGACCTCAGCGCCCTGGGTACGCTGGAGGAGGCCCGCGAAGTCACCGAATGTTTCGGTATCGTTTACCGGGAAAACCTTTCCGTCGCCGAACGCGAGCGTTATCAGCCGCAAGTGGCAATGGCGCTGTTTACCTGGGATCAACAAGGTCGCAGTGTCTGCCGCCCACAGGTACAGCGCTACGCCGACAACACCGGCTTGACCATTGAGCAAGCCACGTTGAACTGGCTCGATGCCTATGCCGGTCAGATGCTCGGCGGTGTGCTGTATTGCCTATTCCGTCAGGGCGTGGCGCTGGAGCCGCATTTGCAGAACACGGTCATCGGCTTCGCTGAAAACGGCCTGCCCAGTCAGGTCTGGATTCGCGATCTGGAAGGTACCAAGCTGGTCCCTGAAATCTGGCCCGCTGAACGCCTGAGTGCGCTGGATGAACGCACCCGCAGCTCGGTGTACTACAGCGCGCAAAAGGCCTGGCAACGAGTGGGCTACTGCGCACTGGTGAACAATCTCGGCGAAGCGATCTTCCATCTGGCCAACGGCAGCGGCATGCTGGAACAACAATTGTGGGACCGAATCGGCGACCTGCTGCACGCGCAATCCACGCGTCTGGGCCATCCGACAGAACTGCGTGAGTTGTGCGCCGGCGCGCCCTTCCCAAGCAAGGAAAATTTCATGACGCGCCTGATGATGCGCGCCGACCGCGAGGCCGATTACACGTTACTGCCCAGCCCGCTGACGATGACTGAAAAGAGGAAACACGCATGAGCCTTCCTGCCTCCGTCACCCAACGCATCGAGCAGCTCAAGACTGAACACGACGCGCCATTGTGCGCCTACGTCTACGACCTGCCTGCCCTTGAACGGCACGTAAAGGCAATGCGTCAGGTACTGCCCGAAAACTGCGAATTGTTCTACGCCGCCAAGGCCAACCCGGAAGCCCTGGTGCTGAAAACCCTGGCGCCGTGGGTAGACGGATTCGAGGCGGCCTCCGGCGGCGAGCTGACGTGGCTGCATGAACAGTGCCCCGACCAGCCGCTGATCTTTGGTGGCCCTGGCAAACTCGATCGCGAACTGGATATCGCCCTGCAGTACCGGATTTCGGCGTTTCACGTGGAGAGCGTGACCGAACTGCGCAGTCTGGCGCGCATCGCCCGCGAACGCGGTGTGCGGGCTCCGGTGATGCTGCGGCTGAATCTGAAGCTGGCCCAGACACCGCAGAGCCGATTGGTCATGGGTGGCAAACCCACGCCGTTCGGTCTGGATGAAGAAGGCCTTGCAAGCGCCCTGCAATTGCTGCGCGAAGAGCCGTCCCTAGAGCTCAAGGGACTGCATTTTCATCTGTTGTCGCACCAGCTGGATGTCGACGCGCACCTTGAATTGATTCGCAGCTACTTCCTGACCTTCCGCCAGCTGTGCGCCGACCACGACCTGCAACTGCCGCTACTGAATGTCGGCGGAGGGATGGGCATCAACTATCAGGACGCGGCCAGGTCATTCGACTGGCCACGGTTTTGTCAGGGCCTGCAGGGGTTGATCAATGAATACGACATGGGCGCGACCCGCATACGTTTCGAGATCGGCCGCTTCATCAGCGCTGCCTGTGGTTACTACGTCATGCAGGTGCTGGACATCAAAAGCAGTCACGGCGAGTTTTTTGCCATCGGACGTGGCGGTACCCATCACTTTCGCACGCCTGCGGCTCAAGGCCACAATCATCCGTTCACGGTACTACGAGGCTCGCAGCCGGCACAAATCAGTGATCAGTCCGTGACGCTGGTGGGCCAGTTGTGTACACCAAAAGACGTCCTTGCCAGACAACAACCAGTGGCGCAGCTAGCGATTGGTGACCTGCTAGTATTCACTCTCGCGGGCGCCTATGCCTGGAACATCTCGCACCAGAACTTCCTGATGCACGAACCGCCGTTGAAGGTTTTTATCGAGGGCTGATTCCACGCTATTGTCAGCCTCTGTGCTGCCCTTCCCGTATCTGTGGCTGCTTGTCCGATGTGTCCTTCAAACTCTTCGGACCACTACAGCTTGCCTATCCCTTATGTTAAGGGGGGGGAAACGGTGTCCTGTCTTTCAGAGGGCTCGTCCAGATGGGATGATTGCAGTCCTTCAACCAAGCAAGTTGGAGGGAGCGCTCCTGTCGGCCACCTATTAAGTTGAGACGGTCGTTCCGAGTCGTGCCAATGGCTTGAATCAGAATGATATGTATTTACTTACAAAAGATAACCGTTATCATCTGCGCGATAATTCATACAAAAGGTGTTCATGGTGGCTCGATCGCGCATTTACCCAGTCTCTCTGTCGTTGCTGGGCGTTCTGGTTGTACCTGATTTACAGGCAGAAACGGAGTCTGCTCTAACCCTACCGGCAACCGCTGTGAACAGTGAGTACAGCGAGCAGAGCTACATGTCGACCGAGAGCAGGAGCGCGCTGAAGATCGATGCCCCTCTACGAGATATCCCGCAAACCGTCAACGTAATTCCCCAGAGCGTTATCAAGGATCAGGGGGCTCAGTCGATGGAAGACGTGCTGAAGAATGTCCCCGGTATCGGCCTGTCCAATGGCGATGGCCAGCGCGATCAAGTCACCATCCGTGGTTTCAGCGCCATTGGCGACATGTACGTCGACGGCATTCGTGACGATGCGCTGTACTTCCGTGATCTGTCCAACGTCGAGCGGGTGGAAGTGATCAAGGGGCCGGCCGCAGTGCTCTATGGCCGAGGCTCTTCGGGCGGTCTGATCAACAGCATCAGCAAGAAGCCCAACTTCACGCCCAAGCAGGAGGTCGGTGTCAGTGTCGACAGCGAGGGCAAAAAGCGCACTCAGTTCGATGCCGGTTGGGCCGATCAGCAACAGGGCGATAAAGCCTTTCGTGTGACAGGGGCGCTGGAGAACAGCGACACCTTCCGGGATGACGGCTACATCGACCGCAAGGCCATCGCGCCTTCGGCCTACTTCAAGCTCTCCGACGATCTGGAACTGAACCTGGGCGCTACCTATCTGTATGACAAGCGCCTGATCGACTTCGGTATCCCAGCACGAGGCGACCGTCCAGTCGATGTGGACCGCGATAAGCGTTTCGGTTCCGCTGATCCAGATGACGATTACACCCGCAGCGAAGTGTTCTCGTTCACGGCCGGCGTCGATTACAGCATCAATGACGACTTCACCCTGAGCAACACCAGCCGCTACTACCACTACGACCTGGATCGCAACAATACGCTCGCGGACTCCAGTCCAACGCGTTTCGTTACCGCCGCCAA
This sequence comes from Pseudomonas sp. GW823-FHT06B06, assembly GCF_058795195.1. Classification (NCBI taxonomy): domain Bacteria; kingdom Pseudomonadati; phylum Pseudomonadota; class Gammaproteobacteria; order Pseudomonadales; family Pseudomonadaceae; genus Pseudomonas; species Pseudomonas sp. GW823-FHT06B06. Next base: position 24,675 of record NZ_JBXAHO010000014.1, on the reverse strand, counting down.
CGGCGAATTGCTGGTAAAACTCAACCGCGGCAACGTGCAGCGCAAGGAAGACGGTTGGTTCAACCAGACCGAACTCAAGCAGCGCGCCGTGCTCGCCGGGATGAACCATAACCTGCTCTATGGTGTGGAGCTGGGGCGCCAGGTGAAGGACCAGTCCGTGTTCAGCCAACCCAACGTGGCAAGGGTGCCGGTGTACCGCGATGCTTTGGTCGACGTGCCGTTCCAGGCCAACCGGCAAACCGCCAAGGGCACCAATACTCAGGACACTGCCGGGTTCTACGTGCAGGACCTGATCGAACTGGCGCCGCAGTGGAAAGCTCTGCTGGGAGTGCGTTATGACGTGTTTGACCAGGAATACGCCGATGACCTGACGAACAAGGAACTCTCCCGCACCGACACTACCTGGAGTCCGCGAGTCGGTCTGGTCTACCAGCCTGATCATGTGCAGTCCTATTACGTCTCGGTGAGCCGTTCCTACCAGCCCTCTGCCGAAATGTTCGCTCTGAGCACGACGAACCAGGACCTTGAGCCGGAGGAAACCACCAACTTCGAGATCGGCGGCAAATGGGACCTGCTCGACAATCGCCTGGCGTTGACGGCGGCGCTGTTCCGGCTGGAACGCACCAACATGAAAACCACCGATCCGGCGAACCCGACCAAACTGGTGCTTGCGGGAGAGCAGCGTACTGATGGTCTCGAACTGACCGCCAGTGGGCAGTTGAGCGAAAAATGGCAGGTATATGCCGGTTATGCCTATCTGGATGCCGAGATCACCAAGTCCAACAGCCGTACCAACGGTATCGCCAACGAAGGCCAGACTCCGACCTTGACCCCGCGCCACAGTGCCAATTTGTGGTTGGTACGTTCTTTGACACAGGAGTGGCGTGTAGGCATGGGGGCGAACTATGTCGATGACCGTTACACCGCCTTGGATAACCAAGTGGTCATGCCGGCCTACACCACCGTGGACGCAGCGTTGCTCTACAACCAGCCGAAATGGGACATGGCCCTGCGTCTGCGCAATGTCTTCGACAAGGACTATTACGCTTCGGCGCATGGCTCGGTGGATCTGATCACACCCGGCGCACCACGGACGCTGGAGCTGAGCACCAACTACCGCTTCTGAGTACGGACCTGAAGAACAAACGCCCGGCATTGTCGAGCGTTTCCTCACGGCTGGGCCTGTACTCCCAGCCGTGCAGTGGCAGCTTTCAAAAGCCCAACTAATCTTCAATGCGCGGGTTTGAGTGAGAATCTGTCGTGTGAGAGCTTTAACGATACGAGTTTGCTCTTATAGATCAATGGCTTGAGATGAAACGGCAACAGACCCTAGGGTGTCTGCTGTCGATTGATGATGGGCAGAGGGCGGGAAAGAAACTGTTCATCCAAGCCCCGAATGTAAGCGTTATAAGCCCAGCGTACAAACTGCTCGAGCAATCGATCATTCTCCATCCGCAGACGTTGATTCTCCGCTTCCAAACGAGCAATTCGCTCGTTTGCAACTTGTAATTCAGGACTGCTGGCCTTCTTCACTCCTACTGTGGTTGAGAGTGTTTGCTTACGCAGTATGAACGCACGCCGAATCCGCTCATGTTTATGCAGAGTCTGGCGCGTGTAGGTTCCTCGTAAACGGCGAGCGACGCTTAAGATCAGCAGGTCCCACGTCAGTTTTCCAGACCAACCATCCAGGATCGACACGATCTGCTCTATAGCATCTGGGGTTAGATTTCTGGAACGAGACATTACAGGTCCTCAGCCTCTGTGCATGGCACATCTGGATCTTCAGTGTCTGGTCCCGGCAAATTACGCTTGTTCAATATTTTATGGTGGGTCAGCAACTGTTCCAGCCTTGACGCTGGGACGATCCCACGCGGCTGGATAATTGCATTTGCGGCAACGGAAGAGTCCTCAAAAATGGCACACAGTTCATCCAGTCGTTTAAGGGTCAGTGTCTGGTGCTCGACCCAACGGTTGGCACCAAACTCCTCCTCGCCCAGCGCTTCTAACGCTTTTGCGAGGAGGGCCTGGGTTTCCTGACGATACTGGCGTATAGCCTGCTCTCGGACCACATCACCTTTGATGCATACATGCTCATCACAATTGGGGCAATCTCGATGGAGTTGGCAAGGCAACATGGAAAAATCGTGCAGGCAATACCCCAAATCCGTTGTATGGGCGGTCATGATCTTCAGCGTCGCAAACTGATCCCGCGAGATCAAACTACTTGGAGGGATACCTGCCACATGACCTGCCGACTTTTCCGGGTCACCCAAAGCGGACCTCGCGAGCGCCAACACATCCCTATCGGACTGATGGTCATAGCACTTGTTTTGTCCGAGTTTGGCGCGACCGCTCCATTTGGCAATGTCGAGTTGCGATAATCCGCCCATCTGTGCCACGGTATTTAAAAAATGGCGAAATTGATGCGTCGTGATATTCATTGGACTGCCATCTAACTCACGATAACCGAACCGTTCGAAAATATTGAGAAAAGTTCGAGTACTACCTAGTTGCTTCTGAGTATAAGCGGTGTCTGGCAAGACGATTACCCCACGGTACGTTCCCCACAACTCGGTTAGCTCATTCAGCCGTGTCAAGCAAAGCGCTTCACTGTACTTCAGGTTGTTCTTCTGATCTGCCAGCGGGAAGTTAGCTGGCAGCATCGAAAGGATTACTCGCTCAACGTCCGCGAACAAAAACCTCGGAGCATGTCTCTGCTGTGGGTCATATGGAATATGTTCAAAAATCCCCTGCTTTCTGCACCACCCCGCCCCTTGCGCGGTTTGATTGCCATTGGGGGGTGGGGCGAGAAAAACAATCGCGCCCACCTGTTCTGAACTAATTAACGACCGCCCCCGTAACGCCTCCAGCTCCGTTGGCAAATACATCGCATCAGGGTGCTGCTCATACCACCGTGCCACTTCCCGCGCTGGCGTGGAAATGGTCCTGAGCTTACTCACCGCCTCGCGGGCAACACTGGCCATGGATTGCACCACCCATTTGACTTGTGCCTTACCACCCTTTGAAGGCCGCCAGCGCAATCCATACAGTTGTTGATTTGCTTTTGGATCGAACTCCTCGACTTCACACTGGTTTGAAATGGACATCACCTCATTAATGCGGCTCGGCGCCGACGCAAGCAACGCACAGACACTGGAGGTAAAAATATCGCCTGGCTTCTCGGCGGTTCTGAAAATTTCGGCAATCGCTTCTAACGAAGCTGACGAGGGCAGACGGGCCCGGCGCGACGCATCAAACTCTGGGCCAACACTGCGCACAAAGTTCGCTGGTGCCCGAAGTGGATTTTGCCATTGAAGAGGCAGCGTACAGAGTTGATGCTCCACCAGGAACTGCGAAATGCGTTTGAGTTCTGCACCGGCAAAAAATGCGGCAGAGGCTTGGTAGCGTTCGTTTAGTATCGCGCACGCACGATTAAAATGCCCCAGACTTGCCTTAATAGGTGTGACACAACTCTCCGTTTCTTCCAGAGCTACAGCGAGGGAGCGGAGCGCGGCCAATCGTGAACTGACGGTTGTATACGCGCACAACGAATAATCATAACGGCAGTAGGCTTTGGCAAAGTCTTTGTAAGGCTGAGGCAAGCAACAGGAATCCTTTTGCCCTCGTCCACTGGGGAATCCATGAAATCGCATGCTTGAACAAGAATTACGTCGTTTCAATCGAACAAAATTGGTGACATCCCAACTGTCCGCCTCAAAGACCAACTCACTGCCAAAAGCCGTCAGAGACTCTCTGGCGAGGGTAACGAAGTCCCTGAGATTGTCCTCAGCCGCCTGCTCTGCTCGGGGCTTAAACAGGATTACCCTATCGTCCATGAGCCTGCTCCTTTCTGCTGCGACATAATTGGACCACTTCTGCCACTGCGAGCAGCGTTCGATCGTTGATCGCCGCGATACGACCGTCCGGATAGCGTTTAGCATCCGCTAGCAAGAAATCCAGGACCGCCTCATGCGGCCCGTCCAACCAAGGTTGAAAACACTGACAGGTGTAACAGGCCACGGGGGCAAATAATCCGCAGAAACTGAAGCTGCCACATGACCCCATTGGCCGTGCGCTTTGATCGATACGCAAATCGATAATTCGGCTGGAGCGGTCTGCTCCACGAACGGCATTGTCCTCATGAGCTATCAGTTGACCTTTAAAAGCTTGAGCCAGAGGCGCCATGTACAGCGCAGTCGCCTTTTCAATCCGCATCGCAAGCTCTGGTGTCGCAGCTACATAGACAGCCGCAGAGTCAGTTCGCGAATGATCAAGCAAGTCCGCAATGACCAAAACCCCGTGCCCTTCACGCGCAAGATTCGTCCCTAACGTACGCCGAAAGCGCAAGGCACAGATGTTAACTATTTCCCCCGTGCGCTCAGAGCGGACGGATAGCTTGTCCAACGCGGTCACCAACAATTTCCGTAAATTCTCGCTGGTACGGTGGTATCTGGCCCATCCTGGCCCGTCCGCCAAATACTGTGACTGCCGGGGTAAAGGAAACAGGGGCGCCTGCTGGGGGTCTGGAAACGCTCCAATAAAGCGCTCACTGACGCGTCGGGCATAATCAAACAACGGTCGACCAATTTGATTCACCAGCGCTCGCGGCTTGAGTTCCTGGCGGAGCAATGCGTTTTGTTGCTTCGCACGCGGAACAAGCAAAAGAAAAGACTCTGTTCCATCCGCAGCCACCGAGCGCACAACATCACAAACCTTTAAGGCTGCCAACTGAACAGGGCGGGAACCCAACGCAATAAACAACCATGCCAGCAGGTATATGTCCTCACTCAAACGCCCTGCGCCGTAAGCTTCATTCAGGGCATCTTGAATACCCACTTGCTCAATTGGAGTAAATGGACCCAACTCGGGATCCCACGTCAATACAGCGATTCCGGTTTCTCGCTTCCGGAGCTTTTTCCTGTCCAGGACGTACACCACATCATCCTGAATACCCGGCAAGCTCATGGCATGCCATCGGCGTAAAAACGCAAAGAGATCGCGTGTTTGAAAGTCATTGGCATCGCAATGTATCAATACGTCATTTCCGCAGATAGTTTCCAACGGTTCAACGCGCCCCTCTTGCAATCGCAAGGCAAATGCTTTTAAAGCCGCAAAGCGACCCATCACAGTACTTGGCGCCCTATTTTCAACGAACCAAATCAACGTAAGATGGAATGAAGCCATGAGCACAGCAGAAAAATGTAGCCCAGAAAAATCCATGTAAACCGAATACACACCGTCCCGGTACGACCAAGCAGGCCGGTTAGGATCAAACGCGGTACCGCTTTTGCTACGAATTACCGACGGAAGTGAAGGACAGAAATCAATTCCATCGATTACGAAGTTTTCCCCTGGTTTTTTAATCATCGGAAGGAGCCTCCACACGCAATTGTTTTTGCATTTGCAAGGACACAGCGGTGGCTTTTTTCTTGATATGACGCTGGTTATACACAATCGTCATTCCGGATGTTTCGGACCACCCCATCAATCGTGACCGCAGTTTTTGCTCCATGGTCGGCGACACATCACTTCTATCAACCGCTTCCGAAAAAATATCGTTCCAGGTATGGCGAAGGAGATGAGGGCAGATGTTTTCTGGTAGTTCCGGACAGTGTTGCCGTAAAGTGATAAATACTTTATTTAGCGCCGCAAGACTCAGTGGTTTTCCTGAGCCACCGGCTACCCAAAGATATTCATGCTTACGCGAGCCTGTAACATTTCGACGAATGGACATTACATACGCTCGCGTGAGCGCTACCAACTCTGCGTCGAGCGCTAATAATCGACCGCTTGTTTTGGCATTCGGCTGTCTCAACCGTGGATCCGCCGGATCGTCTGCCCTCCTGGCAATTAAAACTTCATTGGTCTGAAAGTTAATATCCGAGATTTTGACACCAAGCAACTCACCTCTCCTGACTCCCAAGGACAATAGCCAGCGAATCATTAAGTAGTTTCGCTGCCGAACAAATTCATGAGACCACGGATTATGCTCAAACTCTGGAGCAACCACCTGTTGCAGTAGCGATACCATTTGTTCAGTTAGGCCCTCGCGAGGCGTAACATTGGATAAGCGCTGCACTGAAGGAATGCGAGCCTTTATGGCTGTAGAAACCAGTTCACGGAGTTTTTCCACCCCTGAAAAATGTGGGTTTCCTGCGCCTGTTTTTAGTAAGTGGTCGGTCGCAATCCAGTCAAGGTAACGGGCAATGTATAAAAGCCGTATAGCAATAGTACCAGGATGAATTTTTGGCGTACTAAAGCCACTGGTAGACCATGGCGATACAAACTTTCCATTTCCAATTTTTTTTCTGTCGCCCGCTGTAATTGGTAATTTACACGCCCCAACGATAGCTTCTATGTCTCCAACCGTTAAAAACTGGCCGTCGCGCAAACGGGCGGACAAATCTATCTTTAGTTCATCAAAAACAATGAACAGCACCATCAACGACCGAAGCGCCTGTTGGAGTGTGCTCGTCGACAAATTCGCCGTTCGTAACTCTGTCAGTACCCAAAGGTTAGCGCTGTGCACGGGCATGCCGTCTTGCTGAAGGCAAAGCACTGGAAAGCGCTCACCACCGTCGAACCGCACGAGTTTGATTCTGTAAGGGTTCATTGTTTACACACTCCTAAGGTAAACTATAATAAACCCTAGACTACAATCCTACTTTTCGCAAAAAAGTACGCTAATCCTCTGTTTTTATTATATTTCCCTCCTAAATATTTACGTTTTAATAGAAGTCGGCGCTACTGCATCTTCAACGACCTGGCGGTGATCAGCCGTTTCCTGCTGGAGAGTGGCCGGGTCAATCGGGTGTTGATCTTCGACTGCGACGTGCATCAGGGCGACGGCACTGCACGTATTCTGCATGACACTCCAGAGGCGGTGACCGTTTCCCTGCACTGCGAAAAGAACTTTCCCACACGCAAGGCCGAAAGTGACTGGGACATCCCGCTTCCCAACGGCATGGGCGATGCCGATTACCTGAAAGTGGTGGACGACGCGCTCAACTACCTCTTGCCCCTCTATCAGCCGGACCTGGTGCTGTATGACGCAGGTGTCGATGTGCATAAGGATGATGCGCTCGGTTACCTGAAGCTGACAGACCAAGGCGTCGCCGCTCGCGATGAAGCCGTCATGCGCCATTGCCTGGGCCGCGATATCCCGGTGGTCGGCGTGATCGGCGGCGGCTACAGCAAGGACCGCCAGGCCCTCGCCCGCCGCCATGGCATCCTGCATCACAGCGCCGAGCGGGTCTGGCAGTCATCAGGCTGTCACTGAGTTGTGGATGCTTTACCCACAATGCCTGTGGAACCACCTGTGGATAACCTGCGGGAAAGGCACTGCAGGCCTTGCGGGGTGTGGGCTGCGGAGCGGTGGTTGTTTTTTAACCAGCCTCAATAACGCCAACGAAACCTTTGTGGGAGCGAGCCTGCTCGCGAAGGCGGCAGCACATCCAACCATGATGCGTCTGACATAACGCATTCGCGAGCAGGCTCGCTCCCACCGGGGACTGGGCTGTTAGAATACCCGGCCTCATCCGCCAAAACCGCAGCGCTCCCTATGACCCAATCCCCGACCGCCTCCCCTTCCCATGTCGCCATCATCGGCGGCGGCCCCGCCGGTCTGATGGCGGCTGAAGTGTTGAGCCAGGCCGGGATCAAGGTCGACCTGTATGACGGCATGCCTTCGGTAGGACGAAAATTTCTGCTTGCCGGTGTCGGCGGCATGAACATCACCCATTCGGAAGCCTACCCGGCATTTCTTTCGCGCTATGCCGAACGCGCACCACAGATTGCGCCGCTGCTGCGTGGCTTTGGCGCCGATCACTTATGCCAGTGGATTCACGGGCTGGGCATCGACACCTTCGTCGGCAGCTCCGGCCGCGTATTCCCCACCGACATGAAAGCCGCGCCGCTGTTGCGTGCCTGGCTCAAACGCCTGCGCGACAGCGGCGTAGTTATCCACACCCGCCACCGCTGGCTCGGCTGGGATGATCGCGGCGGTTTGCGCATCGACTGTCCCGATGGCGAAAAAACCGTTCAAGCCGATGCCACCTTGCTCGCCCTGGGTGGCGGCAGTTGGTCGCGCCTGGGTTCGGACGGCGGGTGGATGCTGCCACTGGAGCAAAAGGCTGTAGGACTCGCGCCGCTGCAGCCAAGTAATTGCGGCTTCGAGGTGCAGGCCTGGAGTGATTTGATGGTCAGCAAATTCGCTGGTGCGCCGCTGAAAAACATTGCGATCGGCCTCAATGATGACGCACCAAGGCTGGGTGAATGTGTGATCACTGCGACCGGGATTGAAGGGAGCCTGATCTACGCCCTGTCGGCAGCGATCCGTGAAGCGATCAACCAGCACGGCTCGGCGACCATTCACCTGGACCTTCTGCCAGGCCGGCCTGTGGATAAAATCCAGGCTGCACTGAGCAAGTCGCGCGGCTCACGCTCGATGGCTAAACATTTGCACAGTCAGTTGGGCATCGATGGGGTGAAAGCGGCGTTGTTGCGGGAGCTGACATCTGCCGAAACCTTTACCGACATGGCATTGCTGGCCAAAACGATCAAGGCGTTGCCCCTAACCCTGGTGAAGACCCGACCATTGGACGAAGCCATCAGCAGCGCGGGCGGTGTGAAGTTCGAGTCGATGGATGAACGATTGATGCTCAAGCAAATGCCTGGGGTTTTCTGCGCGGGGGAAATGCTCGATTGGGAAGCGCCAACGGGCGGCTATCTGCTGACGGCGTGTTTCGCCAGTGGGCGTGCGGCGGGATTGGGGATGGTGGAGTGGTTGCAGCGCAAGGGCTGAAGACCAGGGCGCGCCCTTCGCGAGCAGGCTCGCTCCCACAATGGGTCTGTGTCGTACACAAATACAGTGTTCACAGAAGATCAATGTGGGAGCGAGCTAGCTCCGGGCGGCGCTCCGACGAAGGCGGCCTAACAGACGCCGCCGCTAATCAAGGCTTACGCTTACGCGGCCCAGTGTTGAACACCGGCACTTTGCGCACAGGCTTGATCGAAGGCTCCGCTGGCGCAGCCTCCCCGCTATCGACCCACTTGCCGAGATTGCGCTTACCGCCACCACCCGACGTTTTTGGCTTCTTCGGTTTCTTCGGCTTCTTGATTACCTGACCACTGGCGTCGGTGTCCGGCACGCGATGCTCTGGCTCGAAGTCCGGTTCGTTCTGACGCTTGAGCGTCTGGCGGGTCAACATCTCGATGGCCGACAGCAGATTCACTTCATCGGCGCACACCAGGGAAATCGCTTCGCCCGTGGAGCCGGCACGCCCGGTGCGACCGATGCGGTGGATGTAATCCTCGGCCACGATCGGCAAATCGAAGTTGACCACCAACGGCAGGTCTTCGATATCCAGGCCGCGGGCCGCGACATCGGTGGCGACCAGGATCTGCACTTCACTGAGCTTGAAGCGGTCCAGCGCGCGCTGACGAGTCGCCTGCGGTTTGTCGCCGTGGATGCCATCGGCGTTGATGCCCAGGCCCTGGAGTTTTTCCACCAGCGCGTCCACGCCGTTGCGGGTCTTGGCGAACACCAGCACTTGCTTCCACTTGCCCTTGCGCATCAAGTGCACAAACAGCTCCGGCTTGCGCTTCTTGTCCACCGTCACGATCCATTGCTTGACCGTATTGGCGGCAACGTTGCGCGGGCTGACTTCGATACTCAGCGGGTCATTGAGCATTTGCCCGGCCAGCAGGCGAATGTCGTCGGAGAACGTGGCGGAGAACAGCAACGTCTGGCGCTTCTTGGGCAGTGCCCGATAGATATTCGCCAGTTCCTCGGAGAAACCCAGGTCGAGCATGCGATCGGCCTCGTCCAGCACCAGGGTTTGCAGTTGATTGAACTTCAGTGCGTTCTGGCGGAACAGGTCGAGCAAACGGCCCGGGGTCGCCACCAACAAGTCGACGCCGCTGCGCAGCTTCATCATTTGCGGGTTGATACTGACGCCACCGTACACCGCGTAGGTGCGCAACGGCAGGTTCTCGGCGTATTGGCGAACCGCTTCGTGAACCTGCTCGGCCAGCTCTCGGGTCGGCACCAGAATCAGCGCACGCACCGAGTTGGCGGTGACTTTCGGCCCTTCCATGGCCAGCAACTGCAGCAGTGGCAGCGCGAAACCGGCGGTCTTGCCGGTGCCGGTCTGGGCGGCGGCCATCAGGTCGCGACCTGCCAGCACCGCCGGAATGGCTTGCGCCTGAACTGGCGTCGGAGTCTGGTAGCCGAGCGTCTCAAGGGAGCGCAGCAAGGGTTCGATCAGGCCAAGGGTGGCGAAAGTCATGGGAGTACCGTAGGAAAAATCAGCGCGATTACGCGAAACATGTTTGCAATGGCGCGCAGTTTACCCTAATTCACACGGGATTCTGTCGGCACCGCCGTCGGCTCCAACTTCACCACTGGCCGCTCCGGTGTGCGACGCCACTGCGGCAGGCCAATCAGCACCACGGCACTGATGATCACCAACATGGCCAATGCTTCTTCGATGCCAATGGTTTCTCCGACAAACACGATCCCCAGCAACACGGCCACCGCCGGGTTGACGTAGGCATAACTGGTGGCCGCCGCCGGACGCACATGCTTGAGCAGATACATGTAGGCGTTGAAGGCAATGATCGAACCGAACACGGTCAAGTACGCCAGCGCCGCCCAACCCTCAATGGGCGGGACCTGCTCCAGGTGCTCGCCGCTTACCGCGCTGCCGATCAGCAACACTACGCCGCCGACCAACATTTCCACGGCACTGGCCATTGCGCCTTGAGGCAACGGCAAGTGTTTGCTCCACACTGAGCCGAATGCCCAGGTTGCCGCGGCAAAGATCAGTAATGCCGCTCCCAAAGGACTCGATTGCAGGTTGGAGCCGAGATTAAGCATGACGATGCCAATCATCCCGAGTGCAACACCCGCCCATTCAAGACGGGTATTACGCGCGCCCCAGAAATAGCCACAGAGCAAGGTAAACAGCGGCACCGTCGCCACTGCCAGCGCGGCCACGCCGGAAGCCACGCCTGTGTGTTCGGCCACGCTGACCGCGCCGTTGCCGCACGCCAGCAGCAATACGCCGATGATTCCCGCGGCTTTCCATTGCGCCCAGGTCGGGGCTGACGCGCCGCGCCAGCGCAGGAAGGCGTACATCAGGCTTCCAGCGATCACGAAACGAATGCCGGCGAGCAGCAAGGGCGGCCAGTACTCCACACCGATGCGGATCACCAGGTAGGTCGAGCCCCAAATCACGTACAAGGCGAAAAAGGCAGCGATCAACGGTAAGGGGAAGCGACGTAGGCCGGACATGATGGGCAGCTCACAGGCAGAACAGGTGAACGGCTATTCTAGAAAGGCTAACGCTGGAAAATAAGTTACAAAACCTGTTTAAACCGCCGGTACACTTTTCAAAACACGGAGTTCAGCGCTATAAACCGTGCTTTCGAAAGTCGGTCATTTTCAGGAGCTGCCTCGATGGATAAGTACGACCGCATGCTGCTCAGCGCCCTGCTGGAAAACGGACGCGCGTCCTACGCCGACCTCGCGCGCAAGGTCAACCTTTCCGCCCCGGCCGTGGCCGAACGCGTGGCCAAACTCGAAGCCAGCGGCGTGATTACCGGTTACCAGGCGAAAGTCGACATGGCCAAGCTCGGCTTGCCGATCCAGTGTGTGATTGAACTGCGCCTGAACCAGCACGGCAACCAGAAAGCCTACGACGACCTGATCAAGATCCCGCAACTGACTGAATGCCACCGCGTGACTGGTGATCCTTGCGTGATCATGCAAGCGGCGGTGGGGTCGATGCCTGAGCTGGAAGACTTGATCAACCGGATTGCCACGTTTGGCTTCAGCAAGACGTCGATCGTGTTGTCGAGTGCGATAGAGAAGCGGGTGCCGTTGGGGCAGTTGGAAGGGAATGGCAAGGGCATTTAATTGTTGTAGGTGATCCACTGTGGGAGCGAGCCTGCTCGCGAAAGCGGAGTGTCAGTCGACATCAATGTTGAATGATCAATTGATTTCGCGAGCAGGCTCGCTCCCACAGGGGAATCCTGTCGCGGTCAGAACCCACGATGCCGCTTCAGGTGTTCATTGACCTTCGCCGCCGGCACTTTCTGCAATTTGCACAACAGATCATGGGACAGCTCGCTCAGGCCATGCCTGTGCCGCAGTTCTTCGGCCAGGTGCACCGTCAGGTTAGCCGCCATTTCGGCATCGGCCATAGCCCGGTGAGCCTTGCCGGTGTGGGGCAGGTTGGCGAAGGTGGTGAGGGTGCCGAGCTTGTGGTTAGGTGCCGCAGGCATCAGGCGTCGGGCCAGCAACAGTGAGCAGGCAAAGTTCTGCAGGCGCGTGCGTTTGATCCGCCCCAGTTCGAAGTCCCAGAACTTCTGGTCGAACGCGGCGTTGTGGGCCAGCAATGGCGTGGTGCCGACAAACTCGTTGACCTCGTTCATCACCTGCTCGGCCGAAGGCGCGGTGCGCAGCATGGCGTTGCTGATGCCGGTCAGTTGCTCGATGAAGCCCGGGACGCGCACGCCGGCGTTCATCAGGCTCTGGTAACGCTCGACGATGCGCCCTTGTTCAAGGATCACCACGGCAATTTCCGTGGCCCGGCAACTGCTGCTCGGAGAGATCCCGGTGGTTTCAAAGTCGATGACTGCTATGCGTTCCAAACCTGTTTGAACTCCGTAAAAATCAATTCTTGAGCAGCAACGCGCCTTCGATCGGCACGTAGCGGCTGGCGGCGCGGATCAGCGAGTTGGCCGTCAGGCCCGGCACGCCGTAGGCCACCGCTTGCACGCCGTGTTTGCTGATGATGCGTTCCAGCAGCATGTCGAAATCACCGTCGCCAGAGGCCAACACCACTTCATCGACATGGTCGGCCGCGTCCATGATGTCGAGGGTGATGCCCACGTCCCAGTCGCCCTTCGCCGAGCCGTCGCTGCGCTGGATATAGGGCTTGAGCTTCACGGTGAAACCGAGGTTGCGAAGGATCTGCTGGAACTGCTGCTGTTTGCTGTCGCCACGATCGATCGCGTAGGCGTAGGCCTCGACAATCTCGCCTTGCTTGCTGATATCAGCCCACAACGCGGCATAGTTGAAGTGGCAGCCATAAGCCTGGCGTACGGTGTAGTAGAGGTTCTGAACATCGGCGAACACTGCGATTTTTTTCACCGGGCACCTCGATAAAGCGCAGGCAGGATCAGGCACCAGGCCCGAAAAGTCGCCCAGTATGCCAGCCAAAAGCAGATTTTCGCGAATAATCGGCCCGAAGCGCCGCAGCGCCCCGGACGAATGGTGAATCAGACGAAGGAGTCGTCGTCGCCGCCAAAGAACGATGAGCTGTCATCGTTGTAGTCAGCATCGGCAAAACCGCCCTGGTCGTTGGCATAGGGCTCATTGCCAGCCATGCGCTGGTCATCGCCCCAGCCATTGTTGCCCTGGTCGTTGACCTGGGCCGGTTCTTCCTTGATGACTTCGACGACTTCCTGGGGTGCCTGGTTGTGGTGGAACAGACTGCTGATGCCTTGTGCCAGCATTACGCCACCCGCCACACCGGCCGCGGTCTTCAGCGCCCCACCGAGAAAGCCGCTACCCGCTGCGGGGGCCTGTTGCTGGGGTGCATAGCCCTGCTGTGGAGAAGCACCGAAGCTCTGTTGCGGCGGCGTGTTGAACGAAGGCCGCGCCGGCTCGCGCCAGCCACCACCGCCAGACACCGGCGCACTTTGCGTGGGCGCAGGCTGCGAACTACCACCAAAAATGCTCGACAAAAAGCCGCCGCTCGACGCAGGGGCCGGCGTTTGCGCCTTAGCTTGCTGCAGTTCGGCCTGCAATTTCTGGATTTGCGCAGTCAGCTGCTGGTTCTGCCCGTCGAGGCTCTTGATCGCCGCCTCCTGCACCAGAATCGCTTGGGTCATGAAATAACCGGCCGCCGGTTGGCGCACCAGGTGTTCCTTGATCCGCGCCTCGGCTTGGGCGTCGCGCGGGGCTGAGTCCGTCTCGGCCTGTTGCAGCCGGGAAAACAGTCCATCGATCAGGGTTTGTTCTTCGCTGTTCATGGCGACCTCGTAGATTGCCGGGAAAATCGTTGCCTTTGCCCATAGAGGATAAGGCGCTCGACCTTAATGGAGGCTGAAACAAGTTGTTTCAATGAGCTTTACCGAACGTTTACGTTTGCGCCCTCCCGCGCATCATCGGTTAAAGTGGGCCACTGCTTTCAACCAGCGATACCAACCGATGAATCCGTTCGATGTACTGCGTGACTCCTTGTATTTCTTCAAACGCAATCTGGGCCAGATCGTGCAGCTGTGCCTGCCACTGGTGATCATCGAGGCCCTGTTGCAACAAGTGGTTGACCATTCCACCGAGCCGGACAGTTTCCCCGGTATCAGTGTGATCGTCGGCTTGCTGGTCTATCCGTTGTACACCGCCGCCCTGATCCTGTTCCTCGATGCCCGCAGCCGAGGCGAATCGCCCAGTAACCGCGAGCTGCTGTCGAGGTCCGCCTATCTGTGGCCGCGTTTCGCCTTGCTGACCGCCCTGAACACATTGCTGATCCTGCTGGGCTTGTCGCTGTACTTCCTGCCGGGCATCTGGCTGATGGTGACCCTGGCTTTCGGCGAGTACCTGCTGGTGCTGCGTGGCTTGGCGCCATTGCAGGCCATGAAGGAAAGCCTGCGCCTGACCCGTGGCCACTTCATGCGCATCCTGGTGTGCATCCTGTGTGTAATGGGGCCGTTGTGGTTGCTCAAGGGTGCAACGTTGGCGGCGTACCCTGAGCCGCAAAACCCGGCTATCTCAATGCTGATCGACAGTGCCCACAGTTTCTTGCAACTGTTCACCAGCGTGGTGCTGTTCCGCCTGTTCATGCTGATCAGCGAAGTACCGGAAAAAATCGATGGACCACGTTGACCGTGGGCGACCGCTCGTCAGTCGGGTATGCTCGGAGGCAACTTCCGTAACGCGATAAGCCGAGCCATGCCCCGACTACTGCGCTACACCTTGCTGGGACTGTTGATCGTCATCGGCGTAGTCTGCGTAATGACGTACAGCCTGACCTGGCGCCCCGAAGCCAGGGAAATAGCGCCGGTCGCGTGCAGTACTCAAGCGCCAGGGCTGGCACCCGGCCAGGCACTGAAGGTCATGACCTGGAACGTCCAGTACCTGGCGGGCAAGCGCTATGTCTTCTGGAATGACCTGGCCGCCGGCAACGACGATTCCCCAACACCGGAAGACATGGCCTTCAGCCTCGACGAAGTGGCGCGAGTGATCCGCGACGAGCAGCCGGATGTCGTGCTGCTGCAGGAACTCGATGACGGCGCCAAGGCCAGCGATTACCAGAACCAGCTCAAACTGCTGCAGGAGCGGCTCGCCGACCTGTATCCGTGCAGCGCCCATGCCTTCGACTGGAAGGCTGACTTCGTGCCCAACCCGCACATTTTCGGCAGCGTCGGCCGGCAACTGGCGACCCTGAGTCGCTATCGGATCGAGCACGCCGAACGCCTGCAATTGCCCATCGCATCGGCCAACCCGATCAGTCGCCAGTTCCAGCCGAAAAACGCCTTGCTGGTGACGTACCTGCCATTGAGCGACGGCGGCCAGCTCGCCGTCCTCAATACCCATCTGGAGCGAGCGACCCAACCTGACGAGACGCTGCAGGCACAGATCGCGGCCGTGGCCAAGGTTCTCGATAAGTTCGAAAGCCGCGGCACGCCCTGGCTGATCGGTGGCGACTTCAACCTGCTGCCGCTGGGGCAATACCAGCGCCTGCCCAGCGAACAGCGCACCCCCTACTCCGCCGACAGCGCCCTGCATCTGTTGTGGGACAAGTACCCGATGATTCCCACCAACAACGAATCCAGTGGCATCGACCGCGCGCGCTGGCTGACCCATTACCCCAACGATACCGGCTTGAACGGCCCGGACCGGACCGTCGACTATCTGTTCTACAGCCCGCGAATCAAACGGGTCGAGGCGACGGTGCGGCAAGACGATACCCTGCGCATCTCCGATCATCTGCCGGTGATTGCACGGTTCCTGCTGCCCGCCGCGCCGTAGATCGCGGCGTCATGGCTTGCGCGGCTTGATCCGTGCCGTGGCTTCGGCCACCAGCGGGTCGTCCGGCCAGTAATGTTTCGGGTAGCGTCCCTTGAGGTCTTTTTTCACCTCGGCGTAAGTGCTGCGCCAGAAGTTCGCCAGGTCCTGGGTCACCTGCACGGGCCTTCGCGCCGGGGACAGCAAATGCAACTTGACCACCTGCCGGCCACCGGCGATGCGTGGGGTTTCGGCCAGGCCGAACAGCTCCTGCAAGCGCACGGCCAGAATCGGCGGCTGCTCGCTGTAATCCAGACGAATCGATGAACCCGATGGCACGCTCAGGTGGTGCGGCGCCAACTCGTCCAAGCGTTGTGGCAGCGGCCATGGCAACAGGTTGTGAACGATGCTCGAGAGGTCGAGATTGGCGAAATGACTGAGGCGCGAGACTTTGCCCAGATACGGCATCAGCCAATGCTCAAGGGTGTTCAGCAGCGCAGCATCGCTGACATCTGGCCAATCGCTTTCGCCCTTTCCACCCAGGTCCAGCTGGCGCAATAACGCCACCCGTGCCTGCCACTGGCGCAACTCCGGAGTCCACGGCAGCAGCTCCAGGCCTTTGCGTCGCACCAGGTTGACCAGCGCCTGGCTGCGGGCGGCTTCATCGAGACCGGTTAGCGGTTCGCGGCTGAGGATGAGCTCGCCCACCTTGCGTTGGCGCTCGGCCCGCAGCACACCTTCGCGCTCATCCCAATCCAGCTGATCGACGCATCGCACCTGTTCGGCCAGTACCGAGTCGAACAACGCCGGATCGAAATCCGCCGCCAGATAAATCCGCTCCTCACGCTGGCCCTGACGGCTGCCGAGATCGGCGATCACCAGCCACGGCTGCTTCATCAGGCTGTCGGCCTCGGCGAACAGCGCGGCGCGACCGTTGGCCAGGCGATACTCGGCACCGCCGGCACGGCGCTGTTGGGCGACGCGGTCGGGATAGGCCAAGGCCAGCAGCGCACCGAGCCAGCGTGGATGATCTGGATCGGCGACCGGCTCCGACGCCTTGGCGCGCAGATAACCGCGATATTGCCGCGCCAGTTGCCGGGCCCGTTGTACGCCACCCTGGGCGCCACGAGCGCCGCGCGCTTCGCCGGACAACAGCGCCAATCGGCCGTGCAAGTCGGCACCGGCGCCACGCAGGATATCGCGCTCGCCGAGCAAGGCCGCGACATCGCAAGCCATGTCCGCCAAGCCGAGCGCCTGTCCACGTAACAACAGGTGCGCGATACGAGGATGCGCTGGCAGCTCGGCCATGGCCTGACCATGGCGTGTCAGTGCTTCGCCCTCCAGCGCGCCCAGACGAACCAGCAAGTCCTGAGCTTGTGCATAAGCGGCTGCCGGGGGTACATCAAGCCAAACCAACTGGCCCGGTGTCACGCCCCAACGCCCCAGCTGCAGCGCCAACCCGGCGAGATCCGCCGAAAGAATTTCCGCACTGCCGTAAGCCGCCAATTGTTCGTGCTGATCCTGCGACCACAAGCGATAGCACACACCCGGTTCCAGTCGCCCTGCCCGGCCCGCGCGCTGGGTAGCACTGGCTTTGGAAATCCGTTGTGTATCGAGACGGGTCATGCCGCTGCCGGGATCGAAGCGCGGCACCCGCGCCAACCCGGCGTCGATCACCACCCGCACGCCATTGATGGTCAGGCTGGTCTCGGCGATGTTGGTGGCCAGCACCACTTTGCGTTGACCCGGCGGCGCCGGATCAATCGCCGCCCGTTGCGCGGCGAGGTCCAGTTCACCGTGTAATGGGCAGAGCAGGATTTGCGTGTTATCGCCCAGCGCATCGGCCAGTTGTTGATGCACGCGACGGATCTCGGCCTGCCCCGGCAGGAACACCAGCACGCTGCCGGTTTCGTCGCTCAAGGCTTCGAGAATGGTCTGAACCAGCCGTGGCTCGATGAATTCGCCTGCCTGGAATGGCCGGCCCCAGCGCATTGCCACCGGGTACATGCGCCCTTCGCTGCGCAGGATCGGCGCGTCGTCGAGCAATCCGGCCAGCCGTTCGCCTTCCAGGGTGGCCGACATCAAGAGGATTTTCAGCGGCTGATCGTCACGGAACAGTTCCCGGCCATTGAGGCTCAAGGCCAGCGCCAGGTCGGCGTCGAGACTGCGTTCGTGGAACTCGTCGAAGATCAACAGGCCCACGCCCTCGAGCGCCGGATCGTCCTGCAAACGCCGGGTAAGGATGCCCTCGGTAACCACTTCGATTCGGGTGTTGGGGCCGACCTTGCTGTCGAGCCGAATGCGATAACCCACGGTTTCGCCGACCTTCTCGCCCAGCTCACTGGCCAGGCGCTCCGCTGCCGCCCGCGCGGCCAGGCGGCGCGGTTCGAGCATCAGGATCGTCTGCCCGGCCAGCCACGGCTCATCCAGCAAGGCCAAGGGCACACGGGTGGTCTTACCGGCACCGGGCGGTGCTTCGAGCACGGCTTCGTGGCGTGCAGCGAGGGCTTCACGCAGAGCGGGTAAAACTTCATCAATCGGCAAAGAAATCATGCTGGCTCCCAAACAGAGCGGCGAGTATAACGGCGAACTGCGGGGCGTTCGTCAGGGTCTTAATTTCTACCGACTACGCTTCGTTTTGAAATTACCCAGGAGATTTCACATGCGTGTTCCCTTTCGCCTGATTGGCGGTGTATTGATCGCGACACTGCTAACGCAGATCACCGCATGCGGTTCGATTTTCTACCCTGATCGCCGTGGCCAGATCGACGGCAAGATCGACCCGGCCATTGCCGTGCTCGATGCCGTGGGCCTGCTGTTCTATATCATCCCCGGCCTGATCGCGTTCGCCGTGGATTTCGCCACCGGCGCGATTTACTACGCACCGGGCGAAACCGCACAGGTGGCGCCGGAAAAACTCAAGGAAGCCATCGGTGCCGACGGCAAGGTCGATAACCTCAAGTTGCAGACCATCCTGGAGCGTGAAACGGGCCGCAGCTTGCCGCTGGACGATCCACGCCTGATCCAGCACAAGGGCAGCGCCCAGCAACTGGCCATGTTCGGCCTGCAACCCGCCGCGTAATCGGGGCACGATAAGGAAAATCCGCACCCATGATCTCAAGCGTCGAACACGCCCGCCTGCTGCGGCTGGCAACCCGTGCCTCGGTGGCGGTGGCTTGCACACTGATCGTCGCCAAAGCCATCGCCTGGTGGCTGAGCGGCTCGGTGAGCATGCTCGCCGGGTTGACCGACTCGGCGCTTGACGGCGTGACTTCGCTGCTCAACCTGCTGGCCGTGCACTACGCCTTGCGCCCGGC
This sequence comes from Pseudomonas sp. GW823-FHT06B06, assembly GCF_058795195.1. Lineage (NCBI taxonomy): Bacteria > Pseudomonadati > Pseudomonadota > Gammaproteobacteria > Pseudomonadales > Pseudomonadaceae > Pseudomonas > Pseudomonas sp. GW823-FHT06B06. Next base: position 5,340 of record NZ_JBXAHO010000014.1, on the reverse strand, counting down.
CGACGACGACCATCGCTACGGGCATGGCAAGGCCGAGTCATTGGCCGGCATGGCCCAGGCGCTGTTTATCGGCGGCAGTGCGGTGTTGATTGCGCTACAGGCATGGGATCGGCTCAAGCATCCGGAACCGGTGGGTGCACCGTGGATCAGCATCGGGGTGATCGTGTTCTCGCTGGGCCTGACCCTGGCGCTGCTGATGGTGCAGCATCGCGTGGTCAAGGCCACCGGCTCCAACGCGGTGCGCGCCGACTCCCTGCATTACCGTTCGGACCTGCTGCTCAATGGCAGCATCCTGGTGGCGCTGGTGCTGGCCGGGTTTGGCTGGCATCAGGTCGACCCGTGGTTCGGCCTGGGCATTGCCGCCTACATCTTCTGGAGCGCGGTGACGATCGCTCGGGAAAGCTTTGCGGTCTTGATGGATGAGGAGCTGCCGCCGGATGTCAGCCAGCACATGCTGGAGCTGGCCTGCGGAGTACCGGGGGTACTGGGCGCCCATGATTTGCGCACGCGGATTTCCGGCAACCAGTGGTTTGTGCAGCTGCACTTGGAGTTGCCGGGGGAACTGACCCTGTCAGTCGCCCATGGCATCAGCGACCAGGCCGCCGACGCCATTCACGCCGCCTACCCGCGGGCCGAAGTGCTGGTGCACGCCGATCCGCAGGAAGTCGTCAAGGCCGGTGCTCAGAACGTCACCCGATAACCGCGACCATCCAGGCAACCACCCTGGGCCTGGCGGTAGGCCTGCACCACCGCCGGGTCCGGTTGCCAGGTGTCGACCCTCGGATCAAAACCACTCTGCTCGACCGCCCAGCGATAGCAATCGTATCCATCCTGGTTGATCTGCTCCGGTGACTGGCCGTTGGCCGGATAAGCCTCCACGTCGTAACCATTGCCGGTGGCCAACGGCTGGCCAGGCGGCTCGACCACCCTGTAGTCCTGAGTGTTTTCCTGATAGGCGTAGTAGGCGCCGGCTACCAGGAACAGCAATGAGCCATCGATCCAGACCTCACGGGCATAATCAGGCAGGTACTGGACGCGAATCCCGCGCGGCGGCTGAACCACCACATAGCGCGGGCCTTGCGGGCGATACCAGTAGCCGCCGGAGTAGTAGTAATCCCGGCCCCCATAGGGCACACGGTAGTCGCGATCCGGGAAGCGGTCGATCACGTGCCCCGGACGATACTGCGGGCCGGGTCCCCAACCGTTGCCGTGGCCACTGGGACGGCCCTGCCACTGGTTGCTGTCGTTGGAAGGTGCGCCGATATAGCCATTCCAGTGCGGGTTGGGATCGTTGCGCCGCGGCTCGTCCTGATAGTAACCACGCCGAGGCTGTTGGGTCTGTTGCACGGTGTCGGGTCGTGGCTGGATGGGCAGGTCATTGGCCGGCAGTTGCGGCGGTGGTGGCGGCGAACGCACCCGGCTGTTGTAGTCCGGCGCTGGACGGGTCTGCCATTGGCCGTTGTCTTGATTTTGGTTCTGGCCGTTGTGCTGATTCGGTTGCTGGCCATTTTGCGGACGCGGCGGGTTGTTGCCAGCATGGCCCTGATGGCCACCGCCCTCGTGTTGTCCGCCATCCGGACCGCGGTTTTGCGGCTGGTCGGCCAGCGATTGCGCGGTGACACTGACACACAACAGCCCAACACCGGCCAACCGCCAGATGCGCAATCTCATGCTTTTCCTCTATACGGGTCAGGGCCTGTAGGTAAGACTGGAAATGCACAGGCCGGTTCTGCAACAGGTTATCAGTCGCGGAACTTATTTATTGAGGGCGGGTGCCAAATGACAGGCAAGAAAAAGGGGAGACCCGTCGGCCTCCCCTTGAGAACTTCGTCCGTGCTCGACGCTTTTGACGTCGGCTCACCTCACGCCGTCTTCTGGACAGTGTGCAGCTCGGGGGCCAGCACATCCCCTGTGGGGGTGGCGACCGCGGCGGGCCTGATTCGGCGGGCCGCATTGGACTGTTTGTCCGAGCAGTGATTCTGGTGATAAGAATAGGCCCGGAGCACCGGCAGAGGATTGCGAATATTGCTCAAATAAACATCACTTGCGCAATTTTTAACCCTGGATAGATAATCTGTCGCAATAGTTATGACAAGGGACCGTTCGATGAGCAAACTTGACCGATATGACCTGAGCATTTTGGCTGAATTGCAGCGCGATGCGCGCATCTCCAATCAGGAGTTGGCCGAACGCATTGGCCTGTCGCCCTCCCCCTGCTCGCGGCGGGTCAAGCAACTGGAAGACGACGGCTACATTACCCGCCAGGTCGCCCTGCTCGACCGTAAGATGCTTGGCCTGAGCCTGACGGCGTATGTGCTCATCGGCATGGATCGGCACACGCCGGAACGATTCGAAAACTTCGAGGCCGCCATTCGCACCTTGCCGCAGGTGCTGGAGTGCAGCCTGGTGACCGGGATGGATGCCGATTATCAACTCAAGGTCGTGGTGCCGGACATGGACCATTACCAGAAATTGCTGCTGGGGCATTTGACGCGGATTGAAGGGGTGACCAGTGTGCGCTCGAGTTTTGTGCTCAATCAGGTTTTAAACAGCACTGAGTTACCGCTCACTCATCTGCGCAGCTGAACTGCTTCTGTAGGAGCTGCCGAAGGCTGCGATCTTTTGATCTTGTTTATTAAAAGCAAAATCAAAAGATCGCAGCCTTCGGCAGCTCCTACGAGAGCAGGTCGGGCGACGAATAGCTGCGACACGCTGCCGCAGGTCAACTCATTGCCAACATCCATTGGCGTATACTCGCCGCGCCCTTTTAGCCTCGCCCGCGCGGAGATGTTCAATGGATCCTGCAGTTTTCGAAGAGTGGATGATGACCGGCCTGGTCAGCATCCTGATCATTTTCATGGGTTTCATCGTCTGGGATCTGGCGAAGAAGTCCAAGGCCGGACGGTTTGGCTCGTTTATTCTGTTTTTCGTGCTGGGCCTTGGCGTTGCTGCATTTGTGATCAAGAGCGTGGTCATTGGCCTGATCGAATCCGGCACTTTATAAGCGCGCTGGCACTTCCTTCCACTGGCCCTGATCGAGTCCTTCGATCGTCCAGTCGCCGATCCTGACACGCACCAACCGCAACGTCGGCAACCCGACCGCCGCCGTCATCCGCCGCACCTGCCGATTGCGACCCTCGCGAATCACCAGTTCCAGCCAACTGGTCGGCACACTTTTACGAAAGCGTACCGGCGGGTTACGCGGCCACAACGGCGGCTCATCCAGTTGCCGCGCCTGCGCAGGCAAGGTCATGCCATCGTTCAATTCGACACCGTCACGCAAGCGCTGCAACTGTTCGGCACTCGGCTCGCCTTCAACCTGCACCCAGTAGGTCTTGGCCAGTTTGTGTTTCGGGTCGGCGATGCGTGCCTGGAGCTGGCCGTCGTTGGTCAGCAGCAGTAGACCTTCGCTGTCGCGGTCCAGTCGTCCTGCGGGGTAGATCCCCGGGACATCGATGTAGTCCTTGAGGGTCGCGCGCCCTTCTGCGTCACTGAATTGCGTCAGCACATCGAAGGGTTTGTTGAACAGGATCAGCCTGGGCGCAGCGGGAGGCGCCTTGGCGACACGGCGCGGGGCTGCTGGGGATGGCTTTGCGCCAGGGCGGCGGGAAACAGGACGTTGCACACGGGACATGGTGAAGGAACATCTAACGGTCAGGGCTGCTAATGCTAGTAGCCCGACCGTTAAATGACCATCGCCAAATCAGCGGAACGGCGGCTCGTCGAAGCTGCGCAGTTTGCGCGAGTGCAACGAGTTGAGCTCTGTGCGCAACAAGTCCACGGCTTCGATACCGATTTTCAGGTGCTGGCTGACCGCGCGCTCATAAAAGGCGTTGGCTGAGCCAGGCAACTTGATTTCGCTGTGCAGGGGCTTGTCCGACACACAAAGCAACGTGCCGTAAGGCACCCGCAAGCGATAACCCTGGGCCGCGATCGTACCGCTTTCCATGTCCACTGCCACGGCGCGGGACAAGTTGATCAACGGCCGCTCCTGAGCCCAGCGCAGCTCCCAGTTACGGTCGTCGTAAGTCAGTACGGTGCCGGTACGCAGGCGCTTTTTCAGCTCGTCGCCCTTTTCGCCGGTAATGTTGGCCGCCGCCTGTTGCAGTGCGAGCTGCACTTCGGCCAAGGCCGGAATCGGAATATTTGGCGGCACGACCCGGTCGAGAATGCCGTCACGGCGCATATAGGCGTGGGCCAGCACGTAGTCGCCAATGGTCTGGGACTGACGCAACCCGCCGCAGTGGCCGATCATCAGCCAGCAATGCGGACGCAGTACCGCCAGGTGGTCGGTGATGTTCTTGGCGTTGGACGGGCCGACGCCGATATTGACCAGGGTCACGCCGTGGCCATCAGTAGCAATCAGGTGGTAGGCCGGCATCTGGTAGCGATGCCAGACCACACCTGCGGCAATCGCCGAGGCTTCACCGTGATCCATGCTCTTTTCGATGATCACATTACCCGGCAGCACCATGCGCACGAAGCGCGGATCTTTGCGCAGTTGCTCCAGGCCATGGACGATGAACTGGTCGACGTAACGGTGATAGTTGGTCAGCAGGATCCATGGCTGCACATGCCGCCAGTCGCTACCGGTGTAATGCACCAGACGGCGCAGGGAAAAATCCACTCGGGCGGCATCGAACAGCGCCAAGGGCAGCGGATCGGTGTTTTCCCAATCGTACAAGCCGTCGGCAATACCGTCGGTCGCCGCCGACAGGTCGGTGCTCGGGAACACCCGCGCCAGCACGGCGGCGGTGACACCGGAGCCGGCCAACTCATCGCCCTGCTCGACCACGTATGGATAAGGAATGTTCTGCTGGCTGACACCGACCTCCACGGTCACGGTGAAGTCGTGCATCAACGGCACGAGTTGCTCCAGCAGGTATTTACGGAAGGCAGCGGGATGGGTGACGGTGACGCTGTAGGTGCCTGGCAACTGGACCTTGGCGTAGGCCCGCGTGGTCTGCGGGACTTCGCCCTGGCAGTGGTAGGTCAGACGCAGTTCGGGATAACGAAACATTGCCCGCTGTTCGGCGTCCGGCTCGACACGATCCTTGAGATAACGCTTGAGCGCCTGGCTCAGAGCGGTGGTTGCACGATTGTGCAAGAGCGCAAGCCGGTCTACAGCTTGCTCGGCGGTTTGAACGACAATAAAAGCTTCGGTCACGATCAGCATCCTGTGTTCTGACTTGCAGGCCTTCATCTTGCCTGTATCGTCGCTTCACGGGAACAGTGGCGACACAAATGCAGGGAGCGCCGCAGTTCCCCTGTGGGAGATTCTATGGTTGAGGGGAAGCCCTCAACTGGTTTTCGGTTGGTATTCACTCTGCCCCTTCAGCA
>NZ_JBXAHO010000013.1:30331-165557 GCF_058795195.1 Pseudomonas sp. GW823-FHT06B06 | reverse complement strand
CCCTGCTGAAGGGGCAGAGTGAATACCAACCGAAAACCAGTTGAGGGCTTCCCCTCAACCATAGAATCTCCCACAGGTTCAGTGTGATCTCTGTGGGAGCGAGCCTGCTCGCGAATGGGGGTGGCGCAATTTCCGACCACAGCCGTCGGAATTGGTCAAAATTTGTGCTATATTCCGCGCCCGCGAAATTCAATGAAAGCCAACACCGGTTATCGACATGCAAGCAGCCAAACCGTTATTTGACTATCCAAAGTACTGGGCCGAATGTTTCGGACCAGCGCCATTCCTGCCAATGAGCAGGGAGGAGATGGATCAGCTCGGCTGGGATTCCTGCGACATCATCATCGTCACCGGTGATGCCTACGTCGATCACCCGTCGTTCGGCATGGCGATCATCGGCCGGCTGCTGGAGTCCCAGGGCTTCCGCGTCGGGATCATTGCCCAACCGAACTGGCAGTCCAAGGACGACTTCATGAAGCTCGGCGAGCCGAACCTGTTCTTCGGTGTCGCGGCCGGCAACATGGACTCGATGATCAATCGCTACACCGCCGACAAGAAAATCCGTTCCGACGACGCCTACACCCCGGGTGGCCTGGCGGGCAAACGTCCGGATCGCGCGAGCCTGGTCTACAGCCAGCGCTGCAAGGAAGCTTACAAGCACGTGCCGATCGTGCTGGGTGGCATTGAAGCGTCCCTGCGCCGCATCGCCCACTACGATTACTGGCAGGACCGGGTGCGTAACTCGATCCTGATCGACGCCTGCGCCGACATCCTGCTCTACGGCAACGCCGAACGTGCGATCGTCGAAGTTGCGCAGCGTCTGTCCTACGGTCACAAGATCGAAGACATCACCGATGTGCGCGGCACCGCGTTCATCCGTCGCGATACACCGAAAGACTGGTACGAAGTCGACTCTACGCGTATCGACCGTCCGGGCAAGATCGACAAGATCATCAACCCGTACGTGAACACCCAGGACACCCAGGCCTGCGCCATCGAGCAGGAAAAAGGTCCGGTTGAGGATCCACAGGAAGCCAAGGTCGTGCAGATCCTGGCCAGCCCGAAGATGACCCGCGACAAGACTGTGATTCGTCTGCCGTCGGTGGAAAAGGTCCGCAATGACGCTGTGCTCTACGCCCACGCCAACCGCGTGTTGCACCTGGAAACCAACCCGGGCAATGCCCGTGCCCTGGTGCAGAAGCACGGCGAAGTCGATGTCTGGTTCAACCCGCCACCGATTCCGATGACCACCGAAGAGATGGACTACGTCTTCGGCATGCCTTACGCACGCGTTCCGCACCCAGCGTATGGCAAGGAGAAGATCCCGGCCTACGACATGATCCGTTTCTCGGTGAATATCATGCGTGGCTGCTTCGGCGGCTGCACTTTCTGCTCGATCACCGAGCACGAAGGCCGGATCATCCAGAACCGCTCCCACGAGTCGATTATTCGTGAGATCGAAGAAATTCGTGACAAGGTTCCCGGTTTTACCGGCGTGATCTCCGACCTGGGTGGTCCGACGGCGAACATGTACCGCATCGCCTGCAAGACCCCGGAAATCGAATCCGCGTGCCGCAAGCCGTCTTGCGTGTTCCCGGGCATCTGCCCGAACCTGAACACCGACCACTCGGCGCTGATCCAGTTGTACCGCAGCGCCCGTGAATTGCCGGGTGTGAAGAAGATCCTGATCGCCTCCGGCCTGCGCTACGACCTCGCTGTCGAGTCCCCGGAATACGTTAAAGAGCTGGTGACCCACCACGTTGGTGGCTACCTGAAGATCGCCCCGGAACATACCGAGGAAGGTCCGCTCAACCAGATGATGAAACCGGGCATCGGCAGCTATGACAAGTTCAAGCGCATGTTCGAGAAGTACTCCAAGGAAGCCGGGAAAGAGCAGTACCTGATTCCGTACTTCATCGCCGCCCACCCGGGCACCACCGACGAAGACATGATGAACCTGGCCCTGTGGCTCAAGGGCAACGGTTTCCGTGCCGACCAGGTGCAGGCGTTCTACCCGTCGCCGATGGCCACTGCCACCGCGATGTACCACTCGGGCAAGAACCCGCTGCGCAAGGTCACCTACAAGAGTGACGCGGTCACCATCGTCAAGAGCGAGGAGCAGCGTCGCCTGCACAAGGCGTTCCTGCGTTATCACGATCCGAAAGGCTGGCCGATGCTGCGTGAGGCGTTGACCCGCATGGGCCGCGCGGACCTGATCGGGCCGGGCAAGAACCAATTGATCCCGCTGCACCAGCCATCCACCGACAGCTACCAGAGTGCCCGTCGCAAGAACTCGACGCCGGCGGGCAGCCACAAGGTTGCAGGGGAAAAGACCACCAAGATCCTGACCCAGCACACCGGCCTGCCTCCACGCGCCAGCGATGGCGGCAACCCGTGGGACAAGCGTGAGCAGGCCAAAGCGGCGGCATTCGCCCGCAATCAGCAGGCGGCCAAGGAGCGCAAGGAAGCGGCCAAAGGCAAAGGGCCCAAGCCTGCGCGCAAGCCGGTCGTGCCGCGCTAAAACTCGCTTGAGCTGAACAGAACGCCAACCTGATCGTTCCCACGCTCCGCGTGGGAATGCCTCAAGGGACGCTCCGCGTCCAGTGACGCTGAGCGTCACGGGCTGCATTCCCACGCGGAGCGTGGGAACGATTGCCGCCCTTTCGCCACAAATCCGTGCAATCCTCTCCAACCAATTTCCTTCATCGCCCGATTTTGGTGCTGTACTGCCTCCTGCAACGGGAGAAAGCGCCAGCACTGCTGGATGGCATAAGTCTTGCGCGCTTTCCAATACGCTTAGGGCTCGCAGGAGGCACGCCGTGTCGATTCATGTCGCATTGCACCACGTCACACATTACCGCTATGACCGCGCTGTCGAATTGGGGCCGCAGATCGTTCGCCTGCGTCCCGCCGCCCACAGCCGCACGCGGATACTGTCCTACGCGCTGAAAATTTCGCCCGAGCAGCATTTCATTAATTGGCAGCAGGACCCCCAGGGTAATTACCTGGCACGGCTAGTGTTTCCGGAAAAAACCAACGAGTTGCGGATCGAGGTCGATCTGTTGGCGGAAATGGCGGTGTTCAATCCGTTCGACTTTTTCCTCGAGCCCTACGCCGAAAAGATTCCCTTCACTTACGCCACCGACGAGCGCAAGGAGCTGGCGCCATACCTGGAAACCTTGCCCCTGACGCCAAAGTTCAAGGCTTATCTGGACGGCATCGACCGCACGCCATTGCCCGCTGTGGATTTCCTCGTCGCGCTCAACCAGCGTCTTAGCGAAGACATCAACTACCTGATCCGCATGGAACCGGGAGTGCAAACGCCCGAGCACACCCTGGAGCAGGCCTCCGGTTCCTGTCGCGATTCAGCGTGGCTGCTGGTGCAACTGCTGCGTCACCTGGGGCTGGCCGCACGTTTCGTGTCGGGTTACCTCATCCAATTGACCGCCGACCTGAAAAGCCTCGACGGTCCTTCCGGGACGGAAGTGGACTTCACCGACCTGCACGCCTGGTGCGAGGTGTACCTGCCCGGTGCTGGCTGGATCGGCCTGGATGCAACCTCAGGGCTGTTTGCCGGTGAAGGGCATATTCCGTTGGCCTGTAGTCCCGATCCCTCCTCTGCGGCACCGATCAGCGGCTTGGTGGAGCCGTGCGAGTGCGAATTCAGCCATGAAATGTCGGTGGAGCGGATCTGGGAAGCCCCGCGGGTCACAAAGCCCTACACCGAAGAGCAGTGGCTGGCGATCCAGGCCCTGGGCCGGCAGATCGATGCCGACCTGCTCGAAGGCGACGTGCGCCTGACCATGGGCGGTGAGCCGACCTTTGTGTCCATCGACGACCCGGACGGTGCCGAGTGGAACACCGCAGCGCTGGGACCGAACAAGCGTCGACTGTCCGCCGAACTGTTCCAGCGCATGCGAAACCGTTATGCCCCGCAAGGCCTGGTGCATTATGGCCAGGGCAAATGGTATCCCGGTGAACAACTGCCGCGCTGGTCGCTCAATTGCTATTGGCGCCGCGACGGCGTGCCGATCTGGCACGACAGCGCGCTAATTGCCGACGAGCAACAAGATTATGGCGCCGATGGCGAGTTGGCCGGGCGTTTTCTGGCGAGTGTCGCCGAGCGCTTGAACATTCCTACGCGCTTTGTGTTTCCAGCCTACGAAGACAATTTCTATTACCTCTGGCGCGAAGGGGCTTTGCCGCAAAATGTCAGCGCCGAAGACTCACGACTCGAAGAGCCGCTGGAGCGTGCGCGTTTGCGCAAAGTCTTCAGTCAGGGCCTCGACAAGGTGATTGGCCAAGTCCTGCCGTTAGCGCGCACCGCCAAGGGTGATCAGTGGCAAAGCGGCCGCTGGTATCTGCGTGACGAACATTGCCGCCTGGTGCCGGGAGACTCGCCATTGGGCTATCGTCTGCCGCTGGGTTCGCAGCCGTGGGTGAAGGCGGCAGAGTATCCGTTCATTCATCCAAATGATCCCAACCAGGATTTCCCGGCGCTGCCTGGCACGGAGCAAATACAGCGCCAAGGTGCGGCGGCGCTGATTGAAGATCGGGCCCCCAAGGTCGATGAGTCCGCCGATTGGCTGACCCGCACCGCCTTCTGCGCCGAAGCGCGGGACGGCCGGTTGTACCTGTTCATGCCGCCGCTGGAGCGGGTCGAAGACTATCTGGAGTTAGTGACAGCCATCGAAGCCACGGCCCGGGAGCTCGATTGCCCGGTATTGCTGGAGGGATACGAACCGCCGGGCGATCCGCGCCTGGGCAACTTTCGCATCACCCCCGATCCCGGCGTGATCGAAGTCAACGTGCAGCCATCCGCGACGTGGGACGAGTTGGTCGAACGCACCGAGTTTCTTTACGAAGAAGCGCGCCAGACCCGACTCGCCACCGAAAAATTCCTGATCGACGGCCGACACACCGGCACCGGTGGGGGCAACCACTTCGTACTGGGAGGCGCGACACCGGCGGATTCACCGTTTCTGCGGCGTCCGGATCTGCTGCGCAGCCTGATCAGCTACTGGCATAATCATCCGTCCTTGTCCTACCTGTTTTCCGGCTTGTTTATCGGCCCGACGTCCCAGGCCCCGCGGGTCGACGAAGCGCGCAACGACGCCTTGTATGAACTGGAAATCGCCTTCGCCCAGATGCCCGGGCCGGGCGAGGAGTGCGCGCCCTGGCTGGTGGATCGACTGCTGCGTAACCTGTTGATCGACGTGACCGGCAACACCCATCGCGCCGAGTTCTGCATCGACAAGCTCTATTCACCGGATGGCGCGACCGGTCGCCTGGGCTTGCTGGAGCTGCGCGCCTTTGAAATGCCACCCCATGCACGCATGAGTCTGGCCCAGCAGCTCTTGCTGCGGGCGTTGGTAGCACGGTTCTGGCGTGAGCCTTATGCACCGCCGAAGCTGGCGCGCTGGGGCACCGAGCTGCACGACCGGTTCCTGTTGCCGCATTTTATCGAGCAGGATTTTGCTGACGTTATTGCCGATCTCAATGTCGCCGGTTATCCAGTGCGGGCAGAGTGGTTCGCGGCGCACCTGCAGTTCCGTTTTCCCAAGGTCGGAGACTACGCCGTCAATGGCATCGCCCTGGAACTGCGCCAGGCACTTGAGCCGTGGCATGTGTTGGGCGAGGAGGGCGCGGTCGGCGGTACGGTGCGTTACGTCGACTCGTCCCTGGAGCGCCTGCAGGTCAAGCTCAGTGGATTGCCGCCGCAACGCTACCTGCTGACCTGCAACGGTATACCTGTGCCGTTGCAGCCCACTGGGCGGGTCGGCGAATTCGTCGCCGGTGTGCGCTTCCGTGCCTGGCAACCGGCCAACTGCCTGCAACCGACCATCCCGGTCCATGCGCCGCTGGTGTTTGACCTGCTCGACACCTGGATGGGGCGTTCGCTGGGCGGTTGCCAGTATCACGTTGCCCATCCTGGCGGGCGCAACTACGAGGCATTGCCCGTGAACGCCAATGAAGCCGAGAGCCGGCGAATGGCGCGGTTCTTCCGTATCGGACACACGCCGGGGAAACTTCCGATACCGAAGATGGAAATTAACGACGAGCTGCCGATGACGCTCGATTTACGACGTTTCTAATTCGTACACGACGCCCGGATTTTTCGTCTATCCGGGTGTCATGAGCGTGCGTTAGTCTGACCGATCACTGCTGTCTGCCGAGCTTTCCATGCCTGACTTGCTAGACCGCTACCCGCTGACGGCGGGCACCTATCACGAACTGCTCGACGACAGCGGTGCCATTCGGCCGCACTGGCGTCGACTGTTCGACCAATTGCAGCGCAGCACACCCGCGCAGTTGGTGCAGCGTCAGGCGTTGCTGACCCGACAAATCCAGGAAAACGGCGTCACCTATAACGTCTACGCCGATCCCAAGGGCGCCGATCGGCCATGGGAGCTGGACTTGTTGCCCCATGTGATTGCCGCCGATGAGTGGGAGCAGTTGTCGGCCGGTATCGCCCAGCGTGCGCGCTTGCTCAATGCAGTACTGGCCGATCTCTATGGCCCTCAACGCTTGATCGCCGAAGGTCTGCTGCCGGCCGAACTGGTATTTGGCCACAACAATTTCCTCTGGCCCTGCCAGGGCATCAAGCCGCCTGACGGTGCTTTTTTGCATCTGTTCGCCGTTGATCTGGCGCGCACGCCCGATGGCCGCTGGTGGGTAACCGCCGATCGCACGCAAGCGCCGTCCGGGGCTGGCTACGCCCTGGAAAACCGCACCATCGTGTCCCGGGCCTTTCCCGAGTTGTACCGTGATTTGAAGGTGCAGCACCTGGCGGGGTTCTTCCGCACCCTCCAGGAAACACTGGCGCGTCAGGCGCCAAGCGACGATGACGCACCGCTGGTGGTCCTGCTGACGCCGGGGCGGTTCAACGAAAGCTATTTCGAACACCTGTACCTGGCTCGCCAGCTCGGCTATCCGTTGGTGGAAGGTGGCGACCTCACGGTGCGCGATGCCACGGTCTACCTGAAGACCCTGAGTGGCTTGCGCCGGGTCCACGCGATCATGCGTCGGCTCGACGACGACTTCTGCGACCCGCTGGAATTGCGCACCGACTCGGCCCTGGGCGTTCCGGGCCTGCTCGAAGCCGTGCGCCAGGGGCGGGTGCTGGTGGCCAACGCACTCGGCAGTGGCGTGCTGGAGTCGCCAGGCTTGCTGGGTTTCCTGCCGAAGATCAACCAGTACCTGTTTGGCGAAGAATTGATCCTGCCGTCCATAGCCACCTGGTGGTGCGGTGAGGCGCCGGTGCTGGCCCAGGCCCTGGAAAAACTACCGGAATTGCTGATTAAACCGGCGTTTCCGTCCCAAAGCTTTGCACCGGTATTTGGCCGCGATTTGAGTGAAAAGCAGCGTCAGGTCCTGGCCGAGCGCATGCAGGCGCGGCCCTATGCTTATGTTGCGCAAGAACTCGCGCAATTGTCCCAAGCGCCGATATGGCAAGCCGAGGACGGTCAACTGCAACCCCGGGCCATCGGCATGCGTGTGTATGCGGTGGCCAGTCGCGACGGCTATCGGGTGCTGCCGGGTGGCTTGACCCGAGTGGCCGCGCAGGCGGATGCCGAGGTGGTATCGATGCAGCGCGGCGGGGCGAGCAAGGACACCTGGGTGCTGGGCGAACGTCCACCGAACGGCGAACAGTGGAAAGCCCAGCGCAATATCGGCGTGCATGACCTGGTGCGCCGTGATCCTTACCTGCCATCGCGGGTGGTGGAAAACCTGTTCTGGTTCGGCCGTTACTGCGAACGCTGCGATGACAGCGCCCGATTGCTGCGAATCATGCTGGCACGTTATGTCGACGGCGATGACCCGCAGGCCCTGGAGGCTGCGGTCGATCTTGGCGAACGATTGATGTTGTTGCCTGACGAAGGTGAGCTGCCGGAGCGGTTGCTGGCGGCGATACTCGGCGATGACTGGCCGTTCAGCCTGCGTTCCAACCTGCAACGTTTGCAATGGGCGGCCTCGCAAGTGCGTGGCAAGCTCTCGCGGGAGAATTGGCAGGCGTTGGTGGAGTTGCAACGCGAAGCGATGGAACTCGAGACCGAAGAACCGGACTTCGGCGAGTTACTCGACTTCCTCAACCGGCTGGTGATGTCCTTGGCGGCGCTGTCCGGTTTTGCCCTGGACGACATGACCCGGGACGAAGGCTGGCGATTCCTGATGATCGGTCGGCGGATCGAGCGCCTGCAATTTCTAAGCGCTAGCCTGGCAGCGTTCCTGCGTGGCGCCGGGGCTTTTGATCAGGCAGGGCTGGAGTGGTTGCTGGAGCTGGGCAACAGCAGCATTACCTATCGGTCGCGGTACCTGGCGGTGGCGCAATTGATCCCGGTACTCGACCTGTTATTGCTTGATGAGCAGAACCCGCACGCGGTGCTGTTCCAGTTGAAGCTGGTGACCCGCACGCTCAAGCGCCTGTGCGACGACTTTGGCGTACCTCGCGAAGCGGGCCTGCCACAGTTGGTGGAGCGTCTGGCGCGTTTCGATCTGGGCTGCCTGGAAAACCCGTTGTTTGGCGCCGCCAGCGTGCGCGCTGCCGTCGAAGGGCTGGCCGATCTGCTGCAAGAGATTGCCGATGCCAGCGGGCAGGTATCGGATCGCCTGGCCTTGCGTCACTTCGCCCACGTCGATGATGTCAGCCAGCGCACGGTGTCCGTCTGATGAGCGCTCACTACCAGATTTTCCACGATACCCACTATCACTACGACAGTCCGGTGTCCTTGGCCCAGCAACTGGCGCATTTGTGGCCCAGGCCTTGTGAATGGCAGCGATGCAGCGACCAGCAATTGCAGATCAGTCCGGACCCGACTTCACGCCGCGATGAGCTGGATGTGTTCGGAAACCCGTTGACCCGGTTGGCGTTCGAGCGCCCCCATGATGAACTGCTGGTCAATGCCAGCCTGACGATTGAGGTACTGCCCCGGTCCCGGGTCGATTTCAATCGATCCCCAGCGTGGGAAGATACCCGCAACGTGCTGACCTACAGCAGCCAGGCGCTTTCGCCGCAGTTGCTTGAAGCCTGCCGATACCGGTTCGAATCACCTTATGTGCATCTGAAGCGCAACTTCGTTGAATTTTCCGAGAGCTGTTTTCCGGCGGGGCGGCCACTGTTACTCGGGGTCCAGGCCTTGATGGAGAAAATCTTCAGTGAGTTCACTTTCGATGCCGAAGCGACGCAGGTCGCGACCCCCCTGGTGGAAGTGCTGGAGCGACGGCGCGGGGTTTGCCAGGATTTCGCCCACCTGATGCTCGCATGCGTACGCTCTCGTGGGTTGGCTGCGCGCTATGTCAGCGGCTACCTGTTGACCCAGCCGCCGCCCGGTCAGCCGCGATTGATCGGCGCCGATGCGTCCCATGCCTGGGTGTCAGTGTTTTGTCCGGTGTCGGGCTGGGTGGACTTCGATCCGACCAACAATGTGCAACCGGCGCTGGAACACATCACCCTGGCCTGGGGCCGGGACTTTTCCGATGTGTCGCCGTTACGTGGAGTCATTCTGGGGGGCGGCAATCATGATCCCGAAGTTCGGGTCACAGTGATGCCGTTGGAGTAACGACGATCACAATGAGGGAGCGGGCTTGCTCGCGAAAGCGATCCTTCAGTTACATAAATACTGGATGTGCCGCCGTCTTCGCGAGCAAGCCCGCTCCCACAAAGGAATATGCAGTATTTCGGAATGGACAGTGAGGGTCGGCAGCATCGCCGCCAACCCCGGTCACAGATCCGTGGGCCCGATCAAATCATCCGGCCCGGAGGGACTCAGGCGTCGGGCGCCTGATCTTTCGGTGCCTCTACATCACTTTCTGCCGCCACTTCACCTTCTGCATCCGGGTTCAGTGCCGCTGCGTCTTCTTCAGCCATTGCTTTCTTGCGCTGAAGCTTTTCCTCTTTCTTCTGTTCCTTGGCCAGGTCTCTCTGACGTTTGGCGAAGGAGTAATTGGGTTTGGCCATGGGCGATCCTCTGGGGTCGAAGGTGAGGTTTGAGCGGCGCGTATTCTGCCCTGTATCGGTGTCGAGTCGTTAGTCGGGTTTTTGCTCGACCCATTTTGGCGCAACGGTCGGTTGCCAACGATCCAGGGCGTCGAGCAGCGTCTGTGGCGATTCGCTCACCTGCAGCATGTCACGGTGTGCCGCGCGAACGAAGCCTTCGCCGACGATATGATCGAGAAAACCAGTGAGTTTGCTGTAGAAGCCGTTCACTTCCAGCAAGCCCAACGGTTTGCCGTGGTAACCCAGTTGGCCCCAGGTCCACACTTCGAACAACTCTTCCAGGGTGCCCAGGCCGCCGGGCAACGCGATGAAAGCATCGCTGAGTTCAGCCATCCGCGCCTTGCGCGCATGCATGCCGTCGACCACTTCCAGGCGGGTCAGGCCACTGTGGCCGATTTCCTTGTCCTTTAAGCTCTGCGGAATGATGCCGATCACTTCGCCACCTGCCGCCAGTGCCGCATCGGCGACGACGCCCATCAGGCCCACTGCGCCACCACCGTAGACCAGGGTCAGCTTGCGTTCGGCCAAGGCCTGGCCAAGCGCCACGGCTGCTTCACGGTAAGCGGGGTTCGTGCCAGTGCTGGCGCCGCAGAACACACAAACGGATGCTAAAGACATGCATTACTCCTGGGTCGATCAGGGCCACAGAGTAAAGGCAGGCGCGCTGCGCTCCAAGGGCTAAACTTCGCGCTTGGGCGTTTCGCAGGTTCCGCTGGCCCCACAGGCATACGCGGCGAGCAAGCTGCACAACAGGGTATTGATAGACACGACAGGCGCTCCGAAAAATGAGGACGCTCTGATGATAGGGCCGGGGCAGACACCTGGCTGGTAGATTGTCTCGATCGGTCCCATAGCCCGAAAGTTGTATACAATTTTTGCTTCAGGTCATAGGAACTTGCGAAGTTTTCAGGCAGTCTTCTGTTCATTCGCATGTTCATTCACCCTGCCTTGGAGATTCACCATGTTTGCCAAACTTGTTGCGGTATCCCTGTTGACACTGGCGAGCAGCCAATTGATGGCTGCCGAATGCAAAGTCACCGTTGACTCTACTGACCAAATGTCCTTCAACACCAAGGCCATTGAAATCGACAAGAGTTGCAAGACCTTCACCGTTGAATTGACCCATTCTGGCAGCCTGCCGAAAAACGTCATGGGCCATAACCTGGTGATCAGTAAAGAAGCCGACATGCAGCCGATCGCCACCGACGGCCTGAGTGCTGGCATCGACAAGAACTACCTGAAGGAAGGCGACGCCCGCGTCATCGCTCACACCAAGGTCATCGGCGCCAAGGAAACCGACTCGGTGACCTTCGACGTGTCCAAGCTCGATGCCAACGAGAAGTACGGCTTCTTCTGCTCGTTCCCGGGCCACATCTCGATGATGAAAGGCACTGTGACCCTGAAATAAGCAGGTTCACCGCGTTATCGTTCTTCGCGAGCAGGCTCGCTCCCACAATTAGACCGCAATCAAATGTGGGAGCGAGCCGGCTCCGGGCGGCGTTCCGACGAATGGGCCATCGGCTTCAACAAATGTGCTGGTCAAAGAAAAGCCCGCTGAGAATCACTCCTCAGCGGGCTTTTTCATTCACTCACGCCTCAAGGCGCAAATGGCATCACGCGCTTGTGATGAGTCTTGTTGTACGTGTCGACAATGATCTTGAACGCTTCCTCGCGCACCGGCTCGCCGTGCAGGAAGGCGTCGATCTCGGCGTACGTCACGCCATGGGACGCTTCATCCGGTTTGCCCGGTGACAGGTCTTCAAGGTCGGCGGTCGGGATTTTCTCCACCAGCGCCTCCGGCGCGCCGAAGCTGCGGGCGATGGCACGGACCTGGTTTTTCACCAGGCCACTGAGCGGTGCCAGGTCGCAGGCGCCGTCACCAAACTTGGTGAAGAAACCCATCACAGCTTCCGCGGCATGATCGGTGCCGATCACCAGGCCATGGGCCGCGCCAGCGATGGTGTACTGGGCGACCATGCGCATGCGCGCCTTGGTGTTGCCGAGCACGAAGTCCACCGACACCGCGTGTTTGCCTTCGAACGCCGCGACTTCGTTGGCCAGGGATTTGACCGCCGGGCCGATGTTCACCGTGTGGCGCTCATCCGGCTTGATGAAATCCACGGAGGCCTGGGCGTCATGTTCATCGAACTGGGTTTCGTACGGCAACCGCACGGCGATGAATTTGTAGGCGGCATCACCGCTGCGCTGACGCAGTTCACGGACCGCACGCTGGGCCAGCAGCCCGGCAGTCAGCGAGTCGACGCCGCCACTGATGCCCAGCACCAGGGTCTTGAGCCCGGAATTGACCAGGCAATCCTGGATGAAGGTAACCCGCCGGGCGACTTCCGCTTCGAGGGCGGCTTCGTCGGCGAACGGCGGTTGAACCTTGAGCTGTTCAGCAATCTCACGCTGTACGGCTTGCATGAATTCACTCCTTGCTAGAGGGGGGCAGGAACTTGGAAAACGTGTCGCAGATACGCGACGAAATTCGGGTCTTTGCAGTGAGTCTTGCCGGGCTCGTCGGAGATCTTCGCCACCGGCGCGCCGTTGCAGGCGGTCATTTTAAGCACGATGCTCATCGGTTCGACACCCGGAATATCACACGTCAGGTTGGTGCCGATACCGAAGCTGACGTTGATTCGACCCCGCAACGCCCGAAAAATCTCCAGGGACTTGGGCAGCGTCAGGCTGTCGGAAAAGGTCAGCGTCTTGCTCATGGGGTCGATGCCGAGCTTGTGGTAGTGCGCGATGGCTTTTTCCGCCCATACCACCGGATCGCCCGAATCGTGGCGCAAACCGTCGAACAGTTTGGCGAAAAACAGGTCGAAATCACCCAGGAATGCATCGATGGTGATGCAGTCGGTCAGCGCAATCCCGAGCAGGCCACGGTATTCGCGGACCCAGCAATCGAGGGCGGCGATCTGGCTGTCGATCAGCCGCGGGCCGAGTTGCTGGTGGGCCATGATCCATTCGTGGGCCATGGTGCCCAGCGGTTTCATGTCCAGTTCCCGGGACAGGTGCACATTGCTGGTACCAACGAAGCGCCCGGGGAAATCATGCTTGAGCACGTTCACCACTTCTTCCTGCACGCGGTAGGAAAAACGACGACGGGTGCCGAAATCGGCTACCTGCAATTCGGACAATTCGTCGCTGCTGGCGTTGGCGGTCAGCCAGTCGAACTTGCGATAGAGCTGCTCGCGGGCCTGTTCCAGGACAATCTCCCGATAGCGATATCGGTTACGCACCTCACTGACGATTGCCAGAATCGGTACCTCGAACAGGATCACGTGCAACCACGGCCCCCGCAAACGGATGAACAATTCGCCGTTTTCGATGCCGGTGTGGATATAGCGCAGGTTGAAGCGAAACAGCCCGAGAAAACGCAGGAAATCCGGCTTCAGGAAGCTGATGCGCTCCAGAAAACTCAATTGATCGGCGCTCAGGCTCAATTCGGCCAGCCGTTCGATCTGGAAGCGGATCTCTGCCAGATAGGGGCGCAAATCTTCGCTGTTACGGCAACGAAATTCCCATTCGACCTCTACGTTCGGGTAGTTGTGCAGCACCGCCTGCATCATCGTCAGTTTGTAGAAGTCGGTGTCGAGCAGGTTCTGCACGATGCGATCGGCAAACACACTCTCGCTCATAACGGGGGTTCTCCACATGGAATAAGGCTAGTGGCGCATATCGGTGGTGGGTATTGCCAGCGATTTTTGCACCGCCCTACACCTGCTCCAGCATCCACTTGACGAAATCGCGCACCTTGGGCACTTCCGCCGAATGTTCCGGGTACGCCAGGTAATAGGCATCGGTGCTGGGCATTGCATGCTGCCAGGGAATGACCAGTTTGCCGTCAGCCAGTTCCTCTTCCACCAGAAACCGTGGCAGCAATGCCACGCCGCAGCCGACTTGCGCCGCGCGGATGCACATGTAGAAGGTTTCGAAGCGCGGACCGTGGTAGCTGTGTTCGGTGTGGTAGCCCTGGCTGTCGAACCAGTCGTGCCAGGCCTGGGGACGGGAGGCGTTTTGCAGCAGGACCAGGTCGGTGAGTTGCGTCGGGTCGGTGAATGGCGTATCGGGCAGGCTGCCTGGCGCACAGACTGGCACCAGCTCTTCGCTGAACAACTTCAGGCATTCGGTACCAGGGCGAGAACCCTGGCCGAAGTAGAACGCCAGGTCGCTGCGCCCCTGTAGCAGGTCGTCGGCTTCCTGCTCATTGCACAGGTCCAGGTGGATCGACGGATGGCGCAGGCGCCAGCCCTTGAGGCGTGGCACCAGCCAGCGAGCGCCGAAGGTCGAGGGTGTCGAGACGCGCAAGACTTCGGTTTCACCACCGTAGGAACGCAGGTAATGGGTCGACATCTCGACCTGGGTGAGGATTTTTCGTACCTCCACCAGATACAGATCGCCCGCTGGCGTCATTTGCAGGCGTCGGCGAACCCGGCGAAACAGCAGGTGCTGCAACAGCTCTTCAAGTTGCGCCACCTGTTTACTGACGGCGCTCTGGGTCAGGTTTAGCTCTTCCGCGGCCCGGGTAAAGCTCAGGTGGCGGGTCACGGCTTCGAAACACTGCAGTGCAGCGATCGAGGGCAAATAGCGTTTGTTCAGCATGGGCGGTCCTTTGTACTTGTCTCTTTATTGCCAACAATGCACAGCATGAATAAACGGAATGATATCTCTCTTAATGGTCGTTTGTTGAGTAACCTCGGGAGCGCTAAAACTACAGGTCTGATCAGTCGTGATTCGGCGGCTGCACACGTTCCGTTTTTTGCTTGAGGAGTGACCCATGGTTGCCGCATTGCTTGATCGTCTTGGTGTGAACCCGGCCCTGTACCAGAACGGCAAAGTGCCGGTGCATTCGCCAATCGATGGCAGCACGATTGCCGCCGTCAACTGGGAAGGTGCCGCTGAAGTCGAGCAGCACATCAGTCGTGCAGATCATGCATTCGAATTGTGGCGCAAGGTGCCGGCGCCGCGTCGTGGTGAGCTGGTGCGGCAACTGGGTGACATCCTGCGTGAATACAAGGCCGATCTCGGCGAGTTGGTGTCCTGGGAAGCGGGCAAGATCACCCAGGAAGGCCTGGGTGAAGTTCAGGAAATGATCGACATCTGCGATTTCGCCGTCGGCCTGTCCCGCCAACTGTACGGCTTGACCATCGCCTCCGAGCGTCCTGGCCACCACATGCGCGAAACCTGGCACCCGCTGGGCATCGTCGGCGTGATCAGTGCCTTTAACTTCCCGGTGGCGGTCTGGGCCTGGAACGCCACGTTGGCGCTGGTTTGCGGCAACCCGGTGATCTGGAAGCCGTCGGAAAAAACCCCACTGACCGCATTGGCCTGCCAGGCACTGTTCGACCGCGTGCTGAAGAATTTCAGCGATGCGCCACCGCACTTGAGCCAGGTGGTCATTGGCGGTCGCGATGCCGGTGAAGCCTTGGTCGATGACCCGCGTGTCGCGCTGGTCAGCGCTACCGGCAGCACCCGCATGGGCCGTGAAGTGGCGCCAAAAATCGCTGCGCGTTTTGCCCGCAGCATTCTCGAACTGGGCGGCAACAACGCGATGATCCTTGGCCCAAGCGCCGATCTGGACATGGCCGTTCGCGCGATCCTGTTCAGCGCCGTCGGCACCGCCGGTCAGCGCTGCACCACGCTGCGCCGCCTGATCGCCCATGAGTCGGTGAAGGAAGAAATTGTCACCCGCCTCAAGGCCGCCTACTCCAAAGTGCGTATCGGCCACCCGCTGGAAGGTAACCTGATCGGTCCGCTGATCGACAAGCAAAGCTTCGACAACATGCAGGACGCACTGGAGCAGGCGCTGAGCGAAGGCGGTCGGGTGTTCGGCGGCAAGCGTCAGCTTGAAGACAAATTCCCGAATGCCTACTACGTTTCGCCGGCCATCGTCGAAATGCCGGAGCAGAGCGATGTGGTCTGCCATGAAACGTTCGCACCGATCCTCTACGTGGTCGGCTACAACGATTTCAACGAAGCCCTGCGTTTGAACAACGCTGTACCGCAAGGCCTGTCCTCGTGCATCTTCACCACCGACGTGCGTGAAGCCGAGCAGTTCATGTCGGCGGTGGGCAGTGACTGTGGCATCGCCAACGTCAACATCGGTCCGAGCGGCGCGGAAATCGGCGGTGCGTTTGGTGGTGAGAAAGAAACGGGCGGTGGTCGTGAGTCCGGTTCTGATGCATGGCGCGGGTACATGCGTCGTCAGACCAACACCGTGAACTATTCGCTGGAGTTGCCGTTGGCGCAGGGCATTACCTTTGACTGATATTTCAGCGAGGCAGTGATCCCTGTGGGAGCGAGCCTGCTCGCGAATGCAATCTGTCAGTCGACATCAACGGTGACTGATAAACCGCTTTCGCGAGCAGGCTCGCTCCCACACTGATTTGTGTGTGTTGGTTAGGTTTCCGTTGGAGTCTGGCAATGCCGTTACGCGAAGAGTGTCTGTGGGAAAAACTGACGCCGCAAAGGCCCGACAACTCGGCGCTCAAGGGTGAGGTGAAAGTCGATGTCTGCGTCATTGGCGCAGGTTTTACCGGGCTGTCGGCGGCGGTGCATTTGTTGGAGCAGGGCAAAACGGTGTGCGTGCTCGAAGCACACCGCGCAGGCCACGGCGGTTCGGGGCGCAACGTCGGGCTGGTCAATGCCGGCATGTGGATTCCCCCGGACGAGATCGAAGCCGGGTTTGGCGAGGCCGTCGGCAGTCAGCTCAACCGAATGCTCGGCGCAGCACCTTCATTGGTGTTCAGCCTTGTGGACAAGTACAACATCGATTGCCAGTTGCGCCGCGAAGGCACATTGCACATGGGGCACAACGCCCGTGGCGAAGCTGACTTGCGCAGTCGTGAAGAACAATGGAAGCGCCGTGGCGCCCCCGTCGAATTGCTGACCGGTAAAGCGTGTGAGCAAGCGACAGGCACCAAGAAAATCGCCGCGGCATTGCTCGATCGTCGTGCTGGCACGCTCAACCCGATGGCTTACACCACCGGCTTGGCCAAGGCGGCAATGGGCCTGGGCGGTCAGTTGTTCGATCATTCCCCGGTGACCCGCCTCGAACGGCAGGGGCAACGCTGGTCGGTGCAAACTGCGCAGGGGTCGGTCCTGGCCGAGCAAGTGGTGATCGCTTCCAATGCCTACACCGAAGGTGACTGGACCGAGTTGCGACGCAATTTCTTCCCCGGTTATTACTATCAGGTGGCCTCGGTCCCGCTGACCGAAGACGCGGCCCGGCAAATCTTGCCCGGTGGCCAGGGTTCCTGGGACACCCGCCAGGTGCTCAGCAGCATTCGCCGGGACAAGGACGGGCGCCTGCTGCTTGGCAGTCTCGGCAATGGCAATCAGAAACCGGCCTGGTTTCTCAAGGCCTGGGCCGATCGCGTGCAGCAACATTACTTTCCTTACCTCAAGCCGGTGGAGTGGGAGTGCACCTGGACGGGGCGCATCGCCTTCACCCCGGATCACTTGATGCGCCTGTTCGAACCGGCACCCGGAATAGTGGCAGTGACCGGCTACAACGGTCGGGGCGTGACCACCGGGACGGTGGTTGGCAAGGCATTCGCCGATTATTTGTGTAACGGAAATCCTCAAGCGCTACCCATTCCCTTCGCTCCAATGCAGCCACTGGCAGGGGTGGGATTGCGTAGTTGTCTATACGAGGCCGGTTTTTCGCTGTATCACGCAGGCCAGTGCCTGCGGATCGTGATCTGAATGTTGATTTTTGCTGTTGAAAGCGGCGCTTTTTTGATCAGCAGCTAGCCTGTAGTGGTGCGGGTTGTAGCAGTCCCGCACCAGCAGTGTGCACTTCGGTGACGCACGTTGTTACAGGCTGGTTGCACGTCGTTTAGTGCCGCGGTTGCAATGATGGCGCGGGCGGGTTGCGCCTCAAAAAAATAATGGTTTTACCTTCCGCGGTTTAGACGGTTGCACGCCCAATGAAAATGGGCCCGAGATAGTCGAAATAAGAATAAAGCAGCGACTTTTTTAAGAATAAAAAACCGATGGCACGGCCCTTGCTCTGAGCAATCAGTGAAGTCGCAGTGCCAATTAAAAAAACCATGGAGCACCACCTCATGTCCCAGACGTTTTACAAGAAAGGCTTTCTGGCCCTCGCAGTGGCAGCTGCTTTGGGTGTTTCTGCGTTTGCTCAGGCTGACATCAAGATCGGCGTAGCGGGTCCAATGACGGGCGCCAATGCGGCATTTGGCGAGCAGTACATGAAGGGTGCACAGGCAGCAGCCGATGCGGTCAACGCAGCGGGCGGCGTGAACGGGGAAAAAATCGTACTGGTCAAGGGCGATGACGCCTGCGAACCGAAACAGGCTGTGACGGTCGCCAAGGACCTGACCAACCAGAAAGTCGCCGGCGTGGTTGGCCACTTCTGCTCCTCCTCGACCATCCCGGCTTCCGAGATCTACGACGAAGCGGGCATCATCGCCATCACTCCAGGCTCCACCAACCCACAGGTGACCGAACGCGGCCTGAGCGCCATGTTCCGCATGTGCGGTCGTGACGACCAGCAAGGCATCGTGGCCGGCGACTACATCGTCGACGTGCTCAAGGGCAAGAAGGTCGTGGTTCTGCACGACAAGGACACCTACGGCCAAGGCCTGGCTGACGCCACCAAGGCCCAGTTGGTCAAGCGCGGCGTAACGCCAGTGCTGTATGAAGGCCTGACCCGTGGCGAGAAAGACTTCAGCACCATCGTGACCAAGATCCGTGGTGCCGGCGCTGACGTCGTCTACTTCGGTGGCCTGCACCCGGAAGCCGGTCCTCTGGTTCGCCAGTTGCGTGAACAAGGCCTGAAAGACGTCAAGTTCATGTCCGACGACGGCATCGTGACCGACGAACTGGTGACCACCGCAGGCGGTCCGCAATTCGTGGATGGCGTGCTGATGACCTTCGGTGCTGACCCACGCCTGCTGCCAGACAGCAAGACCGTGGTAGACGCCTTCCGCAAGGCCGGTACCGAGCCTGAAGGCTACACCCTGTACGCCTACGCTTCGGTGCAGACCCTGGCGGCTGCCTTCAACGGCGCCAAATCCAACAAGGGCGAAGAAGCGGCTGCGTGGCTGAAGAAAAATCCGGTCAAGACCGTCATGGGCGAGAAGACCTGGGACAGCAAGGGCGACCTGAAAGTCTCCGACTACGTGGTTTACCAGTGGGACAAGGATGGCAAATACCACCAGCTGGAAAAACAGAAGTAAGGGCTGACTCAATCACCTGAACCCACAGATCCTCGTGGGAGCGGGCTTGCCCGCGATGGCGGACTTGCAGGAGACAATTTTGTCGAATGTACTACCGCTATCGCTGGCAAGCCAGCTCCCACAGGGGACGGTGTGGGCCGGGCTGATCGTGGCTGACATTGCTCCGACGTATATCTGTATTTTCCTTAGAAGAACCGCACCGGCAGGTGGACAGGTTCTCATTGCGTGAGATTGCGTTATGGATGGTATTTTCCTGCAGCAACTGGTCAACGGCCTGACCCTCGGGTCGGTCTATGGCCTGATCGCCATCGGCTACACAATGGTCTATGGCATCATCGGCATGATCAACTTCGCCCACGGCGAGGTTTACATGATTTCCGCTTACCTCGCGGCAATCAGTCTGGCTCTGCTGGCATACTTCGGTATTGAATCCTTCCCTCTGCTGATGCTCGGCACCCTGATCTTCACCATCGTCGTCACGGCGGTGTATGGCTGGGTCATCGAGCGCGTCGCCTACAAACCCCTGCGTAACTCCACCCGACTGGCACCGCTGATCAGCGCCATTGGTATCTCGCTGATTCTGCAAAACTATGCGCAGATCGCCCAGGGCGCCAAGCAACAAGGTGTTCCAACCTTGCTCAGCGGAGCGTGGCGCGTGGAAGTCGGCACAGGTTTCGTGCAGTTGACCTACACCAAGGTGTTCATCCTGGTCGCAGCGTTTGTCGGGATGGCCCTGCTGACCTACGTCATCAAGTACACCAAGCTCGGCCGCATGTGCCGTGCAACCCAGCAAGACCGCAAGATGGCTTCGATCCTGGGGATCAACACCGACCGGGTGATTTCCTATGTGTTCATCATCGGTGCAGCGATGGCGGCCCTGGCCGGCGTGCTGATCACCATGAACTACGGCACGTTCGACTTCTATGCCGGCTTCATCATCGGCATCAAGGCGTTCACCGCCGCGGTGCTCGGCGGGATCGGCTCACTGCCAGGCGCCATGCTGGGCGGGATCATCCTCGGGATTTCCGAGTCGCTGTTCTCTGGCCTGGTGAACTCGGACTACAAAGACGTTTTCAGCTTCTCGCTGCTGGTTCTCGTTCTGGTCTTTCGGCCCCAAGGCCTGCTCGGCCGTCCTCTTGTGTCGAAGGTGTAAGCGATGTCCTCAACCACTAAAAAAACCATTGATATCAAGAAAAGTCTGGTTGACGCGATTCTTGCCGGCCTCATTGCCCTGATCGTGTTCGGGCCGATTGTCGGTGTCGTTCTCGATGGCTACGGCTTCAACCTGGAAACCACCCGCGTGGCGTGGATTGTCGCCATTGTCATGGCCGGTCGCTTTGCCTTGAGCATGTTCCTGCAAACCCCCAAGGGCTTGAGCATCCTCGAAGGTTTTGAAAGCACGGGGTCCGGGGTGCATGTGCTGGCGCCGGATTACAAATCGCGGTTGCGCTGGATCATCCCGTTGGTGATCGTCATCGCCGTGGTGTTCCCGTTTTTCTCCAACTCCTACCTGCTGGGCGTGGTCATTCTCGGGCTGATCTATGTGCTGTTGGGGCTTGGGCTGAACATCGTAGTGGGCCTGGCCGGCTTGCTCGACCTGGGTTACGTGGCGTTCTACGCCATCGGCGCCTATGGCCTTGCGCTCGGTTATCAGTACCTGGGGCTGGGCTTCTGGACGGTGCTGCCGCTGGCGGCGATCACCGCCGGGCTGGCCGGTTGCATCCTCGGTTTCCCGGTGCTGCGCCTGCACGGCGACTATCTGGCGATCGTGACCCTGGGCTTCGGTGAAATCATTCGCCTGATCCTCAACAACTGGCTGTCCCTGACCGGTGGTCCGAACGGTATGCCGGCACCACTGCCGACCTTCTTCGGACTGGAATTCGGCAAGCGCGCGAAGGACGGGGGCGTGCCGTTCCATGAGTTCTTCGGCATCGCCTACAACCCGGACGTGAAGTACTACTTCATCTACGCGGTACTGTTCCTGGTGGTACTGGCTGTGTTGTACATCAAGCATCGCCTGACCCGCATGCCCGTTGGCCGTGCCTGGGAAGCGCTGCGCGAGGATGAAATCGCCTGCCGTTCCATGGGCCTGAACCACGTGCTGGTCAAGCTCTCGGCATTCACCATCGGCGCATCGACGGCCGGCCTGGCTGGCGTGTTCTTCGCCACCTACCAGGGCTTCGTCAACCCGACCTCGTTCACCTTCTTCGAATCGGCCCTGATCCTCGCCATCGTGGTGCTCGGCGGCATGGGCTCGACCATCGGCGTGGTGATTGCGGCCTTCGTATTGACCGTTGCTCCGGAACTGCTGCGTGGCTTCGCCGAATACCGCGTTTTGCTGTTCGGCATCCTGATGGTGTTGATGATGATATGGCGACCGCGCGGCCTGATTCGAATCAGCCGTACCGGTGTGACCCCGCGTAAAGGAGTAGCGCCATGAGCGAAGTCGTACTCTCCGTAGAGAAGCTGATGATGCACTTCGGCGGCATCAAGGCGTTGAATGATGTCAGCCTGAAGGTCAAGCGCAACTCGATCTTCGCCCTGATCGGCCCGAACGGCGCCGGCAAGACCACAGTGTTCAACTGCCTGACCGGGTTCTACAAGGCCTCCGGTGGCAAGATCGAACTGAACGTGCGGGGGCAGCGAACCAACGTCATCAAAATGCTCGGCGAACCGTTCAAGCCTACCGATTTCGTCTCGCCAAAAAGCTTTATCAGTCGCCTGCGCTACAAGATGTTCGGCGGCACCCACCTGGTGAACCGCGCCGGGCTGGCGCGGACGTTCCAGAACATTCGCCTGTTCAAGGAAATGTCGGTGCTGGAAAACCTGCTGGTGGCCCAGCACATGTGGGTCAACCGCAATCTGCTGGCGGGCATCCTCAACACCAAGGGCTACCGCAAGGCCGAAAGCGATGCGCTGGACCACGCCTTCTATTGGCTGGAAGTGGTGGACCTGGTGGACTGCGCCAACCGCCTGGCCGGTGAGCTGTCCTACGGCCAGCAACGTCGTCTGGAAATCGCCCGGGCCATGTGCACCCGTCCGCAGATCATCTGCCTCGACGAACCGGCCGCCGGCCTCAACCCTCAGGAAACCGAAGCGCTGAGCGCGATGATCCGGCTGCTGCGCGACGAGCATGATCTGACCGTAGTGCTGATCGAACACGACATGGGCATGGTAATGAGTATTTCCGACCACATTGTGGTGCTGGACCACGGCGTCGTGATCGCCGAGGGCGGTCCCGATGCGATTCGCAACGACCCGAAAGTGATTGCCGCCTACCTGGGTGCCGATGAAGAGGAGGTGGTATGAGCAAACCCATCCTCGAACTCAAGGACCTGGACGTGTTCTACGGGCCCATCCAGGCCCTGAAGAATGTCTCGCTGCACATAAACGAAGGGGAGACCGTCAGCCTGATTGGCTCCAACGGCGCCGGCAAGTCGACCCTGCTGATGTCGATCTTCGGTCAGCCACGCGCGGCGGACGGACAGATCCTTTACCAGGGCGTGGACATCACCCACAAGTCGTCGCACTACATCGCCTCCAACGGCATTGCCCAGTCGCCGGAAGGACGGCGGGTGTTCC
This sequence comes from Pseudomonas sp. GW823-FHT06B06, assembly GCF_058795195.1. Taxonomy (NCBI): domain Bacteria; kingdom Pseudomonadati; phylum Pseudomonadota; class Gammaproteobacteria; order Pseudomonadales; family Pseudomonadaceae; genus Pseudomonas; species Pseudomonas sp. GW823-FHT06B06. Next base: position 142,769 of record NZ_JBXAHO010000013.1, on the reverse strand, counting down.
CCGACATGACCGTCGAGGAAAACCTGTTGATGGGCACCATCCCCATCGGCGACAAGTACGCCAAGGAAGACATGCAACGCATGTTCAAGCTGTTCCCGCGCCTTGAGGAGCGACGCACCCAGCGGGCGATGACCATGTCGGGTGGCGAGCAGCAGATGCTGGCCATCGCACGAGCCCTGATGAGCCGGCCGAAATTGCTGTTGCTCGATGAGCCGAGCCTTGGGTTGGCGCCCATTGTGGTCAAGCAGATCTTCGCGACGCTGCGGGAGCTGGCCAAGACCGGCATGACCATTTTCCTGGTCGAGCAGAACGCCAACCACGCGCTGCGCCTGTCGGACCGAGCCTATGTGATGGTCAACGGCGAGATTCGCATGAGCGGTACAGGGAAGGAGTTGTTGGTCAACGAGGATGTGCGCAACGCTTATCTTGGCGGGCACTAAACCTTAGCGTCCAATGAAAACGCCCTGACAAAATCAGGGCGTTTTTTTCGCCCATGTAAAAGCTGGTAGGAGCTGTCGAGTGAAACGAGGCTGCGATCTTTTGATCTTGTTTTTTAAGAATCAAGATCAAAAGATCGCAGCCTGCGGCAGCTCCTACAAGAGCGGTGGTGTGAGGTAAAGTGAAATTGTGGAAAACAAAATTGTCGACCTCTGAAAGCGCGACATAAAGCCGCTGCAAATTGTTGTTTTATCATGGTTTTGACTTGTCCCCGTTTGCTGTGGAACTGGCTGTGAATAACGTGGGAGTAGCTGGCTGAGCGCCTTTGAATCCGTGGCTTGCAGCGCGATGGTTGTTTTTTGATCAGGCGCTTTTTCTTGTCTTCAAGGCAGTGTTGTCAACCTTTTTCTTAGCGTACAAAGAGCGCCTGAATGCAGTGAACAAGCCTGTGGATAAGTCTGTGGTTAAACTCTGGAAAGACTTGGCTGAGGGCCGTAGTTACTGGCTTGGCGCCATCGCTGGATTGACCGCGCGGTCGGGAAAATGACCCTGGGCTACACAGCAGGCCGATTGGGGTCAAGCAAAAAAGTTTCAAATCGGCCCGCAAAGCCTTGTGGATAGCGGCTTTCAGCTTTTCCACTTGCCCCCGGAATGTGTGGATGGGGCTGTGGATAAGGTGCGTGCATATGGCTGCAAGCCACGGCCGGCAAGGCGTTGCAAGTTTTGTTCGTTTTTTGTACAGAAAGCGCGCCGGTTGCCGCTGTGCGCAAGGCCGGGCATGCTGCCTGCTGATTTTCTATTCCAATGGCTGCCGATCAGCCGTAGCAAGGAGAACACCATGTCCAACACCCTGTTTATTACCGGCGCGACTTCCGGTTTCGGTGAAGCCTGTGCCCGTCGTTTTGCCGAGGCCGGCTGGAAACTGGTGCTGACAGGGCGTCGTGAAGAGCGCCTTAACGCCCTGTGCGCCGAACTGTCGAAGCAGACCGAGGTGCACGGGCTGGTGCTTGATGTGCGTGACCGCCAGGCCATGGAAGAAGCCATTGCGAACCTGCCGCCATCCTTCGCCAAGCTGCGTGGACTTATCAACAATGCTGGCCTGGCCTTGGGGGTCGATCCGGCGCCCAAATGCGACCTGGACGATTGGGACACCATGGTCGATACCAACGTCAAAGGCCTGATGTACAGCACCCGCCTGCTGCTGCCACGCCTGATCGCTCATGGTCGCGGCGCCGGTATCGTCAACCTCGGCTCCATTGCCGGCAACTACCCCTACCCGGGCAGCCATGTGTATGGCGCGAGCAAGGCGTTCGTCAAACAGTTCTCCCTGAACCTGCGCTGTGACCTCCAGGGCACCGGCGTGCGGGTCAGCAACATCGAACCGGGCCTGTGCGAAAGCGAGTTCTCTCTGGTGCGCTTTGCCGGTGACCAGGAGCGTTACAACGCCACCTATGCGGGTGCCGACCCGATCCAGCCGCAAGACATTGCCGAGACCATTTTCTGGGTCCTCAATGCCCCGGCGCACATCAACATCAACAGCGTCGAGCTGATGCCGGTGAGCCAGACCTGGGCCGGGTTTGCGATTGATCGCAGTGGTGGCAAGGCGTAAGACCGCGTTACGGCCCTTCGCGAGCAGGCTCGCTCCCACAGGGACTTTGGTGAACCTGTGGGAGCGAGCCTGCTCGCGAAGGGGCCGGAACTGACAACGCCGGACATCAGCTAGACTCCTCATCCAACAACCTCGCCGCGCCCTGCGGTTCAAGGTTTTCGAGGAGACCATGTGAGCAATCGAGGCGAGCAGGCGCTGCTCAAGCAATCGACCTTCCTGATGCTGGTGGTGACATTCGCCGGGATCATCACCGGGTTTGCCTCGGGTGCCCAATCCATCCTGTTCGATGGATTCTTTTCGCTGGTTGCAACCTTCATCAAGGTCCTGATGCTGATCACCGCCAGGCTGATCGCCAAGGAAAGCAATCAACGCTTCCAGTTCGGCTCCTGGCACCTGGAACCCATGGTGCTGGTGATCGAAGGCAGTTTCCTGTTGCTGGTGGCCATTTATGCCTTTCTCAACGGAGTGTTCGGCATCATCAGTGGTGGACGCGATGTCGAGCTTGGCTTGGTGATCTTCTACGCGGCGGTATTCACCGTCGTCGAGCTCATTTACTTTTTCTACGTTCGCCATCGAAATCGCACGCTCAAGTCATCGCTGATCCAGTTCGACAACATCAGTTGGCTGGTGGACGCGATGCTCTCGGCCGGCCTGTTGGTGAGCTTTCTTATTGCGCTGTTGCTAAAGACCCAGGGCTACGAAAAATGGGCGTTGTATGTCGACCCGATGATTCTGATTCTGCTGGCCCTGGGCATGCTCCCTCCGGCGTTCAAGATCATCGGCCCGGCGTTACGCGATGTGCTGGGAATCGCCCCGGATCAACTGGACGACAAGGTGCGCCAGGTGATGGAAGAGGCGAAGATCGAGCATGGTTTCGACGACTATATTTCCTACGTGCAGAAGCACGGTCGGGCGTGTTTTATCGAGATTCACATCGTGTTGCCGACAAATTATCCGCTGCGCAGCGTGGTGCAACTGGATGCGCTACGAGAGGAGATCTCCGCGAAGCTCGGCAAACCTGATGCGGCGAGGTGGCTGACCATCAGTTTTACCGGGGACCGCAAGTGGATTGCGTGAAACCTGGTGGATTCCTCGCAATGTAGGCGCGAGCGGTGCGGCGATCCGACTTGCCCGCGACAACGATCGTTCAGTCAACCAAGATACTCAGCCAACCCGCGATAACAGGTCGCCAAGTGATAAGGCGTAGTCGATGGCATGTCCCGCCGGCTCACTTCACCCTGTTCGTCGCGGCATTCATACCAGCCGCCCGCGTGCAGCGAGCGCTGCTGCAACGCCTGCAATTGACGCAGCACCGAAGCCTCACTGCCTGGTCGCAGGGTCAAGGCGCGCAGGTATTCGGCCTGGGCCCAGATCCGTTGAGTCGCGTCCCGTGAGCCGCCATCCGGACCCAGGTCCAGCATGGCCCGCACGGCACCGGTGTGTGGGTCGACGCCCAGTTGTTCGGTGAAGGCAAAAGCGCGCTCCAGCGAAGCATGTAGTGGAGAACCACGCAGCAGGTCGGACGACTCGAGCAGGAAATACCACTCGAACTGATGCCCGGGTTCGAACCAGTTATCCACAGCACCCAGCGGTTTTTCCATCAACACGCCGTGTTGCGGATCGATAAACCGCCGCTGCATCCCTGTGCATAAGTCCACGAGCGCCTGTTGCACAGCGAGGTCTTCACGCACCGACAGCGTGGCAAGGAAGGCTTCAGCCAGGTGCATCAACGGGTTTTGCAGCGGTCCGCTGTTCAACGATGACCAGTCACGATCGAGGCTCGCTTCGTAGAGGCCGTCACCGCTGGCGAAACGTTGCGCGATCACTTCCAGGGCTGCGTTGAGCACCGATTCCACCAGCGGCTCGCGGACTTTGTCCCAGTAGTGGGCGCAGGCGAACAGAATGAATGCGTGGGTGTAGAGATCTTTACGCTGATCCAGTGGCGCGCCCTGCGGGTCGATGCTGTAGAACCAGCCGCCATGCTCGGCATCGTGGAAGTGCCGCTGCAAGGAACGGAACAGCGCTGCCGCGCGCTCTTGAGCGCCTGGCACCTGGCCGATCAGGCTGGCAAACAGATACAGCTGCCGCGCGCAGGCCATGGCCCGGTAGCGTTGTGGAGGCAATGGGTGGTGCTCGGCGTCCAGCGCCTCATAGGGCAGCGCCAACTCGGCATTCCAGCCGGGACCTTGCCAAAGCGGCACGATCACGTCCTGGAAGTGCTGTTGCACCGAGGCAAACAGGGCGGTCAGTTCAGGCTGGGAGGCGGAGCGGGAAACAGGCGGCATTGGCTGGCGTCGTCACGGCAGGGTTGATTGCGCGACATGTTAGCAGGCCTTAGAGCTGTGTTGTCTCTCAGGCCGCTTTCGCGAGCAGGCTCGCTCCCACAATGAAACTGTGTACGCAGGGCAAATGAGGGAGCGAGCCTGCTCGCGAAGACGCCATCACGGGCAATAGAGATTTAGCTTGCCAACAACCACACGCCAGTCGCCGCCGAAGCCGCCCCCGCCAGTCTCACTAAAGGCGCAGCAGCTTGCGGCAACACCCGTACCAACGCATAACCTGCCGCATGCAACACCGCGGTCGCCGCGACAAATCCCGTGGCATATCCCCAAGGGCTCGTCATGTCCGGCAACTCCAGGCCATGCGCCACGCCATGGAACAGCGCAAACAACGCCGTTGCGGCCATTGCCAGGCTCAACGGTGGACGCACCGCCAAGGCCACCGCCAGGCCCAGCGCCAACACAGACGCGGCAATGCCACCTTCCAGCGCCGGCAGTTCCAGCCCTGCAAAACCCAGCAGACCGCCGATCAGCAGGGTGACAATGAAGGTGCACGGCAGCGCCCAACGCGCCGCACCTTTGTGCTGAGCCGCCCACAGGCCGACCGCGAGCATTGCCAGCAGATGATCGAGTCCACCGAGCGGGTGGCTGATGCCCGCGACCAAGCCATTGTCCCCGTGCCCTGGGTGGGCCAACGCAATGGTCGGTGTCAACAGCAGGGTCATTGCGCCCAGAATGCGTTTGAGTGTCATCGAGAAGCTTCCTTGTTGATAAGTCTTGATCAGGCTGCCGTCAGCAGGCCCTGGCGTTCGATGAAGGCGATGATCGCGTCCAGTCCCTGGCCGGTTTTCTGGTTGCTGAACACGAACGGCTTGCCGTTGCGCATACGCGTGGTATCGCTGTCCATCAGCGTCAGCGACGCTCCCACCAGGGGCGCCAGGTCAATTTTGTTGATCACCAGCAGATCGGATTTGCAGATCCCCGGCCCGCCTTTGCGCGGCAACTTGTCGCCAGCGGACACGTCAATCACGTAGATGGTCAGGTCGGACAGTTCCGGGCTGAAGGTGGCCGAGAGATTGTCGCCACCGGATTCCACCAGGATCAGGTCCAGGCCCGGAAAACGGCGGTTTAATTGATCCACGGCTTCAAGATTGATCGAGGCGTCTTCGCGGATCGCCGTGTGCGGGCAGCCGCCGGTCTCCACGCCGATGATGCGTTCCGGCGCCAGCGCTTCGTTGCGCACCAGGAAATCAGCGTCTTCGCGGGTATAGATGTCGTTGGTCACCACTGCCAGGTTGTAGCGTTCGCGCAGGGCCAGGCACAGGGCCAGGGTCAGGGCGGTTTTACCGGAACCGACGGGGCCGCCGATGCCGACGCGCAAGGGTTGTGTGTTCATGTGATTCTCCAGAATAAGGGGTCCTTAGGAACGGAACAGACGGCTGTACTGGCGCTCGTGGGCCATGCACGCCAGGGACAGGCCAAACGCGGCACTGCCAAAGTGTTCGGGGTTGATTCGGGTAGCATCCTGCTGGGCCTGTTGCAGCAGCGGCAGCAGTTCACTGGTCAAGCGCTGCGCAGCCTGTTGGCCCAGTGGCAAGGTTTTCATCAATACCGCCAGTTGGTTTTCCAGCCAGCTCCAGAGCCACGCGGCCAGTGCATCCTGCGGGCTGATCCGCCAGGCGCGAGCGGCCAGCGCCCAGCCCAGGGCCAGGTGTGGTTCTGGTCGTTGTTCAAGGAAGGCGCGGGCCGGTGCATCGAGTTCAGGCAGGCCGTTGAGTAACTGCTGCAAGGAGTAGCCCATTTGCCGGCTCTCCTGATGCTGTTCGCGGGTTTCCCGGCTGGCACGGTGTTCTTCGCAGCGCTGCAGCAGTTCGCTCCAATTCTCCTCGACCGCGGCCACGCAATGGGCGAGCAGTAGCGGCGCCTCGAAGCGGGCGAGATTGAGCAGCAACTGATCGCTGATCCAGCGCCGCGCGCTGTCGGGATTGTGCACTTGGCCGTTGTCCACCGCCATTTCCAGGCCTTGGGAATAGCTGTAGCCGCCAATCGGCAATTGCGGACTGGCCAGGCGCAGCAGGGCCCATGCAGGGTTCATGGGCGCACGCCGAACTGATGCAGTTTTGGCGGATAGTTGAAGTCTTCGTCGCCGTGGCGGGAATGGTGATGGCCGCCGCCGTAGGCGCCGTGTTCAGGTTGAAAGGCCGCTTCGATGGGTTCGGCTTGCGCGCCAAGTTGTTCGAGCATGGCCTTGAGCACGTAGTCGTCGAGCAAGCGCAACCAGCCGTCGCCCACTTGCAGGGCGACATGGCGATTACCCAGGTGATAGGCGGCACGCGTCAATTCGTAGGCATTGGTGCAGGTGACGTGCAGCAATTGTTCGGGACGGGCACAGACGCGTACCACGCGGCCGTCTTCGGCTTGCAGACATTCGCCGTCATACAAGGGTGGTTGACCGCGCTCCAAAAACAAACCGACGTCCTCACCTTCGGCACTGAAACAGCGCAAGCGGCTTTTGCTCCTGGCCTCGAAGGTCAGGTGCAATTCGGCGGCCCAGTCGGGTTGAGGGTCGATTCTGCGATGAATCACCAGCATCGGAAAGCTTCCAGCAATGGACAATGCTCAGGCTAGAGCAAGGGGCTTGCCAATCTGGGGGCGTGTAGGAAATACCTGTAGGCAGCGTAGGAAAAGTTTCGAGGTGCTCAGGATCTTGACTGAAATTGGTGCGCAGATTTTTCAAACTGCACCAATTTGTGGCGAACAGAGATGGCACAGTGGCGCGGCGCAGTGTAGGCGCTGCCCAAGCCTGCGATCTTCTTAAGCGTTACTCGGTACTTCCAAGCCCCTGCCAATGCTTGAGGCCGATAAAGATGAACCGCAGCTGCTGGGTGATCTTTGCTTGCGGCGTCAAGTGTTCAGGCAGCGCGTCGGCTGGCGGGTCGATGATGTCCGGCAAAGTGGCGAACACGCTCTTGACGATCAGATCGGCCATGACGCTCAAGCCGGCCATGTCCAGGTGTTGCAGTTTCGGCATCAAGGACAGGTCGGCAGCCAGGTCCGAACTGATGTTCTCGCGCAAGCGACCAATGGCCAGGCGTACCGGCAACGAACCGCCGTACTGTTCTCTGGCGAGAAACAGGAATTGCGAACGGTTGGCCGACACCACATCGAGAAATATCCGCACGGACGCGTCGATAATGCCGCCCATGACAAACTCGTTGTGCCGCACCAGGCGAATGGTTTCACGGAAGGTCTGGCCGACCTCGCTCACCAACACCAGGCCGAGTTCATCCATGTCGGCGAAATGCCGATAAAAGCCGGTGGGGACGATTCCGGCGGTTTTCGCGACTTCACGCAGGCTCAGGCTGCCAAATCCTCGGCCGCCCTCCATCAAATGGCGGGCAGCGTCCATCAAGGCGTTGCGGGTTTGTTGTTTCTGTTCGGCGCGGGGCAGCATCGCAATGACGTTTTCTGAATAGGACTGCGGCGCACTCTAGCAAATCGGCTTTGCCGGCGTCGAACGACATAGGCGGGATCAGGCGGGGCGGTGCGAATTCTACAAAAGGCAATGACCAGAAAATCAAAAGCCCAATCTGTTGATTGGGCTTTTTTCCAAGGCCACCATGGGCTTAGCTCATAGTGCTGTTGCGTTCGATGACACGGTCACCACCGCCTTCAGCAATGGTTTGACCTGGAGTGCGGTCGGAACCGTCAGCGGCAACCGTTTGACCTTGTGGAGTCTGGTCGTAGCCGTCTTCAGCGATCAGGCCTTTTTCTCTCAGGCGATCGTTACCACCTTCGGCGACGGTTTGCCCTGGGGTGCGGTCGGAGCCATCAGCGGCGATGGTTTGACCCGGAGTGCGGTCGGAGCCATCAGCAGCGACGGTTTGACCTGGGGTACGGTCGGAGCCATCAGCGGCAACGGTTTGGCTGAACACCGAGTGAGTGTCTTTCACTTGCGGAGTGGCCTGGTCAGCGGCCGGCAGCGCAAAAGCGGTGCTGGCGAGCATTGAAAGTGTAAGGCTAAGCAGAAGTTGGCGTTTCATGATGGGGTGCTCCGTAGGAGTGCGATAAATTGGGTACGAAGGCAATGCTACTCTTGATAAGTCGATATAAAAGTTCATAAACGCAATGTTAATAATCAACGGAATTGATTGTTCTCTACAGCCCTTCTAAACCGGGCCTTTGCGGCGCACCGAGGTGGGTATTTTCGACTCAACCGCGCCACGCAAAAGTGCGGCTCCGGTAACGCTGTCCGGGAGGAGGGGCGCCATGTTCAATCGCCAACGGCGGCAAAATCGGATTTTCAATTAAACCTGCGGGCCATTTGCCAGTCGTAGATTCCATGACGGGCCGGTTCTGGCCCTGCGTTTCCACTGAGCATCGCGATCGTGACGCTCAGTCCAGTCGTATCAGGAGCTCTGTGCAATGACGCGCACTCGTAAAATTCTCGCCTGGGTCGTGACCAGCCTTGTTGTCCTGCTGGCCGTGCTGGTGCTGGTCATCGTGTTCTTCGACTGGAACCGGATCAAACCGTCCCTGAACGCCAAAGTATCCGAAGAACTGCACCGTCCATTCGCGATCAACGGCAATCTGGCGGTGGTTTGGCAGCGCGAGCGCGACGAGGGCGGCTGGCGTGCCTGGGTGCCCTGGCCGCATGTGGTGGCCGAGGATCTGAGCCTGGGCAACCCGGACTGGTCGAAGGCGCCGCAGATGGCCAGCCTCAAGCGCGTCGAATTGCGCATTTCACCCCTGGCCTTGTTGGCGCAGCGTGTGGTGATCCCGCGCATCGACCTCACCGAACCCAATGCCGCGTTGCAGCGCCTGGCCGACGGTCGTGCCAACTGGACGTTCAAGTTCGATCCGAAAGACCCGAACGCCGAGCCCTCGTCCTGGGTAGTGGATATCGGGGCGATCGGCTTCGACAAAGGACATGTCACTCTTGACGACCAGAACCTGAAGACTCAACTGGACCTGCTGATCGACCCGCTGGGCAAGCCGATCCCCTTCAGCGAAATCGTTGGCGACAAAGCGGCGAAAACGGCCTCCGGGCAGGGCAGTGCGCCGCAGGATTACGCGTTTGCGCTAAAGGTCAAAGGCCAGTACCACGCTCAGAAACTCACGGGGCAGGGCAAAATCGGTGGGCTGCTGGCGCTGCAGGACGCGGCTCGGCCGTTTCCGCTTCAGGCGCAAGCGAAGATCGGCGATACCAGCATAGAGTTGGCGGGCACGTTGACCGATCCGATGAATCTGGGCGCCCTGGATTTACGCCTGAAACTGGCCGGCACCAGCCTGGGCAATCTTTATCCCCTGACCGGTGTGACCCTGCCGGATACGCCGCCGTATGCCACCGACGGCCATCTGATTGCCAAGCTGCATGAGCCGGGCGGTGCAGTATTTCGTTATGAAGCGTTCAACGGCACGATCGGCTCGAGCGACATCCATGGCAGCCTGGCTTATGTCGCCGGCCAGCCCCGTCCTAAACTCAGCGGCTCGCTGTTATCCAATCAATTGTTGTTCGCCGACCTGGCCCCTTTGATCGGCGCCGATTCCAATGCCAAGCAGAAAGCCCGCGGCGGCGAGAGCAAGCAACCGGCGGACAAGGTGCTGCCGGTCGAGGAGTTCAAGACCGATCGCTGGCGCGACATGGATGCGGATGTCGAATTCACTGGAAAGCGCATCGTCCATAGCGAAAAGTTACCGTTCAACGATCTCTACACGCACTTGGTGCTCACCGATGGCGTGCTCAGTCTTGAGCCGCTGCGATTTGGCGTGGCCGGTGGCAAGCTGGATGCACAGATTCGCCTGAATGGTCACACCGAACCGCTGGAAGGCCGGGCAAAACTGACCGCTCGAGGCTTCAAGCTCAAGCAGTTGTTCCCGACGTTCGAGCCGATGAAAACCAGCTTCGGTGAGCTCAACGGCGATGCGGATATTACCGGGCGCGGCAATTCAGTGGCCAAGTTGCTGGGCAGCGCTAACGGCAAGTTGAAAATGCTGATCAACGATGGCGCTATCAGTCGCGAGCTGATGGAACTGGCGGGTCTGAATGTTGGCAACTATGTGGTCGGCAAGATCTTTGGCGACAAGGAAGTGAAGATCAACTGCGCCGCCGCCGACTTCGACATAAAGGCTGGCCTGGCCACTACGCAGCTGTTCGTCTTCGATACCGAGAACGCAATTATCTACATTGATGGCACGGCAAACATGGCCACAGAGCAGTTGGACCTGACCATCACGCCGGAATCCAAGGGCTGGCGGCTGATCTCGTTGCGTTCGCCGCTGTATGTGCGGGGCAAATTCATCAAGCCCGACGCCGGGGTGAAAGCCGTACCCTTGATGTTGCGAGGGGCTGGAATGGTTGCACTGGGTGTGATCGCCGCACCGGCGGCGGGATTATTGGCCTTGGTGGCGCCGAGCGGCGGAGAACCGAATCAGTGCGCGCCGTTGCTCGAGCAGATGAAGTCGGGTAAGGCGCCTAAAACAGTAAAGAACTGAGCCAAGGCAACTTCAGGCTCGCCTGAATCATTGCAATTCTGGGAGGGCAGAGGGGGTGAGGTGAAGCAAGTCTGTTTGCGGTTTTTTGCCCAGTTTAGTAATAACGGTCTCTCTGATCAGGTCGTATTTAAGTTCGTTCAGTGAGCTGCGTAACAGGCGAATATTGTTTTTTCCATCCTTTATTGTCGTGAGCACAGGTTCATTCAGGATCCCCGGTGTGATCCCTCCCTTGGTCTTGAAGGAGATTTGCAGGGTCAGCAGGGCTTTATCGTTGCGCACGATCGTCAGCACCGTTGCTGTTGAGATCGATTGGTTTTCGGTCCTGGCGCCAGCAATGCCTTCAGCTCCATTGTAAGCATTAGCCTGAAGTCTAGTGATGATTGCCTTGATGGCTGATGAGTCTTCCGGTTGTTTTCTCAGATATGAAAAGACGCTGGATAGTGCTTGCTGTTCCTTCTCCGGGAGGGCGCTTCCCGTACTCTCAATGACGATATTTAGAAGGTGGCTATTATTGAATTCAAGTTGGCGGACCTCCCGGCTGTTTAGAGGGTATTCCATTCTGTTTAGGTTTCGAGTGTAAGTCTGCCACCACAGTTCATGGTCGTTGCTAGTGATTGTCGCTGTGAGATTGGCGTACAAGGTGGAGTGTAATACATCGTTTTTGAAGCAGTCGGTGTGTTTGCCGCAAAATAATATAAGGCTGCCGTTGCTCAGGTAGGCGTCATAGTTGTCTTTGTTCATGTTTTGTTCCGTTTGGGTGGCGTGCGAACAATTATTTAAATCGGCAATTTCTTGCCGATTTAAATGTCATTGATTATTAAAAGTCAGGCAGGTCAATAATGAATTTTTCTGCATCCTTGAGGTACTTTTTATACAGGGTCTCTCTGAGGCCCGAGAAAGTCTTATTGTTCAGGTAAGTGCGCACGGCACCTGATTTTATGGTGGTGGATTGCCTGGTGGTCTTCCAGAACAGGATGCCATGGGTGCTTTCCCGTGCATCCAGGGAAATGCAGTTAAGGATCATGTTCGCCTGCCCGATGTTGTCCATCCAAACCGGCGCAATGTCGAATTTTGCCTGTCCTCCGAGTTTTTTGTTTTTATCAAATATCTCAATTGCCTTGGGGCTTTTCTTTACCTCTTCTATCGCTTTTTTTGCGACGTTTGCCAAGATCCCTGCTGGATTAGGACCAATCAAGCCTGCAACAATCTCCAGGGCAACCTGGTCCATCGTGAGGCCGATTTTAGTGATGCGGACCTCCTGCATGTTTTTGTTTTGAATGACCCAGCCCAGCTTGCTCAGGCCATCCACATAACACTTGTACCACTCGAAAAGCTGTTCTTCTTTGGGGAATAGTTTGTCAGCAGCATTCTGCATGACTAATTTGCAGAGGTTGACGTCGTCGATCATCTGCTCTGACACGCCTGGTAAAAAAGCGTCGATTGTATCAGGCATGACACTGGCGGTTGGTTTGTTTATATCGTGAGGTTGGGCGTTGTACTGCTCAGGAACGTTGGCGAAGGATCGAGTTGTCATAACTGGCAGGGGTGCCAGTGAGTCGATGAATTGGAGTCGCTCTTCAATGTGCATAAGTATTCCTTTACTTTTGGTTATTTGGACAACCGATGGGTTGTGGTTCTTATAATAACTTTGTTCTCGGTGAAGTCTATCGAGTGATTGTAACTTCTGGTTGTTGGTCGATTTCGAAAGAGGGCGGCGTGGTGCGTTCTGAGAATTATCAGTAGGTGTGGGTTAATTGTTTGTATGGAGTTGTTTGCTAAGGAAGCTGCAGAATATCAAGTCGTTGGAATATTGCAGCGCCGTCTCACGTTACTTGCGAGAAGGCAAATCCGGATACTGTTGCCTCTTCCCGCAACCACGCAAAAAAAGCCCGAACCGGCGGATGTCGCTCTCGTCCTGGTACGCACAATGCGCTGTAGCCGGCGCCATCGACCTGGATTTCACCCCGATAGGCCACCAGCAATCCATTGGCGACGCTTTCTGACACCAGGATATTGCTCGCCAGCACCAGGCCCTGGCCGGCAATGGCCGCTTGCAGGGCGTAGTGCTCTTCATCGTATTCGCGCACGGTTGGCTGCCCCTCCAGCCAGGCTTCGCCAGACTGCGCACACCAGGCTTGCCAGCCATGGGCGTAGAGCTTGGAGTTGTGCCAGTGCACGCTGATCAGCGTTGGCGTTTGGCGGGCAGCCAATGCCACTTGCCCGGGCGAGCCGTAAACACCGAACGACTCGTCGAACAGGCAAAGGCCGTACAGGTTCGGATAGTCATCGAGGCTGTAGCGCACTACCAGGTCGACACTGGCGTCCTGATGCAAGTCGATGACCTCGCAATGGGTGTCCAGGCGCAGGCTGATGTTCGGGTGCCGGGCGTAGAAACGGCCCAGACGAGGCACCAGCCACAAGGCCGCAAAGGCGGCGGTGGTGGAGAGGGTCAGATTCGTGCCGCTTCGATGCGGGCGCAGGGTGTCGACGCTTTGCGCCACTTCCAGGAAAGCGCCGTGCAGGCTATGGAACAAGCGCTCGCCGCCTTCGGTCAGGCGTACCTGGCGCGGTAGGCGTTCGAACAACTGCACACCGAGCCAGGTTTCCAGCGAGCGGATCTGGTGGGATACCGCGGTCGGAGTCACCGACAATTCTTCGGCGGCAGCCTTGAAACTCAGCAGTCGAGAGGCAGACTCGAAAGCGCGCAGGGCGGTCAATGGCAACGAAGCAAACATGGAAACTCCATGGATGAAATGGATTCATCCCGACTGATTTTTGTTCAGTTGAAGCGGGGCGGCTGTGAGCGCCAAGCTGCAAGCCACGAGCAGTTTGAGTTTAGTCCCAAGGAGAGTCAGATGAGTACAGTTCTTGCGATTCATGCCAGCCCGCGAGGTGAGCGTTCGCACTCCCGACGTTTGGCGGAAGTCTTTCTGTCGGCCTGGCAGGCCCGTCACCCGCAATCGAAACTGACCCGCCGCGAAGTTGGGCGAGCGCTGATCCCACCGGTCAACGAGGCATTCGTGGCAGCCGCGTTTTATCCCCAGCCCGATGCCCGGCCGCTGTCGATGCAAGCGGACCTGGCGTTCAGCGACACGCTGGTCGACGAGTTGCTCGGGCACGACGTGCTGGTGATTTCCACGCCCATGCACAATTTCAGCGTGCCCAGCGGCCTGAAAGCCTGGATCGACCAGATCGTGCGGCTTGGGCTGACCTTCAATCACACACTGGATAACGGAATCGCGCAGTACGAACCACTGGTGCAGGGCAAAAAGGCCTTGATCGTGACCAGTCGCGGCGGATTTGGCTTCGGCCCGGGCGGCGAGCTGGAGGCGATGAACCATGCAGATACGCTTCTACGCACGGCGTTGGGTTTCATCGGCATCACCGATGTCACCGTGATCGCTGCCGAAGGCGAGGAGTCCGAGGCGCGCACCTTCGAAGTCTCTGCCGCCGAAGCAGAGCAGCGCTTGCTGGCCCTGGCCAGGGAGTTCTAAGTGGCCTGGTTGTTTTTGCTGATCGCCGCCGGGTTCGAAGTCACTTTCGCCATGGGCATGAAGTACGCCGAGGGCTTTACCCGGCTTTGGCCATCGCTGATGACCATCGTGGCGGCAGTGGGCGGGATTTATTTCCTGACCCTGGCCATGCGCGAATTGCCGGTGAGCATCGCCTACCCGATCTGGACCGCCATCGGTTCGCTGGGCACGGTGTTTCTCGGCTTTATCTTGCTCGGTGAAAGCCTGACCATGGTCAAGCTACTGTCGGTCGGGCTGATCGTGGCCGGTGTGGGGGGGCTGAAGTAGGGCGGATGACCTAGACTGGTCGTCGGTTTGTCATGTTCGCTGGAGAGGCTTGGCGGAAGTCTTGCAGTCGCCAGGCGTCACCTCACCGATCACAAGGATGTTCGCCCATGTCGCAAGATTCGGCCACGCGTTACCCGCTAGTGCTGGTCCCGGGAATGCTCGGGTTTATCCGTTTGGTGCTCTATCCGTATTGGTACGGGATCGCCGAGGCGTTACGTCGTGGTGGTGCGATGGTGTTTGCGGTGCAGGTCTCGCCCCTCAACTCCAGCGAAGTGCGCGGCGAGCAACTGTTGGCGCGCATTGAAGAGATTCTGCGTGAGACCGGAACTGAAAAGGTAAATCTGCTAGGTCACAGCCAAGGCTCGTTGACCGCGCGCTACGCGGCAGCCAAACGCCCGGATCTGGTCGCCTCGGTGACCTCGGTGGCGGGGCCTAATCATGGTTCGGAACTGGCCGACTATCTGCACAAACACTATCCCCATGACAGCGTCGGAGGGCGTCTGGTGATCTTTCTAGTACGGTGCGTCGCGACGCTGATGAGCCTGCTGGAGACCGGCTATCGCGGACCGAAGTTGCCGGTGGATATCCTTGCGTCCCATCATTCGCTCACAACTGCAGGCGTGGCACGGTTCAATCAACGTTTTCCACAGGGGCTGCCAGATACCTGGGGCGGGCACGGACCGGAAGAGGTGAACGGTGTGCGTTACTACTCCTGGTCCGGCACTTTGCAGCCGGGCAAGACCAATCGTGGGCTTAACCTGTTCGATGGCACCAACCGCAGTTGCCGGTTGTTTGCCAGAACCTTCGTACGCGAGGCCGGGCATTGCGACGGGATGGTCGGGCGTTACAGCTCGCACCTCGGTACCGTGATTGGCGACGAGTACCCGCTGGACCATTTCGACATCGTCAACCAGTCGTTGGGACTGGTGGGGAAGGGGGCGGAGCCGATCCGGTTGTTTGTCGAACATGCGGCTCGGCTCAAGGCTGCAGGCCTTTAGGCATTTTTTTTGTCAGGCAACACGGACCTTGCGGCCTAATACGGTGGTCCAGCGCTCGGAAAGAATCACCCCGCCCAACGTCAACATACCGCCCACCAAGTGGTACATCGCCAACTGTTCATGCAGCACCACTGCCGCAATCAGCGCGGTAATCAACGGCAACAAATTGAAGAACAGCGTGGTCCGGCTCGGGCCTAAACGCACCACGGCTTGCATCCACGCCAGCGGTGCGACCATCGAGGCCAGCAAGCAGGCGTAAAGCACCAGTGGAATATTGTGCAGGGTCGGGCCGATTTTCGGTGAGGCGAGAAACAGCGGAAACAACACCACCACCGCGACCAGTACCTGCAAATACAGCAACACCAATGGCGGCAAACGCAGCTGCCATTTTTTCAGCAGCGTGCTGTAGATCGCGTAGGCCAGGGTGGCGATCAGCATCATCGCATCCCCCAGGTTCACCCCATGTTCCAGCAGCACACCCAGGCTGCCGGACGAGACGACCACCAACACGCCGGCAAACGACAACACCGCACCCGCCAGTGCGCCGATGGTCAGGCGCTGGCCAAGGCTGATGATCGCCATGGCCAGCGACATCAGAGGCATCAATGACAGGATGATGCCCATGTTGGTCGCGGAGGTCAGGCTCGCGGCGAAGTACGCCAGGCTTTGGTACACAGCCATGCCGAGCACGCCGAGGACAAAGATCTTGCCCAGGTTCGGGCGAATCGACGGCCAGTGGGCAATAGCCGGTTTGAGCATGAAGGGTGTGAACAATAATCCGGCGAGGAGCCAGCGGTAAAAACCGATCTCGGCGGGATAGATCGCCCCGGCCGACATTTTGGTGATCACGGTATTGCCAGCCCAAATGAAAATGGCCAGCAGGGGGTAAGCGTATTGCATGGGAAAAACCAGAACGTTAATGAGGGGTAATTATCCATTGTCTGGATACAGGCCTATACTTCGATCCAGACAACCCGCCCTTCATGACGGACAGCATGACCCGTAAACCCATCGATCTACTGGAGTTCAGTGAGCTGCCTGCCCCGGTGTATTTCCGCTACGCCGACTTTGATGCTCATCGCTATGCCTCGGCTCACCGCCATCCGTGGGGCACGCTGGAGTATTCGGCCCATGGCGTGCTGCACATGGAAATCGGCGGCAGTCGCTTCATGTCACCGCCGCAATACGCGGTATGGGTGCCCCCGCAGACCGAGCACAGCTTCTACAGCCATCAGCCGATCAACTACCGTGCGGTCTGCCTGGCTGCATCGGTGTGTCGTGACCTGCCTGCGCAAGCCTGCACCCTGGCGATCAGCGATATTCTCAAAGCGATCCTCAAGGACTTTGCCGCCCGCGATGTGAAGATCCCTGAGCACGAAGCGGACCAACGTCTGGCCCAGGTCTTGGTGGATCAACTTCGACAGGCGCCGGTGCACGAGCGCTACTTACCCTACGCCAGCAGCCCTGGCTTGCTCGGAATTCTGGAAGCCTTGCAGGCGGGACCGGGGGACAACCGGCCGTTAGCGCATTGGGCCGCGACCATACATGTCAGCGAACGCACCCTGGCGCGGCAATTTATCCGGGAGTTGGGCATGAGTTTTGGCGAGTGGCGCCAGCGGTTGCGATTTCTGGCGTCGATCGAAGCGCTGGACAGCCACCGCAGCATTCAGGAAATCGCATTCGACATGGGTTACAGCACCGGTTCGGCATTTATCGCGATGTTTCAGCGCCAGGCGGGTTGTACTCCGGAACATTATCGCAGACACCGAGGGTTTTGATTGTCTGAGGTATGGTTCTACTTGCAGATTATGTTTGCAAGTTTTTCAGGTGTGTTTGCATGTTCAAGTATTTGTTAGCTTTTAATTGGCATTGACGTTGTTGTGGGGTGTTCTACACGTTTTGTCTGAAATGCGCTCACCGAAGCTTTTAGGCATCGCGGTATTCTCCAGCCTGAATTTACAGGGGCATTGGAGTGATCAGGCATGGAGCATTCAGTTCTGGTTCGCGGACCGGCAGAACCCATCAAACAAGAAAAAAGTATTCATCATGAATTTATAAAGAGGGCTCTGCCAAAATGGCTGGCCGGCGCCCCCTTGAAAAGAGTTGGTGCGCTGAAGATGGGGCTTTCCGGTATTCCTCAGTGGATCAAGGAGGCCCCTGCGGTATTACACACAAGTTTGAAAAAGTCGATGACGACAAGTTGGAACGCGCAAAATGATGTCGACAGAATGCTGGCTGAATTACAGGATGTTTACGACTTTGCCGAACCTTTGCTGATTCAGGCCTTGAAAAGGCAATATGGAATTGATGTCGATGTCAGAGGTACTTATCTGAAGTTGTTCGCTCCGGCAAGTGTGCCCCTGTGGGCCAATAGCATTGTGCGTGGGGCCGGCTCTCGAACAGTCTCAATGCTGGATGCGGCTTTACATAACTTTGCCCGGCATGAAGTGCTTCTTCCTGACTCGCAGTTTATTTCAAAGCCTGATGAACTGGGTCGTTTCGAAATACTCGACATCAGACACCGGATGTCTATTGAGCAGTTCAAGACCCTGTGTCGGGAACTGGATATTGGCGCGCAATACCAAAAACATCTTGAGAATTATTTGCGCCCCAGCGATGGGCTGGCGCAGGGAGTGTTGCAGCACAAAATCACCAAAAGCCAGAAGAGCGCACTGAGCGCCGCCACAGACCTGGCCTTGATGCGCAAAGATATTTCGGCCAACGGCTATCGGGTGGTGATGGGCATGCTTGAAGGGCTTCAAGGCATGAAGCTGCAAGGCCTCCCGGTTCGTTACTATCACCTGACAATACTGGACACCCGAATGTACGGCATCGTGCTGATCGCCGGTGACCTGGATGCCCCGGTTGCCGAGAGGCGACTCATTGCCTATGTGCCTCACGACCCTGTGCATCCCTTGAAAGAATATGCTTCGACCGAAGAGTTCGCGCTCGAACTGACCCGCCAGTTGCGCGACGCTGGCCCCACGTCTACGCCTGAAGGCCTTCCCTCCCGATGCAGTTACCAGCAGTTCTTCAGCCGCTTCGTCGCCCATCAGCAACGCGGGCATTTCTTTGCCGAGCTCAACAGTCGCCTGGTCGAGATCAAGCAGCATGAAAAAGAATGGGGCGTGGATCGGCCTGTCTGGCGTGAAACTCCCGTGGAAAACCCGCGCCTTCATTTTGGCATGCTGAAATTTCAGGAAGATACCGAAACCCGCTTTAATGGCAACCTGTGGGTGTATCTCTACCAGATGCAGCAAAACAAAATCCTCAACGACGCACGGGAGATGGTGATTTCCACTGCCGACGCCGATCGCAAGGAGCGGGGGGCCTGGTTCGATAACCTGACAAAGATGTTGGCTGACATCTTCAATGCCGCGTTGCTGGTGGTAACTCCATTTGTCCCATTTCTGGGCGAAGTCATGATGGCCTACATGGTTTATCAGCTGGCGAGCGAAGTGATCGAAGGCGTCGTCGATCTGGCGGAGGGGATCTATCTGGAAGGTGCCGAGCACCTGATCGGCTTCGTTGAAAGTTTGATTCAGCTGGGTACGTTCGGCGCCGGTATGCAGCTTGTTTCAGGGGTGGTGCTGCCCAAGCTCTCGCCGTTCATCGAGGGGGCTAAACCGGTCACTTTGGCCAACGGGGACAAGCGGCTGTGGGGGCAGAACCTTGGTCCCTATCAGCGCAATCTGGCGCTGGCTGCCGATTCAAAGCCCGATCTATACGGGCTGCATCGGCACGAAGGCAAGCCCATTCTCAATCTTGGTAAGCGCTACTTCGAACTCAAAAAAGACGCGAAAACCGGCAAGCATCGAGTCCAGCATCCAACTCGGCCGGACGCCTATCAACCCGTGGTCGAGAGCAATGGAGAATGTGCCTTCATCGTTGAGGGTGAGCAGCCTCGCTTGTGGGATGACGATACCTTGATGGACCGACTCGGCCAGTCAATGCAAGTGTTAGGGGACGCACACAATGACATTCGCACGGTCAGTCGCAGTGACGTCAATACAATCCGCCGAATGTATGTCGACAAGGAACGCGCTTTACCCTTGTTGAGCGATACCGTGACGCGTTTCCAGATCGACCGTGATATCCAGACATTTATCCAACAAATTGGCAGTGATCACCCGCAGGACTATCTGCGAGCCGACCTTGCCTTTCAGTTTGAGCTGCTGGACGGCGTGTGGCCCGGTCGGGCAATCGAACTGACGGGGACTGATGGCGAGGTACTAAGGGTTATAGGTCGTGCCGATGCTGCACCCCTGCGGATACGAAAAGATCGTTTGATCGAAGGCAATTTGCTCAAAACGCTGTTATCCCATCTTGATCAGGCTGATACAAAATTGCTGATGGGTCAGGCGTCAGGCGCATCGGAAACCACCATCGACGCGAATGCTCGACAGCTGAGGCTCGTACTGGCGAAACGGGCGAAAAACAGGCAAACATCCTTATTCGACACACGATACCGTCAGCTTGAAAATGCCCGAAGCGCCAAGAATGCCTCGGTTCGAAATATCCAGGACCGAGTGCCAGGTCTGCCGGGCACCGTTGCGCAAGAGTTGCTGGCGATTGCCACTCGCTCGGAGTTGCAGGACATCGCGCAAGGCAAGCTGTCCGATAGGCTAAAAAGCCTCGCGCAATGGGCACTTCGGGATGTGCGCAACGCCCGCGCCTATGAAGGGTTGTATCTGGATTCGGTCGACAACCCCGATACCCGCAGGCTGGTCTTGCACTCACTGAAAAACCTGCCCGGCTGGAATCCTGACGTGCGAATCGACGTTTGCCAGTTCGATTTTGGGGGAGCGTTGCTCGACAGCATCGGCAAGGAAGACGCCACGATTCGACGTACCCTCGTTGAACGCGAAGACCTGAGCTTTCAAGCTTATGACGCTGAAGGCAACACCTTGAATTCTGCTTCCGACTTTTATCTGTCGATTCTGCAAGCACTACCGAATGCCGAGCGCAACGCACTGAACATTGGCATCGGAAAAGGGTGGCAACTGAAAGAGGCGATTAGCAACCGGGCGTTGAAGCCGTATCGACTAGGCAAAGTACTTTCAGAACTCCCCGCTCTTGACCCCTTCACTTTCGATCCCCGGGTCATGCGCCTGCGTGGCGGCGCTCCGACTGGCGAAGGCGAGGCCGCCACATTGCAGGGGATCGCGGATCTCTATCCGGACCTCGTTGTGGGAGCATTTCACCCTTCCGTTTCGGCGTACGAAAGGTATGACTACTTGCGTGGTGTGAAGTTGATGAACGACACCTTTCCTGATGAGTACTTTCAATCACTTTGGCAGGCATTATTCGAGGCCAACGCAGCCCGGGACGCACAAGCCAATACCCGCGTCGTGCAGAGCATCGAAGCCTTGCCGGATCTTGAGAAGCTCATGACAGACGAGCAGTTCACGCCATTGATCGAGCAGATGTTCACCAGGGATGGCCTGATCCCGTTGCCAGAAACCAGGCGCAACCTGGCCATGAATGCGAGAAATCTGGAACGCACCGGACGGGCCAATGACTATCAGGCACTGTTGCGTTCGGTTCAGCAAGACGCTGTAACGCTAACCCCGGAACTGGCTGATTTGCGAAGCTATGGCGATCAGCTTTCGAAAAACCTGGTGGCGTCCGATGAGCCTATCCAGGTTTCACCGCGAACCATGGACGACTTGAAATTGGCGCAACAGGCAATCTGCCGCGTCAAGGAGCTCATTCCTCTCTCCGGCAATCAATTGCCGAGCATGTGGGAGAAGGGCGGTTCGGCGATTGCCAAGATCAAGGGACTCAGGGAGATGAACCTGGAGGAAGGCGGTTTTACCGCGAAGCTGACTATCGCTGAAGCGGCGCGTAAAGCCATTGAAATCAAGGGCGGCAACTGCTCGGAAAACTCCAAAGTGACCTTTTCGATACTCGCCAGCCAGCCCCGGACGTCGAGCATTCACATTGTCAAGGCCACCGAGCTTGACCATCAATATGTGGTAATAGGCGATGATTTGAGTAATCCCGAAGGACTGGTCGTCGCCGATTCCTGGCCGGAATTCCCTGCGGCGCATCTGGCCAGCAAAGGCAGCTTCGAGTTTGAAATGCCGCCGGTGCAAACACTGGCGCCAGGTCCGGCCGTCGCCGAATACGCGTTTATCAATGACGTCCCGCCAGGCCCGACGACATTACCCGCTGTTTCCGAGCCGAACACGTTCAGGCAGATAAAAATCAACAAGCTCTACCAGTCAGGAGCGTATGCCCAGTGGACGTCAGTGACGGAGTTGGGTCTAACTTACCGTGTGGAAGGCGGTACTCCGGTTACGTTCGAGCGATTGCCCGCGTCGGTTATTGAAAATCGGGTTGATGCGTATAGCCGCTACTTGAACGCATTTGAAGGTCTTCTGCCTGAGCAGGCGGACGCTGATTGAGCACTGGCGGATGAAGGTGTAACAGCTCTTGTCTACACTGCCCTTGAGGCCGCGCCGCTCGGCGCGGCAACAAGGAGCGAACGCCATGAAGATGTTGCGTGTCCCTTTTTTGATGATCGGTTTGCTGCTGTGTTCCCAAGGCTTCGCCGCCACTGACCAACAGAACAAGATGACCACCTGTAATGCCGACGCTACCGCCAAAAGCCTCAAGGGTGATGAGCGCAAAGCCTTCATGAGCAACTGCCTTAAGGCGACTCCCGCGGCCGATGATGCCGGCAAGGCCTTGACGCCTCAGCAGGAGAAAATGAAAACCTGCAATGCCGATGCCGCGACCAAGGCTCTCAAGGGCGATGAACGTAAGGCGTTCATGAGTGATTGCCTGAAGAAAAAATAGAAACGCCCTGTACGAGCCAGGCTCGCCGGCGAAACGTACAACGTGGTCCGGCAGGCAGGACGCCATCGCCGGCAAACCAGCCCTAAGGTTGCATCTACGCGGGCCATACGGGTATGCACAATCCCTAGTGCTGACACCGGATCGCTGGCAGACTGCCAATCCTTTTACGCCGTTCGTTTTGAGGCTGTATGCCAACGTTTTCTCAGCGTCAAGTTTTGCTGGTCATCAGCTGGGTCATCATTTTCGGCGGACTGCTGTTGGTGATTCCGCTACGGTTGCTGCCCAGCCTGCTGGCCGGGTTGCTGGTGTTCGAACTGGTCAACATGCTCACCCCGCAATTGCAGCGGCTGATCGAAGGGCGACGTGCGCGCTGGCTGGCGGTGGCATTGTTGGGGACTTTGATAGTCAGTGCGTTGGCGCTGATCTTTGCCGGTGCCATCAGCTTTCTGCTGCACGAAGCGGAAAACCCCGGTGCATCCCTCGACAAGTTCATGGGCGTGGTCGACCGCGCTCGCGGTCAGTTGCCACCTTTCATCGATGCTTACCTGCCGGCCAGTGCCGCCGAGTTTCGCGTGGCTATTGGCGAGTGGATCAGTAAACACCTCAGTGACTTGCAACTGGTAGGCAAGGACGCGGCGCACATGTTCGTGACGCTGCTGATCGGCATGGTGCTGGGCGCGATCATCGCCTTGCAGCGAATTCCGGACCTGACCAAACGCAAACCGCTGGCCGCGGCCCTGTTTGACCGCCTGCACTTGCTGGTCCAGGCGTTTCGCAACATCGTGTTCGCCCAAATCAAGATTTCCCTGCTCAACACGTTCTTTACCGGGATATTCCTGGCAGTGGTGCTGCCGATGTTCGGTATCAAGCTGCCCCTGACCAAGACCCTTATCGTGCTGACCTTCCTGCTCGGCCTGTTGCCAGTAATCGGCAACCTGATGTCGAACACCCTGATCACCATTGTCGGCCTGTCGCTGTCGATCTGGGTGGCGATGGCCGCACTGGGCTATCTGATTGTCATCCACAAGCTTGAGTATTTTCTCAACGCGCGGATCGTTGGCGGGCAGATCAGTGCCAAGTCGTGGGAGTTGCTCCTGGCAATGCTGGTGTTCGAAGCCGCGTTCGGCCTGCCGGGGGTGGTGGCAGGGCCGATTTATTACGCGTACCTGAAGAGTGAGTTGAAGCAGGTGGGGATGGTTTGAGCAGATCAAATTGTGGCGAGGGGATTCATCCCCGTTCGGCTGCGTAGCAGTCGCCGCTTTTCTGGTTTTTGGGGGCGCTATGCGCCCCAACGGGGATGAATCCCCTCGCCACAGGTTTTCGGATCAGTCCATCGACCCGTAACGCTTCGCCGCTTCAATCGCCAGACCACTGCCGATGCTGCCAAAGATATTCCCTTCCACATGCCGCGCATTCGGCAACATCGCCGAAACGCTGTTGCGCAGGGCTGGAATACCACTCGAACCCCCTGTGAAGAACACCGTGTCCACCTGATCGACCCGCACGTCGGCCTGGGTCAGCAACTGGGTGACGCTATTGCGCACGCGCTCCAGCAGGTTATCGATGGCCGATTCGAACAGTGCACGGCTCAGCTCCACGCTCAAGCCGGCTTCGATACGGTCCAGCGGCACGTGGCGGTGGTCGGCGTGGGTCAATTGGATCTTGGTTTCTTCAACCTCCATGGCCAGCCAGTGCCCGGCGCGCTGTTCGATCAGCTTGAACAGGCGGTCGATACCACCGGTGTCCTCGATGTCGTAGCGCATGCTGCCCAGGGCCAGTTGCGACTTCTGCGAATACACCGAGTTGATGGTGTGCCAGGTCGCCAGGTTCATGTGATGGCTGGTCGGCATGTAGGCGCCGCTCTTCATCCGGCTGCCATAGCCGAACAGCGGCATCAGGCCCTGCAAGCTCAACTGCTTGTCGAAGTCGGTCCCGCCGATGTGCACGCCGCCCGTGGCGAGAATGTCATCCTGGCGGTTATCCACACCCCGACGCTGCGGTGACAGGCGCACCAGCGAGAAGTCGGAGGTACCACCGCCGATGTCGACGATCAGTACCAGCTCTTCCTTTTCGATGGTCGACTCGTAGTCGAACGCGGCGGCAATCGGTTCAAACTGGAACGAGACTTCCTTAAAGCCGATCTTGCGCGCCACATCCACCAGGGTGTCTTCGGCCTCTTTGTCGGCCATCGGGTCATCATCGACAAAAAACACCGGACGGCCCAGCACCACTTCTTCGAATTCCCGACCGGCGGCGGCTTCGGCACGGCTCTTGAGCTGACCGATGAACAGGCCCAGCAGGTCCTTGAACGGCATCGCCGTGCCAAGGACACTGGTGTCGTGCTTGATCAGCTTGGAGCCCAGCAGGCTCTTGAGCGAGCGCATCAACCGGCCTTCGTAACCTTCCAGGTACTCGTGCAGCGCCAACCGGCCGTACACCGGGCGACGCTCTTCGATGTTGAAGAAGACCACTGAGGGCAAGGTGATCTTGTCATCCTCCAGCGCAATCAGCGTTTCCATGCCGGGGCGCAGCCAACCGACGGTGGAGTTGGACGTGCCAAAGTCGATGCCCACGGCACGGGCTGGAGATGCGTTGTTCATGTCTTTGCGGTTCCGGTTAAAAAACGGCCGCGCAGTGTATGTCAGTGCGCGACAGATTCGAAGGCCGACTATCTGCTAATTCCTGGAAACAATGTCTTGAAAGATGGCCCGTGACCCCCAAACTACCCTGCATCAAGCCGGTAGCCGCGTAGCGCTCGAAAGTCGCACCGCCTGCTGCCGATAAACTTCTTACGCGCTGCCCGGTCACAACCTTGAGATCGGTCAACGTCTATGCTGCAAACAGGCGCATGCTGTGGCAGGTGGCGCGATTTCGATAACGGATGGTGATTCCCGCGATGGACTTCAAAGACTATTACAAGATTCTCGGTGTGGAGCCGACGGCAGACGACAAGGCGATCAAGGCCGCCTATCGCAAGCTGGCGCGCAAATACCACCCTGACGTCAGCAAGGAAAAGGACGCCGAGGCCAAGTTCAAGGACGCCTCTGAAGCCTATGAAGCACTGAAAAGTGCTGACAAACGCGCCGAATACGACGAATTGCGCCGTTATGGCCAGCATGGCCAACCATTCCAGGGACCACCGGGCTGGCAGAGCCGTGGCGGCTTTGGCGGTGGCCAGGACACTGGCGATTTCTCGGACTTCTTCAGTTCGATCTTCGGTAATCGCGGCCCCGGTTTCGGCGGTGGCGAACATTCGCGTCGCAGCACCGGACGTCGAGGGCAAGACGTGGAAATGGAACTGGGAGTTTTTCTGGAAGAAACCCTGTCGACCGAGTCGAAGAAGGTCACCTTTCAGGTGCCGCAGTACAACGCGGCTGGCCAGCATGTGAGCAACACCAGCAAAAGCCTGAACGTGAAGATCCCGGCGGGCGTGGCCGATGGCGAGCGCATTCGCCTGAAGGGCCAGGGTGCTCCTGGTGTTGGCGGCGGCGCCAATGGCGACCTGTACCTGATCATTCGTTTTGCGCCACACCCGAAATTCGACGTCGAAGGCGAGAACCTGATCATCACGCTGCCGCTGGCACCGTGGGAACTGGCATTGGGCACCGAAGTCGCCGTGCCAACCCTGACCGGCAAGATCAACCTCAAGGTCCCTGCCGGCAGCCAGAACGGCCAACGCATGCGTGCCAAGGGCCATGGCCTGATGAACAAGGCGGGTGAACGCGGTTATCTGTTCATCCAGTTCAAGGCCGTAATGCCCAAGGCCGCAGACGATGAAGTCAAGGCGCTGTGGCAGGAACTGGCAAAAAA
Organism: Pseudomonas sp. GW823-FHT06B06; assembly: GCF_058795195.1. NCBI lineage: Bacteria > Pseudomonadati > Pseudomonadota > Gammaproteobacteria > Pseudomonadales > Pseudomonadaceae > Pseudomonas > Pseudomonas sp. GW823-FHT06B06. The sequence continues at coordinate 116,536 of NZ_JBXAHO010000013.1, read as the reverse complement.
AGCCGCCTTCAACCCACGAGAAAATTTCTGAACCCAGCGACGGAGTAGCCCATCATGAGCAGCCCCCTGACCGTTCAACTGGACTTGGCAGAATTCTGTGAGGCGACCGACCTGTCGGACGTCTACGTGATCGAAATCGTCGAACACGGCATCCTCGAACCTCAGGGAGGGCAGCCCAAGGACTGGCGCTTCACCGATTACGAACTGACCCTGGCCAAGCGCGCCGCCAAGCTGCGGCGCGATCTGGAGCTGGAATGGGAAGGTGTCGCCCTTGCGCTGGACCTGCTGGAAGAGGTCCAACAGCTGCGGGCCGAGAACCGGATGCTCAAGCAGCGGTTGGGGCGGTTGTTGGTGGAATAGGAGATGCCGCAGGCTGCGATCTTTTGATCTTGATCCACGAAGATCAAAAGATCGCAGCCTGCGGCAGCTACAGGGAATTGCGTGGCAACACTACGGTAAACAGCGTGCCATCGGTTTCGTTAGAGCTCACATCGATCGTCCCTGCATGGGCATCCACCACTTCCTTGACGATAAACAACCCCAAGCCAAGGCTGGTCGATGGCTGGCCCAGTTCTTCATCTGCGCTGCGCACCAGTGGATCGAAGATCGTGCCGATAGCATTCGCGGAAATCGGCGTTCCGTAGTTATGGACCGTCAGGCGAACCGTGTCGGGTTCTCCGTGGAGAGTAACTGTCACATCGCGTTTGTCGAGGCCATGCTGCAAAGCGTTGCCGATCAGGTTTTGCAGTAACTGACCCAGCCGTCCGGCATCCCAGACGCCTCGCGTGTCACCTTCCACCCTGACCGTCGGATCGCACTCCGGGTTGCCGGCGCAGGCTTCGGCAATCGCCGCGTGTGCGGCATCGGCAAGGTCCATGGGTTTCGGTTCGATCGGCAGGCTCTTACCCAGGCGACAGCGCACCAGTTCCAACAAGTCGCTAACCATCACCGCCATGTGTCGAGCGCTGCGCTTGATGTTGTTCGCGCAGGCCAACGCATCGCCTTCCAGCGTTGTTTTACGCATCAGCAATTCAGTCGACATGCTCATCGCTTGCAGCGGTGCGCGCAGGTCGTGGCCGAGTATCGCCAGGAAAATATCTCTTGAGCGACTCATCTGCTCGGCATAGGCCGCGGTGGATTCTGCGAGCGCTTCATCGATGGCTTCATTGAAGCGGATCATGTCCTGGAAGTAGGCCAGGTCCGGCGACTCCAGGCTGTCGACCCAGAGACGAATCACGCAGGCACGCAAGTGGCGGAACTCGCTGGTCATCTGCACCAGATCGAAACCCACCGTATGGCGTAATTCACCATGACTGGCGCCCGCTTCGTCCAGGCTTGGGGTTTTCTCCGGGCCCTCGCCCTTGGCCTTGGCGAGTTGTTCGCTGGCGGTCTGAGGTTTGCTCATGTCCCGAGCGGCTGCCAGCAGGATCTCCTTGGCATGGTCGCGCAAGGCCGTTCGATCCATGTTTTCGGCGGCTGGGGTGATGGTTCTGGCGAACTCCTCCCATTCATCGACGATACGGTCCGCGTGTTGCCTGATGAATTCGGGGAGGTGCATGACCGGATTCCTGCCTGGATAATTTGACGATCTTAGCCTTTTTAGGGCCGGGGTAAAAACTACCGCTGGGAATTCGGATCACCTCCTGAGGGCCGGGGGTGGTACTTAATTATATTTTACGGTTCTCAAGTTCAATGTTGATTCCGGTTTTTCGGGTAGTTCCCAGCAGTTTTTTAAGCTTTTGTTATTAGGGAGGTTGGATAAGCTGAGCATTCTGTTCATCGCATAGGGAAATGCAAAAATGACTGTGGTACCGGTAGAAGCCATATCGAATTCTTTTACGAAAGTTGAGGGTTCAATCGATAGCAATCATTCGGTTTATTTCGCGGAAAATATTCCAGGCCTGATTAAAAGCGCTCCCGTTTCGAGGCTGGAATCGATAACTGAGTTAAAGCCTAATTTTCCGGATTGGTATATCCAGGCTCGACCCATTGATCGTCAATATTTACAAGAACTCATCAAGAAGCGCTGTCGTTTACAAGATACTGTCTCTGACAGGGTCGATAACGTGCAAACGGACATCAACGCTTTTGCGAAACCGCTACTTGTCCAGGCCATCAAGGATGAATTCAACTTCGAGCTGGACGTCGCCACGACCTCATTGCGGCTGTACGTTCCCGCCACATTGGGGTTTGGCATCGATACCCAGGCCAGTCGGATCCGGCATTCATCACTGCTGGAAGCCGCGCTGCATAACTTCGAGGAATCCGAAGCGGTGGCCGGTGCGTTTCGCGACGGATCAGGTGTTTTTGTCAAGGACGCTGAAGGAGAGCTGCAGCGTCATGAATTAACGGTCGAAAAATTTGCCGCGTTATGTCGCAAGCTCGATATCGGCAAACAGTATCAGCTACACATAAAGTCTCTTCTGGAACCCGCTGACGTTACTGCGCGCTCAAGACTTGAGCGGGGTTTCATGGCCCATGAGAGGGCTACCTTCAGTGAGACCATGCTCATTGCGTTGTTAAAAAGCGACCTGGATTCCTATGCCTACGGCAAGTTGGGAGAAGTGCGCGATGGCCAGGAAAACATCCTGTATAGAAACCGTCCTTTAAAGGCACACCGACTCTCACTGTTAGGCACGCGGTTGACAGGCATCGTGCTGTTTAGTGCGATGAGCGACCCCTTGGCAATAAAAGAAGCAATTGACCAACTGCTGCCCGAACAGCTGCAACACCTGGTGGAGTGGTCCCGCCACCTCGCGGTTTTGCCGGGGCAGGAATTTGATCTGTTCAAGATTCTTCAGGCCTTTTTTGCCAATGGCCCGACGGGTGTGGTCGAGGAAATGGTTCGCCGCAACGATATCCATGAACAAAGTCGGCTGGACGGGACCCTGATCGCCTACATCCCCGACGATCCGGATCACCCCCTCAAGCAATACGCATCGTTCACCGACTTCATGAAGGAGCTGACGAGCCAGTTGCGCTCTGCGCACTACCAACAATTCTTCAGCCGGTTCGTGCCTCACAAGGACAAGGGGCGCTTCTTTGCACGCGTCAAAGAGCGCTTTACCACGTTCAAGTGGACTCAGCGTGGGCCTCTGGACATGGGCCCGTGGTGGCGCGAGACCGCTGTCGAGAATCCTGATGCCGAACCGATCAGCAACGTGATCGAGGGCGATTTCTGGCAGCGATCCTGTCTCTGGCGCAGCGACAAGGCGATTGCCGATGCGCGACAGATCGCCGTGCCAACTGGCGATGAAGACGCTGCTGTGCGCTGGAAACGCCTGACCAGTTACCTGGACATTGGCTGGAACGTTTTCAACTTCGGCGCCATGTTGGTTCCGGGGTTAGGGGAAGCCGTGCTGGCGGTGATGGTTGGCCAAATGATGCTTGAGACCCTGGAGGGCATCGAAGACTGGACCAAAGGCGACAAGGAAGAGGCCTCGTCTCATTTGACCGGGGTACTGATCAATTTCGCCCAACTGGCGCTGATGGGGGCCGGTCACGTGCTACCAGGCGGCAAGCCGGTGGCGGTCAAGGCGTCTCCTTTTCTCGACCAGCTGAAACAGATCGAGCTGCCCGATGGCACAACCCGTCTGTGGAATCCTGATCTGGGACCCTATGACCACAAAGTGACGTTGTCCATGGATTCGAAAGCCAACGAACGAGGCCTCCATCGACATAATGACCAGGACATCCTGCCGTTGGGAGGCAAGCATTTTGAGGTAAAGGAAAATCCGCAGACCGGCCAGCCACGACTCAAGCATCCGGCCCGGACGACGGCCTATGAGCCAAGGATGGAGCATAACGGTGCGGGTGCCTGGCACACCGAGCTCGACCGTCCCATCGAGTGGGACAAGGCCCGCCTGATGCGGCGCCTGGGCCCTCGGGCCGATGCGTTCTCCGATGAAACACTGGAGCAGATCCGAATCGCCAGCGGCGTCAAGGAAGATGTGCTGCGTAAGCTGCAAGTGGATACACAGCCGCCACCAGCGTTACTGGCCGACACCTTCAGGCGCTTCAAGGCTTATGCCGATGTGGGCAAACTGGTGGATCAGATTCGGCTCAATCAGGTGGCGCAGGAGTGGGCGGATCACTTGCCTCCCTTGATGACGGAGTTGCGGCGATGGCCCGAGTCCAAGGCCATCGAGCTTTTCCGCGGGCCGCAGTTATGGGGCGACTCCATCGTGCACGGCAATCAGAGCGCCTTGGCTGCAAACCGGGTGAAGGTGACCTTTGCTGAACTGAAAGCCGGCAAGTTATCCGAGCGCGTGGTGGACAGCTTCGACGAACAGGAAATCCAGCAGATGCTCGGCCGCAGTATCGGCAGTGACAGACAGGTGCGAATCGACGCTTTGCAGGAGCGCCTGGCCATCCGTGCAGAGCAGCAGAAAAAGCGCCTCTTCAAGTCATTCTATAAAAATGCAGAAGTTGAAGCGGAGGCTAACGTGGCCTTGCTACAGGACGCGTTCCAGGAGCTGCCGACCAGCGTCGCCAGGGAGCTGCTGGCGGGCGCCACGCCAGAAGAGCTGTCGGTAATGGCCGAACGCAAGCGCGTACCTTTGCGTCTCAAGCAGCAGGCCCGGGCGGCGTTGCTGGAGGTGCGGCTGAACCGCGCTTATGAGGGGCTTTTTCTCGATGAGCTGCACAGCCCGGATACTGAGAGACTGCTTCTGCAATCGCTTGAATCGCTTCCAGGCTGGTCAGAAGACGTGCGCATCGAAGTGCGCAACGATGCCCTGGCAGGCACGCTGGAGGACAGCATCGGAGCGGCTGACGCCGCCATCCGCAAGGTGCTGGTCAAGAACGAGGACGGCTTGTATGAGGCGCGCGATGAAGACGACCATGAGCTCCATGGCCCCGATAATCTTTTTGCCGCTGTCCTGCATGCCTTGCCCGATGCAGAGCGCGATGCGCTGGGCTACCAGATCAATCAATGGCGAACGCTCAGGCAATCCGTTCAGCGATTCCCGCTGAGCCACGACAGGTTCAGGGCGATCCTGGCGGACAATCCTTTGCGCAAACCGAAGTTCGATCCCGCAACCATGAAGCTGCGGGGCGGCATGGAAGGTTTTTCCCAACAGTTTCGTCGGGTCACCGGGCAACTGACCGCGCAGGAGCGCATCCAGTCGCTTCGCCCCGGCTGGGGCGAAGGCGATATTCAAACATTTCTCGAACACAGCGACAGCGGGAGCACGCCCGAGGAACGGGTGGTGGCCCTCGAAGCCGAGTTCAACCAACTCAACCGCAGCTTTCGGCGCTGGCTGGATTCGCCACTCGACTCGTTCAGCCTGAGTGCGGAAGGCGTTGCACAATGGCAGTCACGTAATAGTGTGTACAGGGCCGTCAGAAACTGCTGGCAACGCAGCGGTCCCCGCGACCTCGATGTCCATGGAAACCCGCGAGGTTGGGTCCTTGACCTCAGCAACATCCCCATGGGGCGGCACTTGGAAACAATGCCCAAGCTTGAAGCCAATTTCGAGCATGTCACCGAGCTGAAGTTGCCTGATACCGAAATGACTGATGCCAATGCTGCGTTTCTCGAGCATTTCCCGAGGCTGCGAGCCCTGAACATGAACAACAATGCGCTGACCCGGCTGCCAACCGCGATCGGCCGGATGCGCACTCTGACCGAGCTGTACCTGGGCAACAATCAGATCGAATTGACTGTGGAGACCGCAGACGAGTTGAGCAACCTCATCCTGCTCGAATCCGTGGATCTGCGACGCAATCCTCTGGGCCAGGTGCCAAACATCGGCCGCATGCGCATGTTGCACACATTGATTCTGGCGAACACCGGGATCAATACCTGGCCCGCTGGCCTGTTTTCAATACTCCGTTTACGGCACTTCTATCTGAGCCTGCAGGACAATGTCATCACCCTTGTGCCTCAGGTGTTACCCGGTTCCATGGAAGCGGAGTTGCTGGCCAGAACGATACTTAACCGTGAGCCGCAGTGGATATCGCAAGCAAACCTGAATCAGCTCAGAGAATACATTCACTCCGTGGGTCTGGACCCTGATCGGCCTTACCCGCCCCGTGGCGTGCGCGACTCCCTTCAATGGGAGGAAGGCTTGAGGCGAGCGCAATGGGTTGAGTTACAACCCATATGGAATGAGGTGGAAGACGAGATCGGTTCACTGCCGTTTTTCGATAACCTAAGACTGCTCACCCAATCCAGCCACTTTATAAATGACCGCGCCTTCAGGGTGGATTTGACTGCCAAAGTCTGGCGAATGCTGGAGGCCATGGAACAGAACAGCGAACTGCGCAACGAGATTTTCAAATTGGCACGTGAACCGGTCAACTGTGTCGATGCCGGGGCATCGCTGTTCAATGCCATGGGCCTTGAAGTACTGATTCACGAAGCCTACGAATTGGCTAACCCGAGCCTGGTCGAAGCCGAACTGGTGTCGCTGGCCAAGGGTAAATCCCGTTTGGATGAGTTGAGTCGGATCGCCCATAAAAAAATTGCCCGGCGACTGGAGAATGGTGAGGAGTTAAGACGGATCAATGCGCAAGGGGATGTCACGGGGACTATCGATGAAGTCGAGACTCACCTGGCGTATATGACGGACCTCGCCAAGAAGCTGGATTTGCCGTGGCAATCGCGAGACTTACAGTTCAGGGCGGATTCGGGTGTTACCACGCAGATGATCGACGAGGCCTATAAACGTGTGCTGGCGTTGGAAGAGGGCGATCTGCTACGCGATTCGATCAGCGAGCAGCCTTTCTGGGAGTCTTACATTCAGGGCTCCCATCGCGGTGAGTTCAAGGCGATCAGGCGTCGGCTCGATGCGACGACAGAGTTTTACATGGCGCTGGACAGACGGGCGACCGAGTCACTTTCCGTGGAAGAAAAGGCGCAGTTGAAGGAAGAGATCAGGGTGCTCGCCGCGGAGCTTGGCAAACCCGAAAGCGAGTTCGCCCCCGGTCGCGTCATGACCGCCCAAGCGTATGAAACCGACATGAATCTGCTCAATGCCCGCAAACAGACGTTGCTCAAGACATTGACCCAGCAGGCCATGGACCGGGCAAAACTGCAGCGGGTGGAAATCCCCTTCACCGTGCAGCCCTGATTGTCAGCCCGGCACGAAGACTGACGATCTTCGTGCCGGCGTGCCGGTCAGAAGAGAAAATAACGCTGGGCCATCGGCAGCACATCCGCCGGTTCACACCAAAGCAAGACACCGTCAGCCTTGACCTGATACGTCTGCGGGTCGACCTCGATGTCGGGCAGATAGTCGTTGTGGATCAGGTCGGTTTTCTGCACCTCGCGGCAACCTTTGACCACAGCGATTTTTTTCTTCAAGCCCAAGGCTTCAGGAAGACCGGCTTCATGGGCCGCCTGGCTGATAAACGTCAGGCTGGTGGCATGCAGCGAACCTCCGTAGCTGGCGAACATCGGGCGGTAATGCACCGGTTGTGGCGTTGGTATTGACGCGTTGGCATCGCCCATCAGGCTGGCCGCGATGGCGCCACCCTTGAGGATCAACGTTGGTTTGACCCCGAAGAACGCGGGTCGCCAAAGTACCAGGTCGGCCCACTTGCCCACTTCGATCGAGCCCACTTCATGGCTGATGCCATGAGTGATTGCGGGGTTGATGGTGTACTTGGCGATGTAGCGTTTGGCGCGGAAGTTGTCGTTGCCTTCGCCGTCCTGGGGCAGCGGGCCGCGCTGCTTTTTCATCTTGTCGGCGGTTTGCCAGGTGCGCGTGATCACCTCGCCGACGCGGCCCATGGCCTGGCTGTCGGAGCTGATCATCGAGAATGCGCCGAGATCGTGAAGGATGTCCTCGGCAGCGATGGTTTCGCGGCGGATTCGGCTTTCGGCGAAGGCTACGTCTTCGGCAATGCTTGGGTCCAGATGGTGGCAGACCATCAACATGTCGAGGTGTTCGTCGATGGTGTTTCGGGTGAACGGTCGGGTCGGGTTGGTCGAACTCGGCAACACGTTGGCGGAGCCGCAGGCCTTGATGATGTCCGGGGCATGACCGCCACCCGCACCCTCGGTGTGGTAGGTGTGGATGGTGCGGCCCTTAAAGGCGGCCAGGGTGGTTTCGACGAAGCCCGATTCGTTGAGGGTGTCGGTGTGAATGGCCACTTGTACGTCGTACTGGTCGGCGACGGTGAGGCAGTTGTCGATGCTCGCCGGGGTGGTGCCCCAGTCTTCGTGGAGCTTGAGGCCAATGGCGCCGGCCTTGACCTGTTCGATCAACGGCTCGGGCAGGCTGGCGTTGCCCTTGCCGGTCAAGCCGATGTTCATCGGGAAGGCGTCGGCGGCCTGGAGCATGCGCGCCAGGTGCCATGGCCCGGAAGTGCAGGTCGTGGCATTGGTGCCGGTGGCCGGCCCGGTGCCGCCGCCGATCATGGTGGTGACACCGCTCATCAGCGCTTCTTCTATCTGCTGCGGGCAGATGAAGTGGATGTGGGTGTCGATGCCGCCAGCGGTAAGGATCATGCCTTCACCGGCAATGACTTCGGTGCTGGCACCGATGGCGATAGTCACGTTGGGTTGCACGTCCGGGTTGCCGGCCTTGCCGATGGCTGCAATGCGACCGTCCTTGAGGCCGACATCGGCCTTGACGATGCCCCAGTGGTCGATGATCAGCGCATTGGTGATCAGGGTGTCGACCACTTCGGCGGCCAATAATTGGCTCTGGCCCTGGCCGTCACGGATAACCTTGCCGCCGCCGAATTTCACTTCTTCGCCATAGCTGGTGAAGTCTTTTTCCACTTCGATCCACAGCTCGGTGTCGGCCAGGCGAATCTTGTCGCCGACAGTGGGGCCGTACATGTCGGCGTAGGCTTGACGGGAAATTTTCATCACAGTTCCTTGCACAAATTCATCGTTCCCACGCTCTGCGTGGGAATGCCGCCGTGGACGCTCTGCGTCCGCTTTTTGTGACGCGAAGCGTCACGGGATGCATGCCCACGTAGAGCGTGGGAACGATCGGTTAACCAAGGTCACCCATGATCCTGCCGGCAAAGCCGAACACCCGGCGGTGCCCGGCCAGGTCGACAAGCTCGACCTCGCGGCTCTGCCCCGGTTCGAAACGCACGGCGGTGCCGGCGGGGATGTTCAGGCGCATGCCGCGACTGGCGGCGCGGTCGAAGGTCAGGGCATCGTTGGTTTCGAAAAAATGGTAGTGCGAACCGACCTGGATCGGCCGGTCGCCGCTGTTGGCCACCTTCAAACTGATTGTGCGGCGGCCAACGTTGAGTTCGATATCGCCGGGCTGGATCTGATATTGACCGGGAATCATCAATGGGCTCCCTGGAGAATCTTGTAGTAGAGGGCGGTGGGTTTGTAGCAGCCGCTCGGGTCGCAGGCGTAGTCGGGGATTTCACCGGCGCGGGTGTAGCCCAATGCCTTGTAGAAGTCTTCAGCCGGGGAACCAGCCTCGGTATCGAGGTAGAGCATGCCGCGTTTGTGTTGCAGGGCAGCCTGTTCCACAGCCGTCATCAATTGCTGGCCCAGGCCTCGACGACGCGCATGCTCGCGCACCAGCAATTTCTGCACCTCGGCGCGGTTCAGGCCATTGGCCTTCTGGCATAGGGTCAACTGTACGCTGGCCTGCACTTGTTCGTCCTTGACCACTACCCACAACAACACGTTGCCCTTGTTCAGGTTCTCCTGAACTTCATCGAAATACGCGCGGGCCTGCGTAGCATCGAGGTTGGCCATGAAGCCGACGCTGGCGCCATATCCGACGGCGTCGAGCAGCAGGTCAATCAATCCCTGGCGATAGTGCGCAAAGCTTTCAACGTTGACGCGTCGCAGTTGAGCGGGGTTCATCGGGTATCACTCCTTGCTGGCGGCCGGAGGCTGCGCGCCAGGATTGAGGGTCAGTTGCATGAAGGTCAGGTCCAGCCAGCGACCGAACTTGGTGCCTACCTGAGGCATCTGCCCGGTGGTCACGAATCCGATGCGCTCATGCAGGCGAATCGAGGCGGCGTTGCCGCTTTCGATGGCCGCGACCATCACGTGTTTGCCGCAGGCCCTGGCGCGCTCGACCAGGGCATCCATCAGTTGCGGCCCAAGGCCGTTGCCGCGCTGGTCGTTACGCACGTAGACCGAATGCTCGACGGTATGTCGGAAACCATCGAACGGTCGCCAGTCACCAAACGAAGCGTAGCCCAACACGTTGTTCTCGCTGTCGACGATGACCAGGATCGGATACCCCTGGGATTGCCGGGCGCTGAACCAGGCCTGGCGGTTGCCGAGGTCGACCGCCTGTTCGTTCCAGATCGCCGTGGTGTTGAGCACCGCATCGTTGTAGATATCACGGATGGCCGGCAGGTCGGCATGCACGGCATCGCGAATGGTGTAGGTCATGGTGAAGCCTCAAGCGATCGGTTGATGGACGGTGACCAGTTTGGTGCCGTCGGGGAAGGTCGCTTCGACCTGGATCTCCGGGATCATTTCCGGGATGCCTTCCATCACTTGTTCGCGGCTGAGCAGGGTGGTGCCGTAGTGCATCAGCTCGGCCACGGTCTGGCCGTCGCGGGCGCCTTCGAGCAACGCGGCGGAGATGTAGGCCATGGCTTCCGGGTAGTTGAGTTTCACGCCGCGGACCAAACGCCGCTCGGCGACGAGGCCGGCGGTGAAGATCAGCAGCTTGTCTTTTTCACGTGGGGTCAGGTCCATCGTAGACATCCAGTTTCGGCAGTTAAAAAGGTTTTTGCAGGAGCGCTGTTCAGGTGCTCCATATTCTCGGTGGCACGGCTTCGCGGCCAAGCAACGCAGGCCTGAGCAACCGCCATAATTCAATCAACCAGCCGCGCGCCAACAGCGCCTCGCTGGCCAGGCAGCGGGCTACGAGCAACCCCGGCAACTGAGTCAAATCCCCGCGCACGTCATTGGGCAGCGAACGGCACTGCTCCAGCAATTGGCTATCAATCTCGCCAGTCACCAGTAACGTGGCGAAGACCGGTTGCCCGTCCAAGCCAATCGGCGAATCGAGCAACCCGTCACCGCCAACGATGCGCTGGCGTTCATGCCAGAGCAACTCGCCGTCGCGGCGGATATCCAGTTGTGCCTGGAAATGACCGAGATCGAAGCGCTCACCACTGGCCGGGCGACCCAGCGCCACCACGTCCCAGTAGAACAGCCGGGCATCGCCTTGCAGATCAATGGATGTGCTGAGCTCGGCGCGGGCATCGCTGAAGATGATCGTCTCTTGCGGCAGCCACTCCAGTGTCGCCCCTTGGGCCACTTTCAGGTCGAGTTTCTGATACGCCGGCGCTGCTGCGCGATACCACTTGGCGGCGCCGGGACTGGTGATCTGTGCCCACGCCGCGTGGCCGACGCTGGCACTGATGTCCAGCCGGTCTCCACCGGCAATCCCGCCCGGCGGATGCACAATGATGTGCTGGCACACCTCGGGGCCTTCTGCATACAGGTGCTTCTGCACGCGCAGCGGGCCTTTGTGCCGTCTATGGACCGGACGCGTGTTGTCGCCGAATCGGGCATAGCCCAGCTCCAGCTCGGCATGCCAGCTCGGGGTAAACAGGGCAGCAGGAAGAGGTAAATTCATATTTTCTGATTATCGTCGAGACGCCACAGATTAGATCGTAACCAGGCCGCGTACACCCTCGGCTTCCATGTTTTCTCCACGGCCCTGCTGCACGATCTCGCCACGGGACATCACCAGGTAGTGATCGGCCAATTCGGCCGCGAAATCGTAGAACTGCTCTACCAGCAGAATCGCCATGTCGCCGCGCGCCGCGAGTTTCTTGATCACAGCGCCAATCTCCTTGATCACCGACGGCTGGATGCCTTCAGTGGGTTCGTCGAGGATCAGCAGCCGCGGACGGCTGGCCAGGGCTCTCCCGATTGCAAGCTGCTGCTGTTGGCCACCGGACAAATCACCGCCGCGTCGTTGCTTCATTTGCAGTAACACCGGAAACAGTTCGTAGATGAACGCCGGGACCTCCTTCGCCTCGGAGCCTGGGAATCGCGACAAACCCATCAGCAGGTTTTCCTCCACGGTCAGGCGGCCGAAGATTTCCCGGCCCTGCGGTACGTAGGCGATGCCGGCATGCACCCGCTGGTGCGGCTTGAACGTGGTGATCGGCTTACCCTCCCAATTGACCGCGCCTTCCTTGGCCGGCAACAACCCCATCAGGCATTTGAGCAGGGTAGTCTTGCCCACGCCGTTACGGCCGAGCAGGCAGGTGACTTCACCGACCTTCACGTCAAACGTCAGGCCGCGCAGGATGTGGCTACCGCCGTAGTACTGGTGCAGCTTGTCGACTTGCAGCATGTTCGAATTCTCCCGGTGATCGTTCCCACGCTCTGCGTGGGAATGCATACCGTGACGCTTCGCGTCACCCTAGCGCAGGAATTGAGCCCTGCATTGTCAGTGGGACGCGGAGCGTCCCGGGCGGCATTCCCACGCGGAGCGTGGGAACGATCAGGTCTAGCGACCGAGGTAGACCTCAATTACCCGCTCATTGTCCTGCACCTGCTCCAGCGACCCTTCGGCCAGCACGCTGCCCTGGTGCAACACGGTGACGTGGTCGGCGATCGAGCCGACGAAGCCCATGTCGTGTTCCACCACCATCAGCGAATGCTTGCCGGCCAGGGTCTTGAAGAGTTCGGCGGTGAATTCGGTTTCGGCGTCGGTCATGCCGGCCACCGGCTCGTCGAGCAGCAGCAATTGCGGGTCTTGCATCAACAACATGCCGATTTCCAGGAACTGCTTCTGGCCGTGGGACAGCAAACCGGCGGGGCGATTGACCGACGCGGTCAGGCGAATGGTGTCGAGCACCTCGGCGATACGGTCTTTCTGCTCACCGCTCAAGCGCGCCCGCAGGCTGGCCCACACCGATTTATCGGTTTTCTGCGCCAGCTCCAGGTTCTCGAACACACTCAAGGCTTCGAACACGGTCGGTTTCTGGAACTTGCGGCCGATGCCGGCCTGGGCAATCTGCACTTCACTCATTTGCGTCAGGTCCAGGGTTTCGCCGAACCAGGCCTTGCCGTGGGTGGGGCGGGTCTTGCCGGTGATCACGTCCATGAGTGTGGTCTTGCCTGCGCCGTTGGGGCCGATGATGCAGCGCAACTCGCCCACGCCGATGTACAGATTCAAATCGTTCAATGCCTTGAAGCCATCGAAACTGACGCTGATGTCTTCCAGGGTCAGGATGGTGCCGTGGCGGGTGTTCAGGCCTTTGCCGGCACGCTGGCCGATGCCGATGGCATCACGGCTGCTGCCAGCGTCCCTATTCGGTTCCAGAGGCGGAAAAAATGCCGGTTCGAGCATGAATTCAGCGCTTGCAGTGACTCTCATTGTTCACCTCTTTTCTTCAGCAAACCGATCACGCCCTTGGGCAGGTACAGGGTGACGATGATGAACAGCGCGCCAAGGAAAAACAGCCAGTATTCCGGGAAGGCCACGGTGAACCAGCTCTTCATGCCATTGACCACGCCCGCGCCCAGCAAGGGGCCGATCAAGGTGCCGCGACCGCCGAGGGCTACCCAGACCGCCGCTTCGATCGAGTTGGTCGGCGACATTTCACTCGGGTTGATGATGCCCACCTGCGGCACGTACAACGCACCGGCGAGGCCGCACAACACCGCGCTCAACACCCACACGAACAACTTGAACCCGCGCGGGTCGTAGCCGCAGAACATCAAGCGATTTTCCGCGTCGCGCAGTGCGGTCAGCACTCGGCCAAACTTGCTCTGCGCCAGGCGCCAACCGATGTACAGACTCGCCACCAGCAACAGCACCGTGGCGAAAAACAGCACCGCACGGGTGCCAGGTTCCGTGATGCCAAAGCCAAGAATGGTGCGGAAGTTGGTGAAGCCGTTGTTGCCGCCAAAACCGGTTTCGTTGCGGAAAAACAGGAGCATGCCGGCGAAGGTCAGGGCCTGGGTCATGATCGAGAAATACACGCCCTTGATTCGCGAGCGAAAGGCGAAGAAACCGAACACCAACGCCAGCAATCCCGGGGCCAACACCACCAGGCACATGGCCCAGAGGAAGCTTTCGGTGCCGGTCCAGTACCAGGGCAATTCGGACCACGACAGGAACGTCATGAAGGCCGGCAAGCCATCGCCCGAGGCCTGGCGCATCAGGTACATGCCCATGGCGTAACCGCCAAGGGCGAAGAACAGGCCATGGCCGAGGGACAACAGGCCGGCATAACCCCAGACCAGATCGAGGGCGAGGGCGACGATGGCGTAGCAAAGAATCTTGCCAACCAACGTCAGTGTGTAGGCCGAGACATGGAAGACGCTGTCCGGCGACAACAACGACAGCAATGGCAACGCCAACAGTAAAACAAGGATTACCGCACCGACGGCAATCGTGACTCTGGGACCGGCCTTTTGGCTGGCAGTGAGCATCAGGGGCTGGTTCATCAGTCGATCACCCGTCCTTTCAGTGCGAAGAGGCCTTGCGGACGTTTCTGGATGAACAGAATGATCAGCGCGAGGATGAGGATCTTGCCGAGCACGGCACCGATTTGCGGTTCAAGAATCTTGTTGGCGATCCCCAGGCCGAACGCGGCCAACACGCTGCCTGCCAGTTGCCCGACACCGCCGAGCACCACCACCAGGAACGAGTCGATGATGTAGCTTTGGCCGAGGTCCGGGCCGACGTTGCCGATCTGGCTCAGCGCCACGCCGCCGAGTCCGGCAATGCCCGAGCCGAGGCCGAAGGCGAGCATGTCCACGCGCCCGGTGGGCACGCCGCAGCAGGCCGCCATGTTGCGATTCTGGGTGACCGCACGCACGTTCAAACCCAGGCGCGTCTTGTTCAGCAGCAGCCAGGTGAGTGCCACCACAAACAACGCGAACGCGATGATCACGATTCGGTTGTACGGCAGCACAAGATTGGGCAGCACTTGAATCCCGCCGGATAACCACGCCGGGTTGGCCACCTCGACGTTTTGCGCGCCGAACACCAGGCGCACCAACTGGATCAGCATCAGGCTGATGCCCCAGGTGGCGAGCAGGGTTTCCAGCGGGCGGCCGTAGAGGTGGCGAATGACCGTGCGCTCCAGCGCCATACCGATGGCGGCGGTGACGAAGAACGCCACCGGCAGCGCGATCAGCGGATAGAACTCGATGGCCTGCGGTGCGTAACGTTGGAACATCAACTGCACGACGTAGGTCGAGTAGGCGCCAAGCATCAGCATTTCGCCGTGGGCCATATTGATCACACCCAGCAGGCCGAAGGTGATCGCCAGGCCGAGCGCGGCGAGCAACAGGATCGAGCCCAGGGACATACCGCTGAACGCCTGGCCCAGCAGTTCGCCAATCAGCAGTTTGCGCTTGACTTGGGCGAGGCTGGTTTCAGCAGCAGTGCGCACGTTGGCATCGGTTTCGACGCCGGGCTCAAGCAATCCTTCGAGGCGGGTGCGGGCCAATGGGTCGCCGGTTTCGCCAAGCAGTCTTACGGCCGCGAGGCGCACCGTCGGGTCGGTGTCCACCAGTTGCAGGTTGGCCAGCGCCAGGCTAAGTGCGGCGTGAACGCCTTCATCTTTTTCGCCAGCGAGTTGCTGGTCGAGGAATTTCAGCTGCGCGGGTTTGGCGCTTTTCTGCAATTGCTGTGCGGCAGCCAGACGAGTTTTGGCATCGGCGGCGAGCAATTGATGGCTGGCCAGGGCGGTGTCGATCAGACCCCGCAGGCGGTTATTCAGACGCAGTGTTTTCGGTTCACCATCGATGGTCAACACCCCTTGTTGCAGGGCGTGGATCAGCTCGATACGCGCCGGATCGGGCTGCGCGGCCCAGGCTTCCAGCAGTTTTGCCTGTTGCACGGGATTGGCGGCAACGAAGTCTTCGGCATCGCCGGCGAAAGTGGCCATGGGCAGTAAAAGTGCGATGGCGAGGATGAAGCGGTAAAGGGCAGTGGGCATATCGTTAGCCTTACTCGGTCAATGTGGGAGCGAGCCTGCTCGCGAAAGCGGTCTGACATTCACCATCAATGTCGACTGTCAGGGCCTCTTCGCGAGCAGGCTCGCTCCCACAGGGAACTGTGTCGGGCCTGAGCTGTACGGTCAGGCCCGGCATCCATTGGCTCAGTTGCTCTTCACCGCATACTCCGGCTTCTTGTCGTTGCCCGGGATGAACGGGCTCCACGGCTGGGCACGGATCGGCCCTTCGGTCTGCCATACCACGTTGAACTGACCGTCGGCCTGGATCTCGCCGATCATCACCGGCTTGTGCAGGTGGTGGTTGGTCTTGTCCATGGTCAGGGTGTAGCCGGACGGCGCGGCAAAGGTCTGGCCGGCCAGCGCTTCGCGAACCTTGTCGACGTCGGTGGACTTGGCTTTTTCGGCGGCCTGCGCCCACATGTGGATGCCGACGTAGGTGGCTTCCATCGGGTCGTTGGTCACGGCTTTATCGGCGCCTGGCAGGTTGTGTTTCTTCGCATAGGCTTTCCAGTCGGCGACGAATTTCTTGTTCGCCGGGTTCTCCACCGACTCAAAGTAATTCCATGCTGCGAGGTTGCCCACCAGTGGCTTGGTGTCGATGCCGCGCAGTTCTTCTTCGCCCACCGAGAACGCCACGACCGGCACGTCCGTGGCTTTCAGTCCCTGGTTCGCCAGTTCCTTGTAGAACGGCACGTTGGAATCGCCATTGACTGTCGAGATGACCGCCGTCTTGCCGCCAGCCGAGAATTTCTTGATGTTAGCGACGATGGTCTGGTAGTCGCTGTGACCGAACGGCGTGTAGACCTCTTCGATGTCCTTGTCGGCCACGCCTTTGGAGTGCAGGAACGAACGCAGGATCTTATTGGTGGTCCGCGGGTAGACGTAGTCGGTACCGAGCAGGAAGTAGCGCTTGGCACTGCCACCTTCCTCGCTCATCAGGTATTCCACGGCCGGGATCGCCTGCTGGTTTGGCGCGGCACCGGTGTAGAACACGTTCGGCGACATCTCTTCACCTTCGTATTGCACCGGATAGAACAGCAGGCCATTGAGCTCTTCGAACACCGGCAACACCGATTTGCGCGACACCGAGGTCCAGCAACCGAATACCACGGCGACCTTGTCCTGGGTCAGCAGCTGTCGGCCCTTTTCCGCGAACAGAGGCCAGTTCGACGCCGGGTCCACCACCACCGCTTCAAGCATCTTGCCGTTCACGCCGCCCTTGGCGTTGATCTCGTCGATGGTCATCAGTGCCATGTCCTTGAGCGATGTTTCCGAGATCGCCATGGTGCCGGACAACGAATGCAGGATACCGACCTTGATGGTCTCGGCGGCCTGGACAGTCCAGGTCATGCCCATCGCGGCAATGCTTGCCGTGAGTGTGAAAGCCTTGATCAAACTGCGACGCTTCATTGTGCGATCTCCATGAACGTTGGATATTTTTCTTGGTTGGCAGATGCGGACTACTGAAGGGTCTTTAGCAAGGGCTGTGCCTAACGCCCGAAGTGCTTTACCTGAAGGGGAAAACCGTTCGGCGAATGCGCCGCCTGCACCGTGAGCGAGCACAACAGTGCAGGTGGGGCATGGCGATGCGCCCAACTGGTGCCGAACGTTGCTGGTAGTAACTATGTACCGCCCGGGCACTGTTTTCCGGTGCAAGAGTGGGGCTCTATCAGTGAATCAAAGGAGCACCACTTCATGGATGAACAATCACAACAGCACTACTCGGGAGGTGCGGGATCTGCGCTGCATGTACTGGCCAGGGAGTTCCTGTCGGCGGACGATGCCGCCCGTTATGCCCATGAGCGAGTCGGTCACCGCCGCGACAGCGGGTATCTCGGCTATATCCTTCAGCGAAGCGATCTACGATTTGTCATAACCGAACCGGCCGAGCATCAGGTCAGTATCGTTTCCCATCACCAGGTGATCCCCGACAATCACGTCTTGCACAGTCGTTTCTATTCTCACCCTGCGCTTTCGACGCTCGACGCAGGCAAGGTTGCGCAGCTGAAATGGTCTGTCGAAGATGCAGCGACGAGCTTGCTGATATTCAGCGTCCATGAGTTGCACAACATCCTGAGCGCCAGTTATCCGGCTTATCTTTCGGGAGCCGAAGACAGTTTGATCAGTTTCACGCCCGATAGCCCGCACGAGTTGAAGCTGCTGCAGATGCTCGGAACGGACGAAAAACCGGAGGCTTTTGCCAAGGCTCTCGCCTCGGGGGCGGTCAAACCGGAACAACTGGTTTTGGAGTTGGCAGCTGTCGGCAATCTGCAGGTCCTCATCAGCAACGGTCGCTGGCGACCACGGGGCAAAATTACCGGGGAACGCGTCCCGGGCCCCTGGGAGCGAACCGTGCCGGAGCGGGTGTCTTTTGGGGCGGTGTTCCCGTCAGCCGATGAGGCGGCACTTGATCGCTATTCCAGGGACACGGGGCACCACGACGAGGAACAGACCTGGTTCGGGTTCATCCTCAAGCAACAGGGCAAGGAGGAATACGTCGCCTCCGAACTGGTCCCGATTGGTGGTGTGCGAGACAAGCTTTATTCGTTGCGCAGTTTGTTCAGCGAATCCAGAACCCTGGGGACTATCTACCCCGAGTCATTTATACCGCATTCCTATTTTTACTCGCGTCAGCGCGTCAAGCATGCGCGAGACGAATCCAGGCGTTGGTTGGCCCAGCACTTCATCGTGCCACGAGATCTTTATATTGTTGTTTACAACTCAAAAAGACGTCCGGTGATGGAGGGTTTTGTGCCCATTCCTCTCTATATTTCTACCCAGGACGGGGCACTGCTGAAGTATGTCCAACGCAAGGGCTCCAAGCTGTTCGAAAACGACGCCCCGAACCTGGGCCTGGAAGACATTCAAACCCACCTGGCCAATGGCAAGCTCACGTCGACCGGTTTTGTCAGGGTAGCCGCTAACAGCGGTACCTTGCAGGTGATGCGCACCAGTCAGTGCTGGGACAGGAAAGGTCTGATCGACGCCCTCTGGGCGCCAGCTCTGTTCGTGGAACGTCGAGCCTTGAGTCCGGTTTTCTTTTCGGCCGATGACGCTGCGCTGCATGCTCGCTCGCAAGTTCCGCAAGGCAAGACAGGGGCGTTTGGCGGCCTGATCCTCAAGCGCGCCGACGGTTTTTTCGTAGCCACCGATCCGATCGACATTCCTCAGGAAGACTTTGATATCAAGTGGGTGTTTCCCGATGAAGCGGTCACTGCCGGCCAGTTTCCGGCAGGCTGCAGTATTGTTGCGCGGTATCGCTCACGGGTGCTGCGGGCGCTGCCTGTGGTATTGGCGAGCGCTGATAGAGAGCTTTATCTCAACATGCTGTCTGTCGATGTGGTTTACACGGCATTTACTCGTAAGGAACAAACACTCGACGAGTACTTGTTTGCACCTGACGGATCGACCATCCGTTTTCGAGTCGGAGCGTGGGAGCGAATCCGCGCCGACCTGGGCGCGATATTGAGTGCCTCGGGTAAACCGGCTAGCGACCTGGATGGAGCCTGGATCAAGGAGCAGATCCATCTGGGCCGGTTGTCACCGACGGACTGGGTAAAAAAACTGGCCAAGTCCGGTTATCTGCAAGTGGTCGTGGGGAGTCGCTTGTGGGGCTATGCGCGTGCGGTCATAGAATTTGCGCCATTTGCAACGGCTATCCGCCCGAGCAATCGCAGGAATGCGGTGTCGGAACCCGCTTACAGCCCGTTGCATATTCGCGAGCAGGATGCCGCGCGCTGTGCCCATGAGCGGGCCGGCAGTCGTGCCGCACTGAGTTTTGGATTCTTGCTCAGGAATGCCCGCGACGGTTCTTTCATGGCAACCTTGCCCATTGAGGCACGAAACGCAACGTTCGACTACCAACGTGTCTTTCCGGGTGCGTTACCTTACCGCTTCGTCACCAGCGGCTTGTACATGTGTGGTGCGCAAGCGCCTCGGAATCTGTCGGACGATGATTATCGGCACTTCTTTTCACCAATCGATGTGAGTCAGGCACGTGTTGTTGCGAACTCAGCCCAGGGCTACCGGTCGATTTACTTCTCCTGCGCCGACGGTGCCTTGTTACAGTTCAAGATGAGCGCCTTCGATTCGGCTATGACACTGGATAAGTTTGGGCAGGTCGAATTCAAGGACAATCCGTTCGCGTCATCTGCACAGGCGCAGGAGGACTGGCGCGACATCGAGCAGGGCAAGTTCAGCCTGACCGGTTACATTCGGCGCATGGCGGTGGCCGGACGACTGGAGGTCCTGGTGACAAGCCCCTACTGGTCTTGCCCGGGAGTGGTGGGTGCCGACTGGGTTCCACGGATGCCTGCTGTTTCCGACGCTGAACGGTGGGCACTCAATCCCGTCCTGCCTTTGGGACCCGTGTTTCACCATCCCGACGATGCGGCTCGTCATGCACAGCATCGGGCGGCGGGTGTCGGTGGGCAGCCCGCGGCGCTGACCAGCGCCGTGCTCGGCAAAACCGCAACCCGTTCGTACGTCGGCGTGGAGCCCGTTGTGGACACACCTTCCTCCTATGGTGCGCTGCACCGTATCTTCCGCACCGCGAACGACCCGTCGACTTCGCCCAGGAATAAAGCACCACAGTTTCCTGAGGGTTACACGCTGATGGCGGGCCACGAGATGTCCTTGTCGCCCGCCATCCCCACCGCCCCGCTGGAGGTGGAGTATGCGTCCGCCGCGTCGGTCTATGCACACACCCATGCCTTGAAAGCCAAAGGGTTTGATATTGACGCGTTCTACTACTCGACGCGTCATGGTGCGCTACTCAAATACGACCCCACCCACTCCTCGGAAGAAGGCCGGTTTTTACTCACCGGACATTTTACGTCATCCGAAGATTTTGTTCTGAAGTTGGCGGTTGTTGGTGGGCTGAGGGTGCTCAAGACGGCAGCTGACTGGAACCAGGCGGGCAGACTGGGACAGGACTGGAGAGTCGCTCGCCAACAGGTGCCCGACGTTTCCGATAAGCCGACTCGGGATGAGCTGTAATCTCGAGTCTACAGTCGTGGTGCGGCTGGCAAGGAAATTCGCAATTGCCAGTGAGATGCGCGGGGCCCCCGCGCATCTCGCCTGACTCAGGATGACGGTGAGGCGGTTTCAGTTTGCCGGGTCAGGCGCGACAACAGCAGCCGATCGAGCAGCCATACCACCACCAGCGAGATCCCCACCAACGGGAACGCCACCGCCAGGGCGAACATGATCACCATCGCGGTTTTCCATTTCGGCAGGTCGTGGCGCAGCGGTGGGACACCGAACTTGCCTTGCGGACGGCGTTTCCACCAGATCACGACGCCGCTGACCGCGCTGAGCAAGATCATCAGGCAGATCAGCAGGACAATGATCTGGTTGAGCGTGCCGAACATCTTGCCTTCGTGCAGCATCACGCCGATTTCCGTGGCGCGGGCGACGACGCCGTAGTGCTCGTAACGTACGTCGGCGAGGACGTCGCCAGTGTACTGATCGATGTGAAGGGTGGCGTCATTGCGTGGGTCATCGGCGAACACAGCGATGGTGAATACGCCAGTGGCCGTGGTCGGGAAGGTGATGCTGTAGCCGGGCTCGACCTTGCGTTGCACGGCGATGTTCTGCACATCCTGCAGGCTGATGGTCGGCGCGGCGGGACCGGTTGGCGCTGCGCCGTGGGCCATGTGTTCGGCATGATCGCCGGACATCGGCATCGGCGTATTTTCCATGGCCCACGGCACAGTCTGGCGGGTGGCGCTGTTGAGGCTGCGCGCTTCGACGTCGGACTTTGGCACGTTGTCCCACATCGCTGCCGGAAAGACATTCCAGACGGCGGCGTATTGCTGGCCCCAGAAGCCGGTCCAGGTCATGCCGCTGAGCAGCATCACCAGCAACAACGAGGCGCCCCAGAAGCCGGTGACGGCATGCAGGTCACGCCACAACACCCGGCCTCGACTGTTCAGGCGAGGCCAGAGAATGCCTGCGGCCTGACCACGGGGCCACCACAGGAACACCCCGGAAACCACCAGCACCACCCCCCAACCAGCGGCCAGTTCCACCAGTCGGTCACCCACGGTGCCGATCATCAGTTCGCCGTGAATCGCTCGCGCGACCGCCTGCAGGTTCTTCTTGGCATCTTGCTCGCCGAGAATGTCACCGTGATACGGGTCGACGAACACATTCAGCTCGTTACCGCCGTTGAGCACGACAAACTGGGCACTGCGCTGGGGGTTTATCGGCGGCAGGTATTGTTTGATCGTGCCTTGTGGATAGGCGGCCTTGACCCGGTTGAGCAGGTCATCGGCCGGCACCGTGTGGTGTCCGGCAGGGACGTTGAGCAGGCTGCTGTACATCAGTGAGTCGAGTTGCGGTTTGAACAGGTAAATGGTGCCGGTCAGGGCCAGCATCACCATGAATGGCGCAACGAACAATCCGGCATAGAAGTGCCAGCGCCAGGCCAGGTTGTAGAAATTCACTTTGGGCTGTTTCATCGGTTGTGCTCCGCTTGGCGAATCAATTGTCTGTAAAAGATCGCAGCCTCGTTTCACTCGACAGCTCCCGCAGGAGCCTGCGATCTTTTGACTTTTGTTGTTAGAAACTCATATCAATCCTGGTCCAGAGCGTGCGCCCGGGTTCCTTGATGGCTTGCGGATCATTGGCCGGGTAACCGAAACCGGCGTTGCCGGCCAGGTTCAAATGTTCGGCGTAGGCCTTGCCGAACAGGTTGTCGACGCCGCTGCTGACCTTCCAGTGCTGGTTGATCCGATAGGCACCGTTGAGCGAGAACACGGCAAAACCCGGGGTCTTGTCGAAGTCCTTGCCGACCACGTTGCCTTTGTTCTGGTCGATACGGTTTTGCGCGGCAACCACTCTCCACAGTGCGCCGGTGCTCCAGTTGTCTTCGCTGTAGGTCAAGCCGAAGCGGGCGTCCAGCGGCGGCATTTGTGGCAAGGCGCTGCCATCGCTGCTGTTCTTGCCCCAGGCGTAGGCCAGGGTGGCGTCGGCTTTCCAGTGCTCGTTGAGTGGGTAGGCGGCACCCAGTTCGCCACCCATGATTCGCGCATCGATGTTCTGTGCTTGAGAGGTCATGCCCATCATGGCTGGCGTGTAGTTGAACAGGATGTAGTCGCGCACCTGGCCGATGTAGGCCGAGGCCCAGGCTTCGAGATCTTCAGCTTTGTATTGCAGGCCGAAGTCGAGCTGGGTGGTTTTCTCGGGCTTGATCGAATCGAAGGCATTCACCGATCCGGCGGGGCCGGAATTGGGCGAAAACAGTTCCCAGTAGTCCGGGAAGCGCTGGGTGTGGCCCAGGCCCGCATACAGTGTGGTCGGGCTGTCGGCCAGGTCGTGTTCGTAGCGCATGAAGCCACTGGGCAGCGTATCGGCACGCGTGTCGTCGGCGGTTGGGTTGGGGCGGGTCATCATCCCCGAGCCGATGGTTTGCCGGTAATCCTTGGCCGAAGCGCGGTCCAGGCGTGCGCCGGTAATGAGTCGGTCACGCTCGGCGGCGTACCAGGTCAGTTCGCTGAACACTCCGTAATTGTGGAAGTCGGCGTCCTTGGTGTACGGCTGGTCCTTGTAGGTGTCGATGCCCATGGCGCTGCGTTGGCGGTGCTCGTTGGTCTGCGCATCAATGCCACTGACCAACTGCACATCGGCCCAACGCCAGGTAGCCTTGACTCGCGCGCCAAGAGTGCGCCGGTCGACGTTGGACGCCATGGGGCCGGCCATCATCCCGGTGCCGGACGGCGTTCGCAGCGTGTAGTTGTCCATCACATGGTCGGCGTAGTTGTAGTAGACCTGCGCCTCGAGCTGTTCCAGCACGTCGCTGATGTTGGACTTTTCGAAGCGCAGGCCAAGGCTCTCGCGCTTGAACTGCGAACCGTCCATGCCGCGTCCTGCATAACGTGCCTCGCCGTCACCCTTGCCGGCGGTCCACTCCAGCAGGGTATCGGCGTCTGGGGTCCAGCCGAGCGCAACGTCGCCGTTCCACTTGTCATAACGCGATGCCACCGTGTCGTTGTTGCCATCCTTGTAGTCGTCGGCCTGGGCGGTGTTACCGATCACCCGCACATAACCCAGTGGCCCGCCGGCGGCTGCGTCCACCAGCTTGTCAAAACGGCCATTGGAGCCGGCCAGCACACTGGCGTTCACCCGCGTGCCGAGCTCACCGAAGCTTTCCGGTTCGCGGTCGAAGAGGATGGTGCCGGCCGAAGCCCCCGGTCCCCAAAGCACGGTCTGCGGACCTTTGATGACGGTCAGTGTGTCGTAGGTTTGCGGGGAAATGTACGAGGTCGGAGCGTCCATTCGGCCGGGGCACGCGCCGAGCATCATGCCGCCGTTGGTGAAGATGTTCAGGCGTGAGCCAAACATGCCGCGCAACACCGGGTCGCCGTTGGTACCGCCATTGCGCACCTGGGCGAAGCCCGGAATGGTTTTCAGATAGTCCGACCCGTCGCTGGCCGGCACGGGTTGGCGCGGCTCCCTGGGGTTGGTGACGATGGTCAGTGGCGAGTTCGGGGCAATCGCGGTGATAACCGTCGGGGTCAATTCTTCACTATGACCTGCGTGTTCATCGGCCAGCGCGGAAGGCGCGAGCAAGGCACCGCACAGGAGGGCGGTGGCGTGCCTGAAGCGAATGCTGGATTCGTTCGGGGCAAGGGTGGCTTGGGCAGCGCTCAAGCAGGGGACAGCAGCAAACCTGGACATGACAATTTCCATCGAACAGTCGTAAACGACACGGTCGCTCCTGGAGGACCGTGTGAAACCAGAGGTGGGTTGTTTACGCGACGAAGGGCGGGGCGCGGGTGCGGGCGCCGGGGAAGAAGGTTCGCCGGGCATGGCCCAGGCGAGGAAATGGCGTGGTGTACGTGTTGGCGAGCGGGGTATCGAACGCTGTGAATGCAGCGCCACCGGTGAGCGCCGGGCAATTGAACAGCAGGCTGCAATAGCCGCATTTTTCCCAGATTGCGTGATGCCCGGACGCTGGCGGGCAATGCTCGGCCGTCGGTTGAGCGGCGTGAGCGGCGTGATCCATCGCCGACATGTCCATGCTCATGTCCATCGACATGTTCATGCTCATGTCCAGGGGCATGGAGGTACGCTGATCCATCGGCATCGACTGAGAAATCAGTGGACCGATAAAGATCATCAACATGGCGAACAGGCTGATCCAGCTGCCGCGCGTCAGGCTCAAGGGCTGACGACGGTGGGCGGATGACCTGGTGCCTGGCGGGCGCATGGGCGGCCTCAGCTCAGCGGATTATTGAGCGTGAGCGTGCTTTTGCGTGGCCTCGGGCGCCTGCTTCTGCACCGCCACTTCGACCGTCACGTCACCGGACTTCTCGAAGTGCAGGATCAGCGGGAAGCGCTTGCCATCGCTCAGCAGGCCTCGGTCTTTCAGCCCCAGCAACATGACGTGGTAGGCCATCGGTGCAAAGGTGACATCGCCACCCGCAGGGATTTCCACGCTCGGTACCGACTGCATTTTCATCAGGTCGTTTTGCATCACATGCTCATGTAATTGCGCTTCACCCGAGATCGGCGAGTCGACACTGAGCAGGCGGTCGGCGGTCTTGCCTGCGTTGTGGATCACGAAATAGGCCGCGACGGTGGGCGCATTGGGCGGCAATTCCTGCGACCAGGGATGAGCGATCTGCAGATCGCCGAGCGTGTATTCGTGGGCATTGGCAAAGCAGGCAGGCAGCAGCAACGCGGCCAGAACGATAAGTCTGTTCAACATGGCAGTTCTCCAGGCGATTCAAAACGCAGATCAATTGCGAGATGTCATCACACCAGAGGCGAGGCACGGGGGTTGAGGCTGGGCCATTGCTGGCGGGGTGTCGGGGTATTGAATGCGGCGGGAGGCAGGCTTCGATTCGCTTCGAACTGCGTGTAATACAACCGTGGCTCATGTCCGGGCAACGCCACCAATGGCGCGGAGCCGCTGCAGCACCAGCAATGTTGCATGTTGGAATGATCGTCGCTTTGCGGGGCTTTTTGCTCGATATCGCCCAAGGAGATCGCCACCACCCGGGTGCCGCTGGACGAGCAGAAACTGCCCCACAACACTTGTTCGGCTGGCGCCTTCGCCATCTGCGCCATCGCTCCGGACATCGGCATGGCGAGCATGTTGAACAGCACTGCGAAGCAGGCTATCCAGGCAATTGCGAGCCGTTGTCGGGACATGGGACAAATCCGGTGGGTGGGCGATCAGGCGTGGGTATTTAGCCTGATCAGGGCCGATAAGTAAAAACACCGCGTGCGGTGTGGTGTCGCAGCACGAGGTTCTCATATCCATCATGATAGCTGCGAATAGCGAAATGCCAGTGTCACTTAAACTTGTCAGTCGTCTTTTAAATGGGTGTAAGTAAATGCTGGTGGATTTTTAGACTTTAACTTTTGCATCGCTATCAATGACGCCATCGCGGGCAAGCCCGCTCCCACAGTTATCGGCATCGGACACATGATCAATGCCAGACAGAAAACCTGTGGGAGCGGGCTTGCCCGCGAAGACGTACTAAGGCGTTCACAATTCTCAGATAAAAACCTGTTCTGTCATTGCTCGCAACACCTCGGCCACCGACTCAAATTCGCGCTCTACCACCGGCAACACCGGCCGCTTCAACACCAGCACCGGCACCCCCCGCTCGCGCGCCACCTCCAGCTTCGGCTCAGTGGCGCTGCTGCCGCTGTTCTTGCTGATCAGCACGTCGATCTGCCGACGTTCGAACAAGGCGCGTTCCTCGTCGATCAGGAACGGTCCGCGTGCACCGATCACTTCGCAACGTTCGTTGCCGGGGTAAACGTCCAGCGCGCGCAAGGTCCAGAATTGCTCCGGCGGGATTTCGTCCAGGTGTTGCAAGGGCTCGCGACCCAGGGTGAACAGCGGTCGACGGAAGGGTTTCAGCGCGTCGATCAACTCGGCCCAATCACTGACTTCGCGCCAGTCATCGCCGGCCTGCGGTTGCCACGCCGGACGTCGCAGCGCCCAGCAGGCGATGCCGCTCAACCGAGCCGCCGTCGCGGCGTTTTGACTGATCCGGGCGGCGTAGGGATGGGTCGCGTCGAGCAGCAGATCAATCCCTTCATCGCGTATGAATTGCGCCAGCCCTTCGGCACCCCCATAGCCGCCAACTCGAACCTGGCAGGTCAGGTCCGTCGGCACTCGACCGACACCCGCCAGGCTATAGATGTGTTGCGGGCCGAAGGTTCTGGCAATCGCCAGCGCCTCGGTCACGCCACCCAGCAACAGAATTCGCTTCATTGAAAAGCTCCTGCATGGCCAACAATTCCGCCCTGGCGATCGATGGCAAACACTTCGACCTGAACCTGCGCCGGCACCACGCTGCGGGCAAAGTCCAGGGCGTGTTGGCACACGGCATCGCCGAGGGCGATGCCGGCGGCGCTGGCCATCGCCAGGGCCTGTTGACTGGTATTGGCTTCACGGATGCCTTGCTGCAGCGCCGTATCGGCGCCGACCGCGGCGGCCCATTCGGCCAGTTGCGGCAGATCGATGCTCGAGTGCCGACTGTGCAGGTCCATGTGCCCGGCCGCCAGTTTGCTGATCTTGCCGAAGCCGCCGCACAGGCTGAGTTTTTCGACCGGAACCTTGCGCAGGTGCTTGAGCACGGCACCGACGAAATCGCCCATTTCGATCAGGGCGATTTCCGGCAGGTTGTAGACCCGGCGCATGGTGTCTTCGCTGGCGTTGCCGGTGCACGCGGCGATGTGCAGGTAGCCGTTGGTCTTGGCCACGTCGATGCCCTGGTGGATCGAGGCGATATAGGCCGCGCAGGAAAACGGCCGGACAATACCGCTGGTGCCGAGGATCGACAGGCCGCCGAGAATGCCCAGGCGCGGGTTCATGGTTTTCAGCGCCAGGGCCTCACCGTTCTCGACATTCACCGTGACCTCGAAACCGCCGCGGTAGCCGAATTCGTTGGCAAGCAGCGTCAGGTGATCGCTGATCATCTTGCGTGGTACGGGATTGATCGCCGGCTCGCCAACGCCCAGCACCAGCCCCGGGCGGGTGACCGTACCAACACCACGCCCGGCATTAAAACCGATACCCGGTTCGCTGCGCAGGCACACCTGAGAGTAGAGCAACGCACCGTGGGTTACGTCGGGGTCGTCTCCGGCATCCTTGATCGTCCCTGCCTCGGCGCCACCGTCGATCAGGCGGCAGAACTCCAGGCGCATCTGCACCTGCTTACCCTTTGGCAGCACGATGTGCACGGCATCCGACGAAGTGCCACCGAGCAGCAGGCGAGCCGCCGCCAGGCTGGTCGCGGTGGCGCAGCTGCCTGTGGTCAGGCCGCTGCGCAGTGGTGCGGGTTGTTCGGCGGTTTCGTCACGCATCGAAGGGTTTGACCACGTCCAGCAAGGTAATCGGCAACGCCTGGCGCCAGGTGTCGAAGTCTCCCAGGGGCTGCGCCTGGGCGATATGAATACGCGTCAGCTCGCCCCCGTGCTGTTCGCGCCAGGCCATCAGGGTCATTTCACTTTGCAGCGTGACCGCATTGGCAATCAGGCGGCCGCCAGGCTTGAGCGCTGCCCAGCAAGCGTCGAGCACGCCTTCGCGGGTGACGCCGCCGCCGATGAAAACCGCGTCCGGACGCTCGAGTCCCACCAGCGCCTGCGGTGCACTGCCGCGAATCAATTGCAGGCCGGGCACACCGAGTGCGTCGCGGTTGTGCTCGATCAACAGCTGCCGACCTTCGTCGGCCTCGATGGCCAGTGCCCGGCAACTGGGATGAGCGCGCATCCATTCAATGCCAATGGAGCCGCTGCCGGCACCGACATCCCATAACAG
Source organism: Pseudomonas sp. GW823-FHT06B06 (assembly GCF_058795195.1). Lineage (NCBI taxonomy): Bacteria > Pseudomonadati > Pseudomonadota > Gammaproteobacteria > Pseudomonadales > Pseudomonadaceae > Pseudomonas > Pseudomonas sp. GW823-FHT06B06. Next base: position 87,858 of record NZ_JBXAHO010000013.1, on the reverse strand, counting down.
CTCACCGGGAACCGGTGCCAGTCGAGCGAGTGTGATGGCGCGCACATCGCGTTTGGTCAGTTGGCCGTCGTGCCTGAAGGCGGAGTCCGGCAGGCCGGCCAGTCGCGACAGACGCGGTGCGTTTGCTTGTGCGATACATTCTATGGCGATCAGGTTCAGGTCGGCGACAACCGGGTCGGCCCAGTCGTTGGCCGCACCGTCGATGCGTCGCTCGGCCTCACCACCCAAATGTTCCAGCACGCTCAGGCGGCTCGGCCCGAACCCGCGTTCGCGCAACAGTGCCGCGATCGCGGCGGGACTTTGGCCGTCATTGCTCAGCACCAGCAGACGAACGCCACTGGACAGCTGCGCATTAAGCGCTGCGATGGGGCGAGCGACCACCGACAGCGTCACCACATCCTGCAACGGCCAGCCCATCCGCGCGGCGGCAAGTGAGCAAGAAGATGGCGCGGGCAAGACCAGCATTTCACTGCTGGGTACTTGCCGAGCGAGGCTGGCGCCAACACCAAAGAACATGGGGTCACCGCTGGCCAGCACGCATACGGGCTCACCGTACCGCTCCAGCACCGGCGCCAGCGAAAACGGGCTGGGCCACAATTGCCGTTCAGCACGAATACACACCGGCAGCAAATCCAGTTGCCGCTGACCGCCAATGATCCGCGAAGCGCCCAGCAGGGCGTGCCGAGCGTTCTTGCCCAGGCCCTTGAAGCCGTCTTCACCGATGCCTACCACTGTCAGCCAAGGGGGCATGCCATTCCTCTTCTATCGACCAAAGCCCAATCATCTCCGCGGCCAGGTCCATCTCGACCGGCGCGGTGGGGCATCATAACGCGGTGTCGATTGCATTCGCCCGTCGTCGTCGATGAAATCGCGTTCAAGGGCGATGACTGCCCTGCAAAACGATGGGGATTTAATCTGGTTTCTTAGGGCTGTTTTTTAGCAGGTCGAATCTCTTCATTCTGATCTCGCGACGCTTTTTATCAATAAGCGTCCTTTTTGTTTCAAGTATTCTTTTATCCAGTTTGAGATAAGCTCGTTGCTGGATAATTGTGGCGGAGCGCTTTTCCGATTCGACGTACAGGAAGTTACTTTCATTGGTAGACGCTACCAATTCAAGATTGAAAACCGCAATTTCCAGAAAGCCCTTGGCGTCATAGCGAGCGGGAATGACCTGAAAGTGTCGACCCAGGAGACTTTCCTGGTCCAGAGAGAGCAGCGCGGGCTTGTCGGGTTTCAGGGCGTCGAGCGTGTCGATCATCGCGTTACCTTGTCGGCTGTCGGGCATCTTCCCGGCGCTCTCGACCAGGAAATCCGCAACGTTTCTCAAGACATCGTGACGGGTGCGGGTAAAGATTGCATCCTGGAAGACAGACCACCCCAGGAAACTCAGCGTCGTCATATATTCATTCAGCCACTTTGTCGAATCGACAAAGCGACTGCAGGCCGTGTCGGCGGATTGGGTGGCGATCTGTGTGCAGTGGGTCAGGTCGTCATGATCCGCAAGTGATATGTCCTCAATGCTTGAAAGCAGAGTGGGGCCGGTCAATACGCCGGAGAAGTTCCTACTGTTCATATTCAGTCCTTGAATAAAATTTTAGTGGAGGAAGTGGTCTTCCTGGTGGAGAAAGTACAACAGGCTGCCTGCGGCTAAAATAACGTTGGCTTGAAGAACTGCTACTGGCTGTTAAATACATTGTGCAGTTGTCTTTGAAGCGCAAATGCCGGTGGGCGTTTCAGACTTCGGGCGAGCGATCGTTGACCTTTGGGCGAGCACGCTTCGTCGTCAATCCACTTGAGCTTTTTCATCCCGCCGGACAAAGCAGGCATAATGCGCCCCTTCGTCCCGTTGCCGGTCATCCCCGTGAATTCACCTCAGACATCCAGTCCCTTGCGCCCATCGGCCTGTCCCGGTTTGTTGCGTGTCGTGCAGGCGCTGGATGGCGGTATTTGTCGGATCAAACTTGCCGGCGGGGCTATTCGCGCAGATCAGGCCGTGGCGGTGGCTGATGCCGCCGAACGCTATGCCGGTGGCGTGATAGAGGCGACCAACCGCGCCAATCTGCAAATTCGCGGAATTGGCCAGCAGTCCACCGCGTTGATCGAGAGTCTGCTGGCCGTCGGGTTGGGGCCGGTCAACGTCGCTGGCGATGATGTGCGCAATCTGATGCTCAGCCCAAGCGCCGGCATTGACCGGCACATGCTGATCGACAGCAGGCCCTTGGCCCGAGAAATTCTCGACAGCTTGCAAACCCATGCGCGCTTCCATGAGTTATCGGCCAAGTTCGCCGTGCAACTGGATGGCGGTGAAGCCTTGGCAATGCTTGAGCATCCCCATGACCTATGGCTGAGTGCGGCTGATCGAAATGGCGAGCCTGTGCTGGCCTTCGGTCTGGCAGGGTGTCCCACCGATGCGCCGTTGGCAGCGGTATCGCTGCGTGACGGACATGCGTTGGTGATGGCGGTGTTGGAGTTGTTTCTCGAACTTGCACGGCCGGATCAGACGCGGATGCGACATCTGCTGACTGAGCATTCGCTGGATTCACTGTTGCAACGGTTGGCCGAGCGCGTGCCCTTGTTTGCCATGGAGCCATGGCAGCGCTCGACTGCAACCGCGCGATTGCACATCGGCAGTCATCCGCAGCGTCAGGAAGGCCTTGTCTATGTCGGCGCGGTGCCTGCGCTGGGGCGACTGGACCCGACGATGCTCAAGGGGGCGGCTCATCTGGCCGAGGCGTTTGGTGATGCCAGCCTGCGCCTGACCCCTTGGCAAAGCCTGTTGCTGCCAAATATTCGCCATGAAGATTCACCAGCCCTGCGTCAACAATTGCAGGCATTGGGTTATCTGGTCGACGCCAATCAGACCCTGGCCCATCTGGTGGCCTGCACCGGATCGGCCGGTTGCGGCAAAGGCTTGGCGGATACCAAGGAAGACGCGCGGCAACTGGCCGATCGGCTGCATGCTCAATCCGCACAGGTGCAGGTTCACTTGTCTGGCTGTTCGCGCTCCTGCGCGTGCGCGCACACGGCGCCCGTCACATTGTTGGCGACGCGCCCTGGTCACTACGACCTCTATTTTCGCGATGCCGCGCAGCCGGGTTTCGGCGCGCTGCACGCTCGCAATCTTACTATTGAAGCGGTCGCGGCCTTGCTCGATGCCCGCTCACGGAGCCCCCTTGATGCTTGATTACATCCGCGACGGTCAGGAGATCTATCGCAATTCCTTCGCGATCATCCGGGCCGAGGCCAGCCTCGAACGCATTCCGGCCGATCTGGAAAAACTCGCAGTCCGTGTGATACATGCTTGCGGCATGGTCGATGCTATCGATGGCCTGCAGTTTTCCACGGGCGCGGGCAAGGCCGGGCGCGATGCGCTGGCCGCCGGCGCGCCGATTCTGTGTGATGCGCGGATGGTGTCCGAGGGCATAACCCGTGCGCGTTTGCCAGCGAACAACCCGGTCATCTGCACCCTGCGAGATGAAAGCGTTCCACAGCTGGCGCGTGAACTGGGCAACACCCGTTCCGCCGCGGCACTGGAACTGTGGCGTCCTCATCTGGAAGGCAGTGTCGTGGTGATCGGTAACGCGCCGACAGCGCTGTTTTACCTGCTTGAAATGCTCGACGCCGGTGCGCCCAAACCGGCGTTGATCCTTGGTTTCCCCGTGGGCTTCGTTGGCGCCGCCGAATCCAAGGCAGCACTGGCCGCCGACAGTCGTGGCGTGCCGTTCGTTATCATGCAAGGTCGGCTGGGCGGTAGCGCCATGGCCGCCGCCGCCGTCAATGCCCTCGCCACGGAGATCGAATGATGCAGCAACCTGGACGTTTGATCGGCCTTGGCGTGGGGCCGGGTGACCCGGAACTGATTACGGTCAAGGCGCTGCGCCTGCTGCGCGAATCGCCGGTAGTGGCGTACTTCGTCGCCAAGGGTAAGAAGGGCAACGCTTTCGGCATCATCGAAGCGCATTTGCAGGACGCCCAAACCTTGTTGCCACTGGTGTACCCGGTGACCACCGAAGCGTTGCCGGCACCACTGTCCTACGAGCAAGTGATCAGCGATTTCTACGATGCGGCCGGTGAAGAGCTGGCCGCGCATCTCGATGCGGGTCGTGACGTGGCAGTGATCTGCGAGGGCGATCCGTTTTTCTACGGCTCCTACATGTACCTGCACGATCGGCTGGCGCAACGGTATGAGGCCGAAGTGGTGCCGGGTGTCTGCTCCATGCTCGGCGGTGCTTCGGTACTGGGCGCGCCGTTGGTGTATCGCAACCAGAGCCTGTCGGTGCTGTCCGGCGTGCTGCCTCACGAGGATCTCAAGCGTCGCCTGGCTGACGCCGATGCGGCAGTGATCATGAAACTGGGCCGTAACTTCCCGAAAGTCCGTCAGGTGCTGGAAGAACTCGGATTGGCCGAGCGAGCGCTGTATGTGGAGCGTGCGACCATGGCCAACCAGAAGATCGTGCCGCTGGATCAGGTCGAGCCTATGTCGTCGCCGTACTTCTCGCTGATCATCGTTCCCGGTGAAAGGTGGCAAGGCTGATGACTCGTCCAGCTCCGGCCATTGTCATTCTCGGCAATGGCAGCCTCGCCACCGCGCGCAGCATTCAACAACTGTACCCCGGCGCCTTGATCCACGGCCTGGACGAACGTGTCGTCGGTGCCGATCGCACTTACCGCGAGTTCGGTGCGACATTGCGTGAGCTTTATCAACAAGACACGCCGATCATCGCCCTGTGCGCAGCCGGTATCGTCATTCGCACCCTGGCGCCGTTGCTGCTGGAGAAGGGGGCCGAGCCACCCGTGCTCGCCGTCGCCGAAGACGGGAGCGCCGTGGTGCCGCTGCTCGGTGGTTTGGCTGGCGTGAACGTGTTGGCGCGGGAGGTTGCTGCGGCACTGGACGTTTCAGCGGCGATCACCACCAGTGGCGAATTGCGTTTTGGTACCTGCCTGCTGAATCCACCCAGCGGTTATGCCTTGGGTGATCTTGAGCTGGGCAAACGCTTCGTTTCCGATTTGCTCGCCGGTGAGTCGGTGCGAATCGAAGGGGCGGCGCCTTGGTTAGTGCAGGCGCAGTTACCGGAAAACCCGCAAGCGCGGCTGGCCGTTCACGTCGGTCATGCCGAGCGTACGCCGGCTGCCAATGAGCTGCTGATTTATCCACGCAACGTGTTGGTCGCGGTCGGTGCTGGCGTGGTTGATGTTCCCGGTGCAGTTCGCGAGGCTTTGCATCAGGCAAAAATCGCCGTGCAGTCGTTGGCCTGCCTGCTGGCTGCCGATAGTGAAATGTCGAGTCCAACACTGCGTGAAGCGGCGCTTGAGCTGGGTGTGCCGCTACGTTTTGTCGATGATGTTGGCGCGGCCAGTAACCTGATGCGTAACGCCATCGAACAGCCTGTTTCCGTGTTTGGCGATGAGGCCGTTGCCATCGCAGTTGCCAAGCAGCCTTTGGACCCCTCGTCGATTGGCCGTCCTCGCGGTCGCCTGGCGGTGATCGGTCTCGGCCCCGGCGCCGCCGATCTGATGGTGCCTGCGGTCAAGGCGGAACTGGCCCGCGCCAATGACGTTCTCGGTTATGAAACCTATGTGCGCATGGCGGGACCGTTCCGTGCGGATCAGGTCCTGCACTGCACCGACAACCGTGAAGAAATGCAGCGTGCCCGCCACGCCTTTGAGCTTGCGGCGCAGGGTCGCTGCGTAGTGGTCGTTTCTTCCGGGGACCCCGGTGTCTTTGCCATGGCCGCAGCGGTACTCGAGGCTCTGCATGAGTCCCGCGATCCAGCGTGGCACAACGTTGATCTGGAAATCCTGCCGGGCGTTTCGGCATCGCTGGCAACGGCTGCCCAGGCAGGCGCCCCGTTGGGGCATGATTTCTGCGTACTGTCGCTTTCGGACAACCTCAAGCCTTGGGACATCATCGAGAAGCGCCTGGACCTTGCGGCGCAAGCCGACCTGGCGATGGCTTTCTATAACCCGATCTCACGTTCCCGGCCTTGGCAGTTGGGGCGTGCACTGGAAATCGTCGCGCTGCATCGTGCTGCTGACACACCCGTCGTGTTGGGACGCGATGTAGGGCGCCCGGGGCAGACGTTGCGGGTCACGACACTCGGTCAATTGACGCCGGATCAAGTCGACATGCGAACCATGGTGTTGATTGGCTCATCCACGACTCGCGTATTTGCTCGGCCTCAGGGATCGTTGTGGGTGTACACGCCACGTAGCTACGGTGACAAGTTGGTCGATATCAACTAGACAAGTCGCGGTCATATAGGTCGGATTATTCGGGTCGTTTCGCTCGAATAATCCGTCTGTTCGCGGGGTGGTGCCGGCTTTACATATATGGTCATTTAATTGGGTTTGTTGCTCGGTGAGGGGGTGGGTTAGATTCGTTAATACGCCCAGGAGGGCTGTAGACGAACTTAAAGGAATGTTGAATATGGAAAGTTTTGAAGATTCAAGCGCTCTCAAGGGTTGCACGGATTTGGGAAAGGCGCGTATTGCCAGGGCCAAGGCACTGTTGGTTAACGCTCCCCGTGCAAGAGGTCTGGTGGGTTCCGCTGATTTGGCGGCGTCGAGTCCTACCAAGGAACTGGATGCTTTGGTTTTAGGTAATTCACTCATCGGTTACGGCGATGGTATTTCGCTCGAGAACATGATGATTATCGAAAACCTCATCAGTTTTTCGAAGCTGGAAGCTGATCACGAAACTAAAAATGATCCGAACCCTGCGGCCTGGCATCGAGCATTTATCAATTGCATGTTGGATATGGGATGTTCTGTTCCAATTCATGCGAGTCTGGAATACAAAAAGCAGTCTGGCTCGGGGACGATGAAAAATATCGTCACGTCCATTGTCCAGGCAGGGATTGCTGCGGCAGTAGCCGCCATTCCCGGTGCAACGGTGTTGAGTGCCGTGGCAGACTCTACCTTGACGGCTTTGGAAAAGGAACCTGATACAGTCAAGCTATTCAATTACGATGTAGTGACAGCAAAAGGTGTGAAGCTGGCCATATTGCCGTGTGAGCAAGCAAAGAATGGTCTCATTATTGTTTCTTTTTCGTCGATCAATCATGAAAGCAATACGTTCGGTGGTGAGGTCCTTTTCTTTGATCTCAAAGTCACTAATGTTGATATTTACCAGGGTTCGAATTATCTCACCTTTAATCCTTTTGCCTATGCTGAAGTAAAAGATGATATTGAGTCTGTCCTTGGGTTGCGGCGCAAAGAGATGCGAAGCAAACGATTTGCGCGGCACAGGAAGTAAAAGATAGCCAGCCTTGGCCGGAGGCGTTTGCCTCTGGTTTGCACGATGGATATAGACATATGGACTATTCGATTTACATCAATGGATGTTGCATGCTGGCTTTATCAAAAGAATTGTCGTTCGCCACGAAACAAGATGTGATTGATGCTTTGCTTTTTACTCAGCTTGCTGCCGATGAAGAGTTTCCTGACGAGCCGAACGGCCTGGATTGGTTCGAGGCTTACAAAAGTATCTTGTATGAGTGTGGCTGGGTCTACGATCGGCAAAATGTGACGACCGGTACGTTTACATCCATTGCCGAAAAGACGTTCTCGTTGAGAGAGGCGTTTGCGACGGTCTTTGAAAACAATCTGGATAGTGAGCAGGCGACTGTTTTTCTGGCAGTGTTGGATAAGGTCGCCGCGTTGCCGGACAACATGAACCTGGAGCAGATCTTCCGCCAACAGGCAGCGCTGAATGTGAAGGGGATGAAGCGCATCAGGGCGTGCATTGGTGTGGTCAATGAACGTGGGTCCTTGAATAGCGCTTCGGTTTTTTTTGATACCCGCGGATCAGTCGGCAGGCTATTCACGGGGCGTGACTTTGCTTTCAGTGATCTGCATGGCGCGGTGAACGCCTATTTTTACACCGCTCGTTTCAATGCAGGCGTCTTTGGCGAGTACAGGGCAGATACCGTGCAGTGGTTAGGTGCACGGCGGCAGTCTGAACATCTCGAGATCGCCAGCCTGACGATTTAGCAGGTCCTGGCAGGTGCCTTGTGCAATCAGGGCACCAAATACCCCTTCACCCCGGTAAAGATAATCTGCGCCGCCAACGCACACACGAACAAGCCCATCAGCCGGCTGACGATCTGCAAGCCCTGGTCGCCTAGAATGCGTTCGATACGGTTGGACAGGTACAGCACCACGCCGACGGTGAAGCTGGCCAGGGCAATACTGACGATAGCCGTGAGCTTATCGTCCCAGTGCGGCTGACTAACGCCCATCACCAGCAGGGCACCAATGGTGCCGGGGCCGACGGTCAGCGGAATGGTCAAGGGGACGATGGTCACGTCCTGCTGCACATTATCGGTCTGCACCGCCGACTTGCCTTGCGCCATCCCCAACGCCGAGATGAACAGCACGCTGCCGGCGCCGATCCGGAAGGCATCCACGGTGATGCCGAATACGCTGAAAATCACGCGTCCGAACAGATACAGCAGGACGCTGGAGACCAGCGTGGCGATGGCCACCTTCCACGCCAGTCGGCGTTGTTCCTTGCGCGAATAACCGCGGGTCAGGCTGATGAAGCAGGACAACACGAAGAACGGGCTATAGAGCACCAACATCTTCAGGTAAACGCTGAACAACACGTGGAGCATGGGGCAGGCTCACTGGTGGGGGAAGTCGAGGGGAGTCTAACAGGCGCCGTGGAGTCTGTCGGCTCAGGACGTGGGCGTCGTCGCGCGGTTCTGCTGATCGCGCTGGGCAACCCAGTGTTCGACCAATTCGCGCAACTGCGAGAGCTCAACCGGTTTGGCCATGTGCCCATCCATGCCAGCCTGGCGTGCACGCTCCTTATGCTCAGCGAGGATGTGCGCGGTCAACGCTACCACCGGGGTGCGGGTTCTTTGATTGCCGACTTCCCAGGCGCGCAGTTGCTGGGTCGCCGAAAAACCGTCGAGGATCGGCATTTCGCAATCCATCAGTACCAGGTCGTAGCGATGCGCCTTCATGGCCACCAAGGCTTCTTCGCCGTTGCTGGCGGTGTCCGGTTGCAGATTGAGCTTGCCCAGCATGCCGCGGATGACCTTGGTCGAAATGCTGTTGTCTTCAGCGACCAGAATGCGGAAATCGCTGGGGACCTTGATCGGCAGAGGCGGACCGGATGGCAGGTGTTGCGGCACCGCCAGCCCTTTGTTGCGCTGGGTCAGTTCATCGGCCAGGGTCGTCTTGAGCGTATAGCCGGCCACCGGTTTGGCAAGGATGCGTTTGATCCCCGAATTGCGCGCGATGATCTTGCTCGGCGCATTGCTGATGCCGGTCAGCATGATCAGCAGGATGTCATGGTTCAGGCTCGGGTCTTCCTTGATCTTGGCGGCCAGTTGCATGCCGGTCATGCCAGGCATGTTCTGATCCAGCAGGACCACATCGAAGTAGTCACGCAGGTGCGCCTTGGTGCGCAACAGCGCCAATGCCTCCTTGCCCGACGGTGCCGCGCTCACGTTCAGGCCCCAGGCGCTGCATTGCTGCACCAGCACTTTGCGGCAGGTGTCGTTGTCATCCACCACCAACACCCGTGCACCCTGCAGGGGGCCATCGAGGTCGCAGGTTGGATGCTCCAGTCGGTCCGGGTCCAGGGGCAAGGTCAGCCACAAGGTACTGCCCTGGCTGTTACCACTCTTGATGCCGAATTCACCTTGCATCAAGCGGATCAACTGACGGGCGATCACCAACCCCAGATTACCGCCCAGGTGGTTGGTAGAGAGGAAATGCTTGCTGTGCAGTTCAGCCTGCATCAGCGCGTCGCGCTCTTCGACGTCCATCGGTTCGCCGCTGTCCTGCACGGCGATGCGCAAGCGTGGATGGCTGCTGCGTTCGTCGAGGGCGACGACGATCAGGATCTCGCCTTCGTCGGTTTTCTTCAGCGCGTTTTCCAGCAGGCTCAGCAATGTCTGGCGCAGGCGCGTCGGATCACCGCTGATGACGCGCGGTACTTGTGGCTGAATGAAGCTGATCAGTTCGACGTTCTGCTGCTCGGCCTTGGCGCGGAAGATGCTCAGGCAGTCTTCGATCAGTGCGTTGAGGTCGAACTGCACATCGTCCAGTTCGATCTGACCGGACTCGAGTTTGGAAATGTCGAGAATTTCGTTGATCAACGTCAGCAGTTCGTTGCCTGCGCTATGGATGGTCTGCACATAGTCGCGCTGCTTGACCGACAGTGGCGTGCCCAGCAGCAACTCGGTCATGCCCAGCACACCATTCATCGGGGTGCGGATCTCGTGGCTGATTTTCGCCAGGAACTCGGCCTTGGCATTGATCTCGGCGTTGCTGGCCGCCAGGTCACGACTGATGCTGAAACGCGCTTCGGTGATGCTGCGCTGGCGTTCGCTCAGGGCGATGCTCATCAACAGGCCACTGATGCAGATGAACACCAGCAGGGTGGTGATCAGGTCATGGGGTTCGATCAGGGTCAGCCCCAGCAAGGCGGGCAGGATGATCAGGGTGCCCAGGTTGAACACCACCATGGCCGCCACGAACAGTCGCGCCGGGCGATAGCCTTTTTGCCAGTGATAGGTGCTGACAAACAGCATGGTCAGGCCCGCCAGGGCGACCAGGGCGTAGGTGATGATGTTCAGTGGCAGCGTGTTGACGAACAGCAGCAGCAGGCTGCAGATCATGATGAACAGGATGTCGCCCACGATCAGCTTGTTCAGCGGATGCGGTCCGAGGGGCTTGAAGAAGCGATAAGCGAATATCAGGCCGCTGGGGGCCGTCAGCAGCAAGGCGAGGTAGGCGCCGGGCGTCTGCACGGCCTGCCAGTCCGGGATCCAGGGTCCCGCCAGGTTCAGCAACAGCACCAGGCTGAGCCCCAACAAGGCTTCGCACACGGCCAACCAGACACTGCTGGTCGAACGTGTATACGCATAGCGGATGAGGTTGTGCAGGATAAGCATGCCGATGCAGCCCAGTAGCAATCCGTAGATCAGTGTCTGGTTCTGGTTGGCTGCGGTGATGACCGCCGATTGCAAGGTGATGTAGGGGCGTAACTGGTGTTCGGAAACCAGTCGCAGGTAGACGTCCAGGGGCTTGTCGCTTTGCGGCAGCGGCAGCATGAAGTCGCTGCTGGGCAAGGGACGGTCCGCCAGGGGTTGTTCGTTGCCTGTATGTGACTGGTCAATCAGCTTGTCGCCGTCCAGCACATACATGTTGAAGTGCAACAGATCGGGCGCGAACACCCGCAGCAATTGTTCATGCTTGCCCGGTGCGAGCCGGAAACGCAGCCACAGCGCACCGTCGGGCTCGGCCGCCGTAAGGTGGTCGAGTTCGATGGGGCTGAATTGGTTGGTGTAGCGGGCGGAGCGGATGTCGCTCAGCTGCAGGTCACCCTGTTCGTCGAGCAATACCGCCCAACCACTGCCTTGCGCGGCCTGGGCCGGGAGCATGCAGAGCAAGGTCAGCAACGTGACGGTTAGACTTATGGCAATCCTGAGCCAGCGCACGGCGAAATCCCTTCGTAGGTTAATGCCAGAATATAACTATGCGCGGCGCCGGAATAGCCAGGCAAGGGGGGTAAGCCCCTGCCTGTCGCAATTGTTGCCTTATTCCTGTTCGCCGCGCTCGCGGGCAATGGCGCGGTAGCCAATGTCCTTGCGATAAAAACAGCCTTCCCAATCGATTTTGGCCGCCAGTTTGTAAGCCTGTTGTTGCGCCTCATCGACGCTGGCGCCCATGGCCGTGGCGCAAAGCACCCGGCCACCAGCGGTCACGACTTGACCGTCCTTGAGCGCGGTACCGGCGTGAAAGACTTTGCCGTCCAGTGCCGCCGCCGCATCCAGGCCATTGATGGCCACACCCTTGGCGTAGTCACCAGGATAGCCGCCAGCGGCCAGGACGATGCCGACGCTCGGACGTGGATCCCATTGCGCTTCGACCTTGTCCAGCGCCTGCGCCAAGGCTGCTTCGACCAGCAATACCAGGCTCGACTGCAAGCGCAGCATGACGGGTTGGGTCTCCGGGTCACCGAAACGGCAGTTGAATTCGATGACCTTCGGGTTGCCGGCCTTGTCGATCATCAAGCCCGCATACAGGAAACCGGTGTAGACATTGCCTTCCTCGGCCATGCCGCGCACGGTCGGCCAGATCACCAGGTCCATGACGCGCTTGTGTACTTCGCTGGTGACAACCGGGGCAGGGGAGTAGGCACCCATGCCGCCCGTGTTCGGACCAGTGTCGCCGTCGCCGACGCGCTTGTGGTCCTGGCTGGTGGCCATCGGCAGGACGTTCTTGCCGTCGACCATGACGATGAAGCTGGCTTCCTCGCCGTCGAGGAACTCTTCGATCACCACGCGCGAACCGGCGTCGCCGAAGGCATTACCTGCCAGCATGTCACGCACGGCGTCTTCTGCTTCGGCCAGGGTCATGGCGACGATCACGCCTTTGCCGGCAGCCAGGCCATCGGCCTTGATCACGATCGGCGCACCTTTTTCACGCAGATAAGCCAGGGCTGGCTCGATCTCGGTGAAGTTCTGGTAGTCGGCGGTCGGGATCTTGTGACGAGCCAGGAAGTCCTTTGTGAAGGCTTTCGAACCTTCAAGCTGAGCAGCGCCTGCGGTCGGACCGAAGCAGTCCAGGCCGCGGCTGCGGAACAGATCCACAACACCTGCGACCAGCGGTACTTCCGGGCCAACGATGGTCAGGGAAACGTTTTTCTCGGCAAAGTCCGCCAGTTGCTCAAGGGCCAGTACGTCAATGGCGACGTTCTCGCATTTGGCTTCGATGGCAGTGCCGGCGTTACCCGGTGCCACGAACACCTTCTGCACTCGAGGATCCTGAGCGACTTTCCAGGCTAGGGCGTGTTCACGGCCACCGCTGCCAATGATCAAAACATTCATTTCAAAAACCTCGGATGACGCTAATTCTGTAGGGACTGATCGTTCCCACGCTCTGCGTGGGAACGCCTCTACGGACGCTCTGCGTCCGAGGGACGCGGAGCGTCCCGGGCTGCGTGCCCACGCAGAGCGTGGGTACGATCAAGCAAAGAAATCAGTGACGGAAGTGGCGCATGCCGGTGAACACCATGGCGATGCCGGCTTCATCCGCCGCAGCAATCACTTCAGCATCACGCATCGAGCCACCTGGCTGGATCACCGCCGTGATACCGACCTTGGCCGCATTGTCCAGGCCGTCGCGGAACGGGAAAAATGCATCGGAAGCCATTACCGAGCCAGCTACCTGCAAGCCAGCATGTTCAGCCTTGATCGCAGCAATGCGCGCAGAGTTCACACGGCTCATCTGGCCAGCGCCGACACCGATGGTCTGACGGTTCTTGGCGTAGACGATGGCGTTGGACTTGACGTACTTGGCAACTTTCCAGGCAAAGATCAGGTCATGGATTTCCTGTTCGGTCGGCGCACGTTTGGTCACGACTTTCAGGTCATCGGCGCTGATCATGCCGATGTCGCGGCTCTGCACCAGCAGGCCACCGTTGACGCGCTTGTAGTCCCAGGCAGCAGCGCGATCGGCCGACCACTCGCCACAGGCCAGCAGGCGCACGTTGGCCTTGGCGGCGACGATGGCGCGGGCTTCTTCGCTGACGCTCGGGGCAATGATCACTTCGACGAACTGACGCTCGACGATGGCCTTGGCGGTCTCGGCGTCCAGTTCGCGGTTGAAGGCAATGATGCCGCCGAATGCCGATTCGGTGTCAGTAGCGTAGGCCAGGTCGTAAGCCTTGCGGATGCCGCCTTCGGCGTCCGGGCTGACGGCCACGCCGCACGGGTTGGCGTGCTTGACGATCACGCAGGCTGGCTTGACGAAGCTCTTCACGCATTCCAGCGCGGCATCGGTATCGGCCACGTTGTTGTAGGACAGCTCTTTGCCTTGCAGCTGGGTCGCGGTGGCGATGCCGACTTCGGCAGGCTTGGCTTCAACGTAGAACGCCGCGCTCTGGTGCGGGTTCTCGCCGTAGCGCATTTCCTGGGCCTTGATGAACTGGCTGTTGAAGGTGCGCGGGAATTCGCTGCGACCTTCCGTGCTGAGGGTCTCAGCAGCCTGGTTCACGGTGCCCATGTAGTTGGCGATCATGCCGTCGTAGGCGGCGGTATGTTCGAAGGCCTTGAGCATCAGGTCGAAACGCTGGGCGTAGGTCAGGCCGCCGGCCTTGAGGTTTTCCAGGACGCTGGCGTAATCGCTGGCGTTGACCACGATGGCCACGTCCTTGTGGTTCTTGGCTGCCGAACGAACCATGGTCGGGCCGCCGATGTCGATGTTCTCGATGGCAGTCGGCAGGTCGCAACCTGGTTTGGAGATCGTTGCTTCGAATGGGTACAGGTTGACCGCTACCAGGTCGATCGGCTTGATGCCGTGCTCGTTCATGATGGCGTCGTCGATACCGCGACGACCGAGGATCCCGCCGTGGATTTTCGGGTGCAGGGTTTTCACCCGGCCGTCCATCATTTCGGCGAAGCCGGTGTAATCCGCGACTTCCACTGCGGCAACGCCGTTGTCCTGCAGCAGCTTGAACGTCCCGCCGGTGGAAAGGATCTCGACACCCAGGGCTTCAAGCTCCTTGGCAAATTCGAGGATCCCGGTCTTGTCGGAAACACTGATCAAGGCGCGGCGGATCGGCAGGCGGGTAGTCTGGTCGGTCATCTCAATTTCCATCAAAAGCAAAGGAGTCAGCAAAAAAGGCGACCGGTCTTACGCGGGCGCCTTTCTGGTTTGATTGAATGCTTACAGCAAATCGTACTGCTTGAGTTTCTTGCGCAGCGTGCCCCGGTTCAGTCCGAGCATTTCGCTGGCCTTGGTCTGGTTGCCCTTGACGTAGTTCATCACGCACTCGAGCAGGGGAGCCTCGACTTCGGAGAGCACCAGGTTGTACACATCCGTGACGGCAGCGCCCTCAAGGTGGGCGAAATAATTGTGCAGCGCCTTCTCGACACTCCCGCGAAGGGTCTGGCCTTCTTCGCTTGGCGTATTGAGGTGCTGTTTCAAATTCACGTTGTCGCTCACGGGCGTTGTTCCACTCACTAAAGTCTCGGTCATCATCGTCATGCGGCCACCCACTCTCCGTCCCCTGTCAGGCTCTTGTAACGCCCGGCAAAGAACTCCCGAACGTTGGCGCATTGTGCTTCCGTACCATCCAAACGATTGAAGTGGGCGCGAAACTCCCTGGCGCCCGGCAAGGTTGCGAGATACCAGCCCACATGCTTTCGAGCAATGCGTACGCCCATCACGTCTCCATAGAAGGCGTGCAGCGCAGCCAGATGCTCTAGCAGGATGCGTTCCACCTCGATCAGATCCAGCGCCGGGAGCTTCTCGCCGGTACGCAGGAAATGGTCGATCTCGCGAAAAATCCATGGCCGCCCCTGGGCAGCCCGGCCTACCAACAGGCCATCGGCACCCGTCGCGTCGAGCACGTACCGGGCCTTTTCTGGCGAATCGATATCGCCATTGGCGAAGACCGGCATCGACACGGCCTGCTTGATCGCGGCAATGGTGTCGTACTCGGCTTCACCGGTGTACAGGTCGGCACGGGTGCGTCCATGCACCGCCAGGGCCGTAATGCCTGCCTGTTCAGCGATCTTCGCCACCGTCAGGCCGTTCTTGTTGTCCCGGTCCCAACCGGTCCGGATCTTCAGGGTAACCGGCACATCGACCGCGGCCACCACGGCCTGCAGGATCTCGGTTACCAATGCTTCATCTTTCAACAGTGCCGAGCCTGCTGCCTTGTTGCAGACTTTCTTGGCCGGACAACCCATGTTGATATCAATAATCTGTGCGCCCAGCTCGACGTTGGCCCGGGCGGCATCCGCCAGCATCTGTGCGTCACCACCGGCGATCTGCACCGAGCGTGGCTCGGGATCACCTGCATGGATCATGCGCATGCGCGACTTGCGGGTGTTCCACAGACTCATGTCGCTGGTGACCATCTCCGAGACGACCAGCCCCGCGCCCAATCGCTTGCACAGCTGGCGAAAGGGTTGGTCGGTGACACCCGCCATCGGGGCGAGAATCAAGCCGTTGTGTAATGTATATGGACCGATGCGTACCGCCGACATAGGACTTCCCTGGTGTGGGGCCGGATCATGAGAGTTCGAAAAAGGGTTGGCATGATACCCGCTCTCGATGACTGGATAAAGGCTGAATTGAACAAAATCTGAACAGTTATTCTGTTATTGCCAGCGGTTTGGTCCGGGCGGGCAAAGACAGGAAGTCGTCGTCAATTGTCGGTCAGTGAAGCGTTTCACTCGGGCGAGTGGAAACTCAGGCTGTAATTTACCGCCTTGGCACCAGGATCGAGGATGTCGAGGGCGATGTGGATTGGCGTTTGCGGAGGCATTTCCACCTTGCCTTCAAGATCGCCATTGAGGTATTCGCCGGGTTTGAAGCGGCGGCTGGCAATCAGGTGGCCGTTGAGATCGGCAAAGCGTAGCTCCAGCAGCGGGAAAGGCTGCGAGAATGGTGCGCGGTTATAGATGATCGCATCGACCACCAGGGCGCCGCTGAACTCAGGATGGCTGCGGACCACCAGGTTGCTGCTCTTGATTTTCGCGATGTCGACCTTGGAGGGCACCGTGCAGCCGATTTGCGGGCACAGTTGCTGGAACCAGGGGCGGTACTGGTCCTGGCGCGCCAGTTCGTCGAAATGGTAGGCGACGTATTGGCCTGCGAGTGCGCCGGCCCCCAGCAGGATCAACAACAGCCAAAACAGTCGACGACCCCATGGTGAGCGACGTTTCTGCCAATCCAGTTGCAGCGGATCGTCGGTCAGGTCCTGCAGTACTTCGGCACGAACCCCTGGTTCGCTGCGTTCGCGACGCTTGCGCGGCGGCTCGATCGAAGGCAGGTCGTCATCGATCTCTGCGGTCGCCGTCATGCGTTCGTGATGTACCGGGGCGACGAGCGGATCGTTCAGGCGCAGCTGCGGGGGCTGCGGTTCGTCGTCCAGATCCACCGGTTCCAGTGATAGCGACGGTTCAGTACGCGACGGTTCGTTCGGTGGCTGCGGTGTATCAAGCACGTCAAGCGCGTCAAGCGTGTCGGCCGCTTGGGCGCGATCGGCAGCCGATTCGCTGAACAGGCTGTCGGGCCATGGGGCTTCGTCGTGCTCGGCGCTATCGCGGCGAGCGCTGAGCGTGTCTTCGCGGTGTCGGCCGAACTCGGTGGTCGGCTGGATTTCCCGCTGTTCAAGCCGGGCGAGTTCTTCGTCCAGGTCGAGACTGTCCAGATCCAGCTCGGCAGCGCTCCATTGTTTCTGGCTGATGGCGCGCTGCGGCGGCGGTTCGACGGTTTCCAATGGGGCTGGCGTCGGCGCGGGTGCTTCCTTGCCGGCCTGCTCCAGCAGTTGCTTGGCGGCGTTGAACACCTGCAAGCATGAGCCACAACGAACAACCCCGCGCGCCACGCTCAACTGGGCATGGTTGACGCGGAAGCTGGTTTGGCAATGCGGGCACTGGGTGACGAAGCTGTCGGTCATGCGGCGATCCGGTAGATGCAGGCGTCCATTCTAGCGCCGACGGCCAGTGATGCGCACCCAGCCATCGCGATTGGCGATCGGGTCCAGATCGAAATCCTTGGCATAGGCTGCGGCCACTTCATCGCCTTGCTCGGCAAGAATGCCCGAAAGCGCCAGGCGACCGCCCTGCCGGACCAGGCCCGACAACTGCGGCGCCAGCGAAACCAGCGGTCCGGCCAGAATATTGGCCACCAGCACATCGGCCTGAACCTGCGGCAGATCTTCAGGCAGGTACAGCGGGAACAGCTCGTCTGCGATGCCGTTGCGCCCGGCGTTGTCACGAGAGGCTTCCAGCGCCTGCACGTCGATATCGGTGCCCACGGCCTGCTTGGCGCCCAGCAGCAGCGCGGCAATCGCCAGAATCCCCGAACCGCAGCCGAAGTCCAGCACGTTGCAGTCTTTGAGGTCCTGACCGTCGAGCCATTCCAGGCACAAGGCGGTGGTCGGGTGAGTGCCGGTGCCGAAGGCCAGGCCCGGATCCAGCAACAGGTTCACGGCGTCTGGCTCGGGAGCTGCGTGCCAGCTCGGCACGATCCACAGGCGCTGACCGAAACGCATGGGCTGGAAGTTATCCATCCAGCTGCGCTCCCAGTCCTGATCTTCGATGACTTCGCTGTGATGCTCGGGCAGCGGGCTGCCAGTCAGCAACTCAAGGTGGGCCAGGACCGGGCCTGGCTCGGTGCCGCCTTCGAACAGCGCCAGCAGGTGAGTGTGGGACCACAGCGGCGTGGTGTTGAGTTCGGGCTCGAAGATCGGCTGGTCTTCGGCGTCCATGAAAGTCACCGACACGGCGCCCACTTCAAGGAACGCGTCTTCGTAGGTTTCGGCTTGTTCTGGGCTGATGGCGAGACGGACTTGCAGCCAAGGCATGGCGGGCACCTTTGAAAAATATTGATTGCAGCCTAGCGGTCTGCGAGAAGCGCGCAAGTTTACGCGAGCGCGGAGGTTTTGTGGGAGTGGCTTGGTCCCAAGCATCAATGCATGCCCTGTGGGAGCGAGCCTGCTCGCGAAGACGGCATGCCAGTCAGCATTGATGTTGAATGTGCTGGCCTCTTCGCGAGCAGGCTCGCTCCAACAGGGAATGTGTTGTGGTTCGGATGAAATGTCCAGAAACAACAAAGCCGCCCGAAGGCGGCTTTGTTGATCGGGTCGAAGCTTAGTGCTTCTCGCCAGCCAGCTTGTGCTCGAGGTAGTGAATGTTCACGCCCCCTTCGCAGAAACCAGCATCGCGGGTCAGGTCGCGGTGCAGCGGGATGTTGGTCTTGATCCCGTCGACCACGATCTCGTCCAGCGCATTGCGCATGCGCGCCATGGCTTCGTCACGGGTTGCGCCGTAGGTGATCAGCTTGCCGATCAACGAATCGTAGTTCGGCGGAACGGCATAACCACTGTACAGGTGCGAATCGACGCGAACGCCATTGCCGCCTGGTGCGTGGAAATGCTTGACCGTGCCAGGGCTTGGCATGAAGGTCTTCGGGTCTTCGGCGTTGATCCGGCATTCCAGCGCGTGACCGCGGATGACCACGTCATCCTGGGTGAACGACAGCTTGTTGCCGGCGGCGATGCTGAGCATCTCCTTGACGATGTCGATGCCAGTGACCATTTCCGAAACCGGGTGCTCTACCTGGACACGAGTGTTCATCTCGATGAAGTAGAAGCGGCCGTTCTCGTACAGGAACTCGAAAGTGCCTGCACCACGGTAACCGATGTCGATGCACGCCTTGACGCAGCGGGCGAGAACTTCCTGGCGAGCCTGTTCGTCGATGCCCGGTGCCGGCGCCTCTTCAAGCACCTTCTGGTGACGGCGTTGCAGCGAGCAGTCGCGGTCGCCCAGATGGATAGCCTGGCCCTGGCCGTCGGACAGAACCTGAACTTCCACGTGACGGGGGTTGGTCAGGAACTTTTCCAGGTAGACCATCGGGTTGCCGAACGCTGCGCCCGCTTCGGAGCGGGTCAGTTTCGCCGAGGAAATCAGGTCTTCTTCCTTGTGTACCACGCGCATGCCGCGACCACCGCCGCCGCCAGCGGCCTTGATGATCACCGGATAACCGACTTCGCGACCAATGCGCAGGGCGGTTTCTTCGTCTTCCGGCAGCGGGCCGTCGGAGCCCGGAACGGTTGGAACGCCGGCGGCGATCATCGCGTGCTTGGCCGAAACCTTGTCGCCCATCAGGCGGATGGTTTCAGCTTTCGGGCCGATGAAGGCGAAGCCGGAGTTCTCGACCTGCTCAGCAAAATCAGCGTTTTCTGCAAGGAAACCGTAGCCCGGGTGAATGGCGGTGGCGCCAGTCACTTCGGCCGCGGCGATGATGGCCGGGATGTGCAGGTAAGAGTGGGCCGCCGATGCAGGACCGATGCAGACGGATTCGTCTGCCAGGCCCAGGTGCATCAGTTCCTTGTCCGCCTTGGAATAAACGGCGACGGTCTTGATGCCCATCTCTTTGCAGGCGCGCAGAATCCGCAGTGCAATCTCACCGCGGTTGGCGATCAGAACTTTTTCCAACTTCGCAGTCATCAAAGGCGCTCCGCGGTTCAAACGATGGTGAACAGCGGTTGGTCGTACTCAACCGGCTGGCCGTCTTCGACGAGGATGGATTCGATCACACCGCTGGTTTCAGCTTCGATGTGGTTCATCATCTTCATGGCTTCAACGATGCACAGGGTGTCGCCTTTCTTCACGGTCTGGCCGACTTCCACGAAGGACGGCGAGGTTGGCGAAGACTTGCGGTAGAACGTACCGACCATCGGCGAACGGGCAACAGTGCCGTTCAGTGCTGGCGCGGCGGCAGCCGCAGGTGCGGCAGCAGCAGCCGGAGCGGCGGCAGCGACAGGCGCGGCAGCCGGAGCAGGCATAGGAGCCGGCGCGTAGTACTGCTGGGCCGGGGTCTTGCTATGACGGCTGATGCGTACGGACTCTTCGCCTTCCTTGATCTCGAGCTCGTCGATGCCGGACTCTTCCAGCAATTCGATCAGTTTCTTAACTTTACGGATATCCATGAATCATCAACTCCCAAGGGTCGGTCAGGGGCGCTTAACGCTTGTTGTTCAAGCTGTTGCCGGTCTTTCAAGCTGCTCTAGGGCGGCCTCCAGGGCCAGTCGGTAACCGCTGGCGCCAAGGCCGCAGATCACTCCCACCGCTACGTCGGAGAAGTAAGAGTGATGGCGGAAAGGTTCGCGTTTGTGCACGTTAGACAAATGCACTTCGATGAATGGGATGCTCACCGCCAGCAGCGCGTCACGTAATGCGACACTTGTATGCGTAAAAGCTGCTGGATTGATCAGAATGAAGTCCACGCCTTCGCTGCGGGCGGCATGGATGCGGTCGATCAATTCGTACTCGGCATTGCTTTGCAGGTGCAGCAAATGATGGCCGGCTTCGCGGGCGCGGCGCTCCAGGTCCTGGTTGATCTGCGCCAGCGTGGTAGCGCCATAGGTGCCCGGTTCGCGGGTGCCGAGCAGGTTCAGGTTGGGTCCGTGCAATACAAGTAGCGTCGCCATCGGCTGTTCCTTGGTTATCCGTGTGCATTTGTCAGAACCCGGCGACTATGCCGCAAAGCCTTTGTGACTGTCCAGTTCTCTGCAATAGGCAGCACGATGACCGATGTTTGCGCGAGATATATGACTGCCTGATTAAATCCGGTCATTCGCCTTGGCGACACGATCGGCGAAATCCCTGGCAGTGATCTCGCCGATAACCCGCACATCGACACGTTCGACACCGTCCTTGCCGAAAAACATCAAGGCTGGAGGGCCGAACAGTTGGTAGCGGTCGAGGAGGGCGCGTTGTTCGGCGTTGCTGGCCGTGATGTCAAAGCGGATCAGCCGATAACCCTTCAGGCGTTCGATGACGATCGCATCGTCAAGCACCTGGTGTTCGATGACTTTGCAGCTGATGCACCAGTCGGCGTACCAGTCGAGCAGTACCGGCGTGCCGGACGCCCGGGCTTCGGCGAGCACCCGGTCGAGGTCTGTCGCGGTGGTGACGGTTTGCCAGGCGCTATTTTTTTGCGTAGACACCTCGCCAACCACCACGGATGACTGGCCGATTGGGTTGAACGGATCGGTCTGGCCGCTAAAACCGCCGTACCAACAGGCCAGCGCATAAAACAGCAGGAACATTCCGAGCAATTGGCCCAGGCGTTTTCGCGGCGGTTTGTAGACGAACTCCAGTGCCCCGAGGAACAACCCGACGCCAGCGGCCAGCAGGCCGATCAGCAGCAAGGTGATTTGCCCCGGCAGCACTCGGCTGAGCAGGGCAATCGCCAGGCCCAGCAACAACACGCCAATCGCGTTTTTCACGTAGATCAGCCACGGTCCGCTTTTCGGCAACCAGGTGGCACCACCGGTGGCCACCAGCAAAAGCGGTGCGCCCATGCCCAGGCCGAGCATGAACAGTTTCAGGCCGCCGCCCAGCGCATCGCCGCTGGCGCTGATATACAGCAGCGCACCGGCCAACGGCGCGGAGACACAGGGCGAAACCAACAGGCTGGAAACCACGCCCAATACCGCGGCGCCCCACAGCGAACCGCCTTCGGTGCGGCCGGCAATACGGTCCAGTCGACTGCTGATGGCGTGCGGCAACTTGAGTTCGAAAACGCCAAACATCGCCAGGGCAAACAGCGCAAAAAACATTGCGAACGGCACCAGCACCCAGGCCGATTGCAAGCGTGCCTGCAGATTCAGTTGGGCGCCGAACAAGCCCATGAGCGCGCCCAACAATGCAAAACAGGCGGCCATCGGCAGCACATAGGCCAACGACAGGTTGAAACCACGCCAGCCGCCGACTTGGCCACGCAACACCACGCCGGAAAGGATTGGCAGCATTGGCAGCACGCACGGGGTAAAAGTCAGTCCCAGGCCCGCCAGGAAAAATAGTGCCAGCTCGCGCCAGTTCCAGGCGTGGGTTGTCGTCGGGCCGTTGCCGTCGATGCCCAGGCGCTCGGTTTCCGGTGGATAGCACAGGCCTTTGTCGGCGCAGCCCTGGTAGGTCACGATCAACGTGAAGGCGCGTTGATCGGTGCGCGGCAGTTCTACATCGAGTACGCCACGGTAAACCTCGACATCGCCGAAGTACTCATCGTGCTTTTGTTCGCCCTTGGGCAATTGCGCCGGGCCGAGGGTGACATCGGCCGGGTCGGCGCGGAACTGGAAACGATGCCGGTA
Source organism: Pseudomonas sp. GW823-FHT06B06 (assembly GCF_058795195.1). Lineage (NCBI taxonomy): Bacteria > Pseudomonadati > Pseudomonadota > Gammaproteobacteria > Pseudomonadales > Pseudomonadaceae > Pseudomonas > Pseudomonas sp. GW823-FHT06B06. The sequence continues at coordinate 65,222 of NZ_JBXAHO010000013.1, read as the reverse complement.
AAGGTAATAACCCTCGGTGGCGACGAAGCGCAGTTTGATCGATTGCGGCGTGCTTTCTACCAGGCTCAACTGAAAGGCTTCGCGCACCGGCAAGAAATCGGCACTGTTATTGATCGAGCCCAGGGTCGAACTGGGGCGACTCTCCAGCAAACCGCCGGCGGTGGCAGGCAGGGCGAGTACTAAAAGCAGCAGGTAAAGCAAACGGCGCATGACGATCTCGCGTATCGGAATTGGGGGGATGATAGCCGAGTGCGCGAGACAAGGTGATCGTTCCCACGCAGAGCATGGGAACGATCAGGAGGGGGCAGTCAGACGCGGAAGGCCTGAACGGCAGTGTGCAAGCGCCCACCCAACACCATCAAATTCTCCCCCTGCTCACGCCCCTGGCCGATACGCAGCAAATTGTCCCCACCCAACTGGTGAATACGCTCGCTGTGATCGCGGATTTCACTGACGGCACCGCTCTGCTGGGCAGTGACATCGGCGATGCGTACCGCGGTATCGGAAATGGTCTGGATTGCCCCGACGATTCTATCCAGCGCACCGTCCGCCGCCTGCGCCTGGTTGGCGGTGGCTTCGGCATGCTCGACCTGCGCGCGCATGCCTTCGACCGATTGGCGCGCCGCGGTTTGCAGGCCGGCGATCAGGCTCTGGATTTCGGCCGTGGCCCCAGCGGTGCGTTGTGCCAGCGAGCGCACTTCTTCGGCCACTACAGCAAAGCCACGGCCCATCTCACCGGCCCGGGCCGCTTCGATGGCGGCGTTCAACGCCAGCAGATTCGTCTGGTCGGCAATCGAGCGGATCACCGTCAGCACGCCACCGATGGTCGCGGACTCTTCAGCCAGGTGCTCGATCATCTGCGCATTGCCTTGCACTTCTCCTACCAGGGCATGCAGGCCGGTAAGACTCAGGCCAATGACTTTCTGGCCATGTTCGACCGCCTGGCCAGCATGGCGACTGGCCTCGGCGGCCTGGCTGGCGTCGCCGGCGACTTGCTGGATGGTCGCCTCCAGTTCGCCAAGGGAGTCTCGAATCATTGCCGTGTCGCCGGCCTGGTGTTCGGCGCCGCTGTGCAGGTCATTGCTCAGTTCCGCCAGGGTTCGACTGCTGCCGGCGACCTGTTCGGCGTTGCGACGAATGGTCCCCACCAGGTCCACCAGGTAGGCGCGCAAGCGGTTGAGCGAGGCTTCGATGTCATGCAGTTCGCGATTGGTGTTACCCAGTTGGATGTCCCGGCTGAAGTCGCCTTCCGCCCAGGTCGACAAGGCTGGTGCGAGGTTGGTCAGGGTCCGGGCCAGGCGTCGTTGCAGGGTGTCGATCAGCAGGGCGATCAACAGGATCAAGCCGATCATTACCCCTTGTATCAATCGCACCTCACTCTGGATCTCCCCGTGTTGGGCGCGTACCACCGGCTCCAGCCCGGCGATGGCTTGTTGCACGGCGGCGATTTTCAGGTGCGTCGCGGCACTGAGTTCGGCGCGTTTGTGGATTTGCTCGCGGGTGCGCGAAAGTTCCGCAGGGTAGCGGCCGAGCAGGCTGTTGAGCTCACGCTTGATCCCCACGCCGGCGTCTTCGGCGGCGGCTTTCTCGGTGTTCTCCAAGCCCATCATCGCGGCGAAATCATCGGTGTTCGATTCACTGCTGGCCGCCACGCCCAATAACGGCAGGGCATCCAGCTGTTCGGCCTGTGCGCGGATGTTGGTGATTTCGCGCTCGACATCGGCGGCCAGTTCGCTGCGGCCGCTGCTGACCAATTTGTCCCGGGCCAGTGACAGTTTGCCCAAGTGCTGGGAGGCGCTGAGCAGCGGAGTCAGGTAGCTCGCGTTGCCACTGGCGTACTGGCTGAGTTGATCAAGGCTGGCCCCCAACTCGCGTTCGGCTTGCAGGAGCAGGGCCTGTGGGTCAGCGGCGAGCTTGCCGGCGGCCAGCAGATCGGTTTTGCTGAATTCATCCAGGTTCGTCAGGCTCGGCTGCAAGGTTTCAGCCAGGGCCGGTGGAAACTCGCCGAGTTCCTTGTGCAGTTTGTCGATGGCCTGGCTGGCGCTGCTCAAGCGCAGCGCATCGCCACTGGCGAGGTAATCCTCGATGTTGCGCGCCACGTCACTCTGGAATTGCTGGGACAAGCCCAGGTAGCGCTCCATTAATAGATAGGGGCGTTCGAGGGCTTTTTGCGACCACCAGAGTGTGGCGCCAAGCGCTACGCAGACGGCAACTAAAAGAAGGGTATTGAGATTGGTTAGCAGTTTCAGGCGCATCAAGGACTACCAACGGCAGAATGGTAAGTGCCTGAAGTTATTGCGTTTCTGTTACAGGGTTATGACTGTCTCGGTCTGTTCCGATGAAAAGGTGGCACTTTGCTTTGATGTCCGGGAGGCCTGCACCCGGTTGCGCCCCGCGCCTTTGGCACGGTACAGCGCCTCGTCCGCCTGGCTGGCCATCAACAGGCTGTCGGAGTGTTCGCCGAGGTCCACCACGCCGGCGCTGAACGTGCACCAAAGGTCCTGTGGTTGCGCGGGATAATGAATCTCGGCAAAACGCTTGCGGATGTCATCGAGCACTTTGACGGCAGCTTCAAGGTCGGTATCGGGCATGACAATGGCGAACTCTTCGCCACCGTAACGGCCAATGAAGTCGGTCTTGCGCAAGCGCTGTTTGAGGAACAGCGCGAGGCTCTTGATCACCCGATCGCCCATGGGATGGCCGTGGCTGTCGTTGACGCGTTTGAAGTGGTCGATGTCGAGCATCGCAAAGCTCAGCGGCTTGCCCTCGCGGCGAGCGCGAAAGCAGCAGTCTTCGAGCAATTGCAGGATGTGCGTGTGGTTGTACAGGCCGGTGAGGCTGTCGCGCACCATCCGCGCCTTGAGGTTGCGTGCCCGTGCCGCCCGGTTACGCACGGTGGTGATCAGGTGCCGGGGCTTGATGGGTTTGGTCAGGAAGTCGTCGCCGCCCTCGCTCATGGCATCGAGTTGCTTGTCCAGGTCGTCCTCGGCCGACAGGTAAATGATCGGTACGCTGACATAGCGGTCGTTATGGCGGATCACCTTGGCCAGTTCCGTACCGGTGCAGGCCGGCATGTACATGTCGAGGATGATCAGGTCCGGTTGAAAGTCCGCCAGTTCGGCCATGGCCTGGATCGGCTCGATCAGTGTCCGGGTGATGATCCCTGCGCTGTTGAGCAGGCGCTCGGTGTGCAAGGCTTGGGCGCGCGAGTCGTCGATGATCAGCACTTTATAGGGCTCGTACTGGGCGACGCAGGTCAGTACTTCAATTTTTTCCAGCAGGCTCGACGCTTCAAGGGTGCCGGTGAGGAACTCCTGGCCGCCGGCGCGCACAGCGGCGAGGCGGGTCGGGGTGTCGGTTTCATGCAGGCTGAAAAACAGCAGCGGCAAACGCTGGTCGAGACCTTCCTGGGCTTCGGCCGCCAATTTCAGGCCGACGCCAGGGCCGCTGAAGTCAACGTCCATGACGATGGCGGCTGGTAGGCGCTCGACCATTGATGAGCGGAATGCCGGCACGCTCTCCAGGGACTGGGCACTGAGCCCGAAAAACTCCAGCTGCTTGGCCAGTCGCTCGGCACGGTCATGATCCTGCAGCATCACATAGACGGGTTTGCGCAAGGGCGGCAGGAACGTTTGGTCCAGCTGATCACCATGGCGCAGGCCGGTGCGCGACAGGCGTTGCATCAGTCGATTGAGGTCGCTGATCAGGCTGCTGCTGAGGCGACCGCGATTGGCGTCGACAGCCTCCAGCGACAAGCCGATGTGACGCGCCAGTTGCGAATGCTCCGGTTGTTCGAAGCGTTCAGCGAAGCGTAACAGTCGCAGGTTGGCCTCGCTCAGTTCCGCCAGCTCCTGGATCGACCATTCATTGCGTTGCAGGCGTTGCCATATCTCAAGAATCTGACGTGCTTGATGAATTACCCGCTGGGCAAAGTGATGCTTGAGGCGCTCGCGGCTGGGGTCTTCTGGCTCGGTCATATCCTGACTACTGGTTAGGGGGTACGCTGAGGACGACTGGTGGCTCTATGCTAGCATCTCTTTTCCATTACATGAGTGTTGTACGTTAATAATCTGTGACACCCACCCATTCAGTTTCCGACCAATCAGTCGTCAATTGCCTGCCGGTTCTTGCGAAGGTCCCTGCAATGCGGGGGCTGGCGAGCCTCGAGTCCGATCCTGAGGTCCTTGGGGGCCAGCACGCAGGGCTGCAATGATCGATAGTTCGTTGCTGGAAACCGGACAAATTTCCAGTCTTGGCGAGCTAGGGGATTCCCTTAGTCGTAGTGAGATAAATTTCGCTGTAAAGCCAACGGCGGGTGCCGGGAAAAGGCACGTTGTTGTATGGTTGTGGTCGAATCGATGAACTCAAGTAATTGAAAGGATATCGCCATGCTGGACTGGAAGAACCGCGCCGGTAGCGCGCCTGAACGTGCCGCTGAACCGAAGTCGGCCACCCGCAGTTATTTGGGCGGCCTGGTGTTCAGCCGGGCGCTGGCCACGTTGATTGGCATCTACCTGCTGGTGACGATTGCTCTGGGTTGGTACTGGAGCGCGGAACCTGCCCTGTTTCCGGTGCAGCAGAATGCGCAGTTGGCCGCTGAAAGAGACGGCAAGCAGATGGTGGTCGGCTACACCACGGTGGAAACCCTCAAGAGTGTCGCCGGGACCCTGCTGAACAAACCAGGCGGCTATATTTCCAACGACCGCCTGCCGCCAGGCCTGTGGATGGACAACATGCCAAGCTGGGAATACGGCGTGCTGGTGCAGGTGCGCGATCTGAGCCGGGCGCTGCGCAAAGACTTTGCCCGTTCGCAATCGCAGTCCACCGAAGACGCCGACCTGGCCAAGGCCGAGCCGCGCTTCAACTTCGACAATAAAAGCTGGGTGCTGCCATCCAGTGAGTCTGAGTTCCAGGAAGGCATCAACTCCCTGACTCGCTATCAGACTCGCCTGTCCGATCCGAACCAGAAGAGCGCACTGTTCTATGCCCGTGCCGATAACCTGAACAACTGGCTGGGTGATGTCGGTACCCGCCTGGGTTCGCTGTCGCAACGCCTGTCGGCCAGTGTTGGCCGGGTGAAGCTCAACACTGCGCTGAAGACCGAAGTGGTGGCCCCTGGGCAGGTGCCGCAGGTTGATGAAGAGATCGTCGAAACCCCGTGGCTGCAGATCGACAACGTGTTCTACGAAGCCCGCGGCCAGGCCTGGGCTTTGTCGCATTTGCTGCGTGCCATTGAAGTGGACTTCGCCGATGTGCTGGCCAAGAAGAACGCCACGGTCAGCGTGCGCCAGATCATTCGTGAACTGGAAGCGTCGCAGGAAGCGGTCTGGAGCCCGATGATCCTCAATGGCAGCGGTTTCGGCGTGCTGGCCAACCACTCGCTGGTGATGGCCAACTACATCTCGCGGGCTAACGCGGCGGTCATCGATTTGCGTCAATTGCTGAATCAGGGCTGAGCCATGGCCGATAGCTCCATCGATAACCTGCGCGAGGCCGCCCATCGAGCGGCCTCGGATGCCGAAGAGATCGCCTGGGTCGACGAGCAGGACAATCTGCTCGGCGCCCTGGTCCGGTCCGACTTGCGCGAACGCGGGCTTATCGGGCGCGGTACCTACATCATGTTGTTCAACTCCGCCGGAGAGCTTTGCGTGCACCGGCGCACCCTGAGCAAGGCGATCTATCCCGGTTATTGGGACGTGGCGGCGGGCGGCATGGTGCTCGCCAGTGAAACCTATGCCGAGTCGGCCGCCCGGGAACTGGAAGAGGAGCTGGGGGTGAGCGGGGTGGAGTTGACCGTTCATGACCATTTTTTCTTCGAGGACACTGGCAATCGCCTCTGGTGTTCGGCATTTTCGGCAGTGTGGGACGGCCCGCTGATCCTGCAGCCGGAAGAGGTGCTGGAAGCGTGCTTCATGCCCATCGAGCAGGTGCTACGGGATATCGAGCAAAAGCCTTACTGCCCGGACTCTTTGGCGGCGTTGAAACGCTATCTCCGTGCCCGTGGCGAAGACGTCGCAAAAGAGGCATAAATTGGCGCCGATTGGCTCTTAGCAATCGGCGTTTTTGCCGTTACACTGCGCGACCTTTTCAAACTGAACCGGTATTGCTGTTTGTAGGAGCTGCCGCAGGCTGCGATCTTTTGACGTTGCTTTTAATTCAACATCAAAAGATCGCAGCCTCGTTGCACTCGTCAGCTCCTACAAGGAAGCTTACCGTTTCAGTAGCGCTGCCCCTGCCTGAGTGGGGCTTCGCGGTCGATGGCACCTGCCCAGGTTGCCGCGACCAGTCTTTGTCCTCCCAAGAGGATTGCCGGTGGCCAAAAAAGCCGCATCCTTCGCCGCCCTTGGTGGCTTGGTATTTTCCACCGACGCAGGTCGTCATTGCCCGGAATGCAGTAAACCGGTAGACGCCTGCATCTGCAAACAGACCGTTATCCCGGCCGGCGACGGCATTGCTCGCGTGCGCCGCGAAAGCAAGGGCCGTGGCGGCAAGACGGTGACCACCATCACCGGCGTGCCCTTGGCCGAAGACGCACTCAAGGAACTGGCGACCACGTTGAAAAAACGCTGTGGTACCGGTGGAGCGTTGAAAGACGGGATCATTGAAATCCAGGGCGATCATGTCGAGCTACTCTTGGCAGAGCTGATCAAGCACGGATTCAAGGCAAAGAAGTCCGGCGGCTAGCAGCTTCTGTGAAAACCACCCGCGGCTTGATCCAGACCTGCCTGACTGCAGGCCTGGCGTCGTCACCATGGTTTTCACAGAGCCTGTTCATGACCGGTTTCTAAACTCACTGCGGTCGGCGAGGTCTATCCCTTCGTTGACGAACCGTCATTTTCATTCTTTAGACTGCGCCGGCCTGACACCAGGCGACGCACTATGACTTCTTTATAGGGGACTTCAATGTCCGTAAGACGCACACGCAAAGACGATGGCAGCCAATGGACAGTTGCGGACAGCCGCAGTGTTTACGGGATTCGCCATTGGGGGGCCGGGTATTTCGCGATCAATGACGCCGGTCGCGTCGAAGTTCGTCCCAACGGTCCGAGCAGTTCACCAATCGATCTGTTCGAGCAAGTCGACCAGTTGCGCAAGAGCGGCTTGTCCTTGCCATTGCTGGTTCGGTTCCCGGACATCCTGCAAGACCGCGTGCGTCAGCTCACCGGTGCGTTCGACGCCAACATCGAGCGCCTGGAATACCAGAGCAAGTACACCGCGCTGTACCCTATCAAGGTCAACCAGCAGGAAGCGGTGATCGAGAACATCATCGCCACCCAGAACGTCTCCATCGGCCTGGAAGCCGGCTCCAAGCCTGAGCTGTTGGCAGTGCTGGCGCTGGCGCCGAAGGGTGGCACCATCGTTTGCAACGGCTACAAGGACCGCGAGTTCATCCGTCTGGCGCTGATGGGCCAGAAGCTCGGCCACAACGTGTTCATCGTGATCGAGAAAGAATCCGAAGTCGGCCTGGTGATCGAAGAAGCCGCCTCGCTCAAGGTCAAGCCACAGGTTGGCCTGCGCGTGCGCCTGTCGTCCCTGGCCTCGTCCAAGTGGGCAGACACCGGTGGCGAGAAATCCAAGTTCGGCCTGTCGGCGGCGCAATTGCTGTCGGTGGTCGAGCGTTTCCGCGCCGCGGGCCTGGACCAGGGCATCCGCCTGCTGCATTTCCACATGGGCTCGCAGATCGCCAACCTGGCCGACTACCAACATGGTTTCAAGGAAGCGATTCGTTACTACGGCGAATTGCGTAACCTCGGCCTGCCGGTGGATCACATCGACGTCGGTGGTGGCCTGGGCGTGGACTACGACGGTACGCACTCGCGTAACGCCAGCTCGATCAACTACGACATGGACGATTACGCCGGTGTCGTGGTCGGCATGCTCAAGGAATTCTGCGATGCGCAGAGCCTGCCGCACCCGAACATTTTCTCCGAAAGCGGCCGTTCCCTGACTGCCCACCATGCCATGCTGGTGATCCAGGTGACGGACGTCGAGAAGCACAACGACGACGTGCCACAGATCGAGAACAAGGAAGCACTGCCGGAAACCGTGCAGTGGCTGGTGGACCTGCTGGGCCCGACCGACATCGAGATGGTCACCGAAACCTACTGGCGCGCCACGCACTACATGAGCGATGTCGCCGCCCAGTACGCCGACGGCAAGCTGACCCTGGCCGAAAAAGCCCTGGCCGAGCAGTGCTACTTCGCCGTGTGCCGTCGCCTGCACAACTCGTTGAAGGCGCGTCAGCGTTCCCACCGTCAGGTGCTCGACGAGCTCAACGACAAGCTGGCCGACAAGTACATCTGCAACTTCTCGGTGTTCCAGAGCCTGCCGGACACCTGGGCCATCGACCAGGTACTGCCGATCATCCCGCTGCATCGCCTGGACGAAGAGCCACTGCGTCGCGCCGTACTGCAGGACCTGACCTGCGACTCCGACGGCAAGATCAACCAGTACGTCGACGAGCAGAGCATCGAAACCAGCTTGCCGGTGCATGCCCTGAACGAAGGCGAGGACTACCTGCTGGGTGTGTTCCTGGTCGGCGCCTACCAGGAAATCCTCGGCGACATGCACAACCTGTTCGGTGACACCGACTCGGTGAACATCTACCAGAACGCTGACGGCAGCGTGTACCACGCCGGTATCGAGACCCACGACACCATCGAAGACATGCTGCGCTACGTGCACTTGTCGCCAGAAGAACTGATGACCCACTACCGCGACAAGTGCGCCAGTGCTCGCATCAGTGCCAGCGAGCGCACCCAGTTCCTCGATGCCTTGCGTCTGGGCCTGACCCGTTCCTCTTACCTGTCTTCCTGAGGTAAGTACTGCGCTCATCGGGTTGTCTGAAAATTTACCTTTTGCTGAGGAAATTTCAGATAACCCGGTGGGGCATTTCTCTTTTTTCCTGCGAAAAAGATCGCGTATCGGCCGTCCAAGGGATTTCGTCCTCTTTTCGCGTAGGTCTTTTCCTAAGTTGTACTTCGCCTCTCTACTCGGCCATCTCTCTCGGCGAGAATCCCCGGCTGTCCCTCCTGTAGAGAAATGCCCATGGTCGATCCAGCCAACGAATCGTCATTTCGTCTGGACGTAGCAGGTCTGTCCAATGCCTTCGAGGTTCTGTCCTTTGCCGGTAGAGAATCCATCAGCGAGCCTTTCGTGTTCGACGTGGACCTGCTGATCGAAGACCCGACGCTCGATCTCGCCGGCTTGCTGTACCGTTCGGCCTCCTTGCTATTCGGGCCGGAGGGAAACGTCATCCATGGGCAGCTGCACGAACTGGTCCAGCGTGAACATGGTTTGGGGGTCAGGCTCTGTCAGGTTCGGCTGGGGCCGAAACTCGCCTGTCTGGCCCGGCGCTACAGCCAGCGCATTTTCAGCGGTCGCTCAGTGCCGCAGATACTTGATCAGGTGCTCAGGGAGCACGGCATTGTCGATCAGGATCGACGCCTCGAATTGGCTGGCGATTACCCACCCCGTGATTTCTGCACGCAGTACCGGGAATCGGACCTGCAGTTTCTTCAGCGCCTTTGCGCCCATGAGCGGTTGCACTATCACTTCGAACACCGGGCGGATGGACATTGCGTGGTGATCGGCGAGGGGCCAGGGAATTTTCAGGTCGCTGAGGCGGCGGTCTTCCGTGCGATGGGCGGGCAACCGGCAGTTCGTCGTTTCGAGGTCATGCGCTGTACCGATGGCGCGGCGCAGCGCGTGGAGTGTGGTTCTGACCTGACGACGCTGCGCAGCGGCCAGCTCATGCCGCTGTCCGGGCACCCGGTTCCCGAATGGAATCAACCATGGTTGGTGACCCATATCGAGCATCAAGGCGAACAGGCGGCGAGCCAGACCTATAGCAATACGCTGCGGGCGGAGCAGTGGGTGTTGCCCCTTGAAACGCCACAGGTGGCGCTGAAGCCCAGGATGCACAGCCTGCAACGGGCATGGGTGGTCGATGTCGATGAGCCGCAACCTGATCCATCCAGGCCTGTGGCGGTGCAGTTTGACTGGGTTTACCAGGGGGAGGGCGCGGCATCCAGCCACTGCTGGCTGCCATTGGCTGCGCCACTGAACGTTGCGGCCAGCCCACGGTTGGCTGAAGGCACGGAGGTGGTGGTGAGCTTCACCGAAGGTGATCCGGATCGACCGTTGATCACCGGGTTTCTGCACGGCCCCGCCAGTGTCGAAGTAAACGAGGTGCAGGATCCTGCCACATCTGTTCTCGAAGATTGCCCGCTCGACGGAGTGCAACAGTGGTTGTGTTCGGGCGAGCCCCTGATGTTGCTGTGCCTGTTGCCCGGTGGTGGCAGTTTCAATCATTGCGCCCAGGCGCTCTGCATCTGTCGCACGGCGCCGCGCCTTGGCCAGAGCGGTGCGGCATGAGCGCGGTACAGGCAACCGTTGCGAACCCGCAATGGTTGTTACTGGACATGCCGGGCGCACCGCAGGTGGGCGTGACCCTGCAGGAAACGTTTGCTCAGGCCGGTAGGTTCTGGTTGTTCGAAGACACCGAGTGGCAGGCACTGCAGGAGCAGGGGCCGGTACTCATCGATCTGCAGAGCTGCCCGGCCCTGGCCGATCTGTACCGCGTCGATGGGCAGCGCTGGCCTGGGTTGCTGATGTTCAGCGAGGCGACGGCGTCGACATTGCTGGCGCATCTGCGGCGCATGCTCAGCGTCTCGTTCAACCTGCATCACCGCGCCTTGTTGAGTTACTTCAACCCGAACACCGCCAGTTATTTTTTTGATGCCTGCGATGCCGAGGAACTCAGTCGCTGGTTAGGGCCTATCAGTCAATTGCGCTGGTTCGGCGGAACCTGGGCAGACCGCGCGCTCGGCTGTCAGGGCTGGCAGCAGTTGCTCAACCCGGGGCTTGATGTGCGCCCTCTGGAGGTCGATGAGGATCTGAGCCCACGGCAGCGGGAAAAACTGCAGACGTGCCTGCTGGAACACCATGCCTGGCGCTGGAATCGGTCCACGGGCGCTGATTTCACGCGTCTGTGGGACCATCTGGAAGAGGGGCTGGCATTGGGCTTCAGCGAGCGCCCGGTGCTCGACGACTGGATATGGCTGCGCCTGCAATACCCCGACGCCTGGCTGGTGCAACCATTATCGGGCGGTACCCAACAGGAGCGCCTCGATAGTGTCCGCAAGCTATGGCAGGACGGCTCAACCTGAGCCGATGCTGTAGATGCCACTGGCTCAGTGAGCGCGGGCGAACCAGCCATCGTTCTGGCGCAGGCGCCAGGCAATCAAGCCGAGCGTCAGGCTGCGCAGCAACATGAACAGCAGAAAGGTTATCCACAAGCCATGGTTGCCATAACCCTGCAGCGCCCAGGCGAACGGCAGCAGCAGTACCACTGTCAGCAGCATGCCGTTGCGCATTTCCCTGGCACGGGTGGCGCCGATGAATAACCCATCGAGCAGGTAGCTCCAGACGGCGATCAGCGGTAGCACTGCAAGATAGGGCAGGTACAGGAAAGCAGTGTCGCGCACGCTGGTTATGTCGGTTTGCATCTGGATGAACAGGTGTCCGGCAAACAGGAACAAGCCGGCAAAGCCCAGGCTCGCCAACAAGGACCAACCGCAGGCCACCACCAGGGAGCGGCGCAGGGCATTGCGGTCGCGCGCGCCGATGGCGTGTCCGCACAGGGCTTCCACGGCATGTGCCAGTCCGTCGAGTGCGTGGGCGGTCAGCAGCAAGCCGTTGAGCAGCAGGGCGTTGGCGGCAACGGTCGCATCGCCCAGCCGGGCGCCTTGCACGGTGATCAGGAAAAACACCGACTGTAGCGCCAGGCTGCGGATGAAAATGTCTCGGTTGACCGCCAACAGCGGTCGCCAACTCTGCCAGAGTGCCAGGGTGGCCCAGACGATATGGCCGGGATAAGCGCGCAGGGCCTGGCGCGTCATCATCAGGCCGATCAGCGCGCCGGTCCATTCGGCGATCACCGAAGCCCGGGCCGCGCCCACCACCCCCCATTCCAGGCCAAGGACAAACCACAGGTTAAGGGCAATGTTGACCAGATTGGTGCTCAACAGGATCGCCAGCGGCGCGCGGGCGTTCTGCGTGCCGAGAAACCAGCCGACCAGCGCATAGCTGGCCAGTGCCGCCGGCAGGCCGAACAAGCGAGTGTGGAAAAACTCGCGGGTCATCTGGTCCAGTTCCGCCGACGGTTGCATGAAGTGCAACGCAACCCCGCTCAACGGCACGCCCAAGGCACCCAGCACCACCGCCAGCCCCATGGCCAGCAGCAGGCCCTGCAACAGAATCTGCCGCAGCGCCGCGCCATCCCCGCGCCCTGCGGCCTGGGCGGCAAACCCGGTGGAGCCCATGCGCAGAAAACCCATCGCCCAGGCGAGGAAGGTATAGAGGCTGGCCCCGACCGCCACGGCCCCGAGTTGATGGGCGTGAGGCAGATGGCCAATGACGGTGCTGTCGACCAGCGCCACCAGCGGTACGGAAATGTTCGAGAGAATCATCGGCGCAGCCAGCGCCCAGACCCGACGATGGGTTGGGCGGTCGCGCCAGTCGGCGATCAGGTTGGACATGCAGGCTCCTTGGGGAGCAGGCATTGTAGCGACACATTTGGAATCTGCCGCGATCCATTGCAGGGGCGAGCCTGCTCGCGAAGGCGGTCTTTGAACTACATCAATGTCGAATGTCGCGCCATCTTCGCGAGCAGGCTCGCTCCCACAGGGGGGGTGGGGTCAGTGCATGATCCAGCTGAGCAACCACAACCCCAGCATCAACCAGATGATCCCCATGATAAACGCGGCGTTCATGAACGCGCGAATGGCCGACCATAACAACACCAACCCGACGATCAGGGTGATGATGCTGATGATCGACGTGTCCATGCCCAGTGCCTCGGACAAGCCCTCGACAAAATGGCTGCTCGCGCGACTCACCAGTTGGAACAGACCGCTGAGGCCATCAACGATGAAGCGGATGATTGAGCCGAGGACCTGGCCAAGCCATTCGAAAAAACCTTCTACCTGCATGAAATGAACGTCCTGTCTGTAGGAGCTGCGGAGCGACGGTTCGACTTGCCGCGAATTTTCACAGGCGCCACGAATCACGCCATCGAATGATTATGGTGCAAAGACCGACAATGCTGCCAGGCACTTGCCTTCCCCCGTCATCCCCCCGAAGCTATACGTCTTCAGGAGAGCCCGATGAACCTTGTTGAACTGACCGAACGCCTGCACGCTATCCGTGATCGCAATGACTGGCGGCAATTTCACAGCCCGAAAAACCTGGCCATGGCCGCGAGTGTCGAAATGTCCGAGCTGGTGGAGATTTTCCAGTGGCTGAGCGAAGACCAGTCACGGCAGCTGCCGGCTGACAAGCTGGCCCATGCCGGGCAGGAAATCGGCGATATCGTGCTCTACCTGTTGTTGCTGTGCAGCGAACTGGGGCTGGACATGAATGACGTTGTACGCAGCAAGCTGGCGGACAGCGAGCGGAGGTTCGGCTGATGAGCGACCGTCATTTCGATCAACTGGCGACGCGTTTCGCCGAAAAAATCTACGGCGGCGCCAAAGGCGCGATTCGCCTGGCGGTGCTGCAGGCCGATCTGGCCGAAGCCCTGCCGGATCGGCCACTGCGGGTCCTGGATATTGGCGCGGGCCTGGGCCACATGTCGTTGTGGCTGGCCCAGCGTGGTCATCAGGTGACCCTGGCCGAGCCCGCCGAACCGATGCTCGAGGGCGCCCGCCAGCGCTTTGCCGATGCGGAACAGAATGCGACCTTTATCCAGGCGCCCTGGCAGGAACTGCCCGGTCAGCTCACCGAACGCTACGACCTGGTGTTGTGTCATGCCGTGCTTGAATGGCTGGCCGAACCGCACGCCATCCTGCCGGTACTGCACCAGTTGACCAAGGCCGATGGTTGGCTATCCCTGGCCTTCTACAACCGCGACGCACTGATTTATCGCAACTTGCTCAAGGGCCATTTCCGCAAGATGCGCAAGAATGACATGGCCGGCGAGAAGCAGAGCCTGACTCCGCAACAGCCCCTGGACCCACGAGAGTTGGCAGCGCAACTTGAGGGGCTGTGGCAGGTCGAAAGCCAGAGTGGCGTTCGGGTTTTTCACGATTACATGCCGGTGGAGTTCCAGGCCCGCGCTGAGCTGTCGGACCTGCTCGAAATGGAGCTGGCCCATCGGCGCCATCCAGCCTTTGCCGGGCTGGGGCGTTACTTGCACTGGATCTGTCGGCCGGTCTGATCGGAGTTCGAAATGAAAAGTCGTGCAGGGTTGCTGTTGATCTGCCTGGGCCTGGCGGCCTGCCAGGGCAGCAATCCGTACGTGGCAAGTTCCAGGCCTTTGCCGCCAGCGCCACCTCAGGCGGCCAGTACCTTTGATCGCAGCGCCTACCCGGCGCCACCGCGAGACTACGGGCGTTATCGCAGCTGGGCCTGGCTCAACGGGCAAATGCCGCCGGGCACCGCGTGGGCGGACTCGGCGCAGGTCGCCGATGCCGTCAGCAGTGCGCTGGATCAACGCGGCCTGCGGCCCCTGCGTGACAACCGGCCGGCGGATCTGTTCGTCAGCGCAGACCTGCGTTTGGAAACACGCTTGCGTCAGGTCCAGGACGATTACGGCTACTACGGCGGTTACGGCGGCTATAACCGCTATGGTTATGGCCCGGGTTACGGCATGTACGGCAGCATTCCGATTGTGCGCACTTATGAGGAACAGGTCGTGGTGGTTCACGTTGACCTGTACGACGCGCAAAACGGTGAACCGGTTTGGAGTTCGAGCGCTGAAACCAGCAACCGGGGCAGCGAGGGCGAGCGTGTCGATGCCATACGGGAGGCTGTAGAAAAGGCAATGTCGGCGTATCCTCCTAGTTAGCTTCCTGTAGTCCAGAAGCATTTCGCAGGTTCATGTCTTCTACCGGAGAATCGCCATGTTCCGCCGTCTCGCTTTACTGGCAGTGGCCGTGCTGCTCAGTGCCTGCGCCGCCAACCAGGTCAATCATGACTTCGATGCCAGCCGCGATTTTGCCGCGTATCACAGCTGGAGCTGGAAAGAACCGGCGCTGCAATACCGTCCCGATGACCCCAGAATCAAGAGCGACCTGACCGAACAGCGTGTGCGCGATTCGGTGGCCGATCAGCTCGAGCAACGTGGCCTGCGTCAGGCGGGCGCCGGCGCCAGGGGGGATGTGAATGTGCAGGCTTACCTGATAGTCGAGGATCGCCAGCAACAGGTGACGACCAACTACGGCGGCGGTTGGGGTTACCCTTGGTACGGCTACTATGGCGCACCGATGTACAACGAAACCCGCCTGGTGTCCTACAAGGTCGCGACGATCCAGATCGACCTGCTCGACGGCAAGGACGGCAAGCTGGTCTGGCGCGGCAGTGACGAACAGATGCTCAGCCGCACGCCGAATCCGACAGACCGCAGTAATGCGATACACGAAACGGTCACGAGGATTCTGGCCAACTACCCACCCCGCCGGTGAAAACACCCAATTAACACCCCCTACAGGTGGTGGCGAGTTGCCAGCAGTCACGCCATCCCTTGTCTACACTGCCTTACACCCACGGAGGTTACGTTCGGCCGTGCGCCGGCAAAGGAGTGCGCGATGTCGCCCCGCATGCAGTTTCGCGGCCCTGCCCGACAAACAGGGGCCATTGGCTTGATGGCGGCCGTTACCTTGGCGCTGGCCTTGGCGTTCATGTTGCTGGTGATCGACAGCGGCCGGCTCTACCTGGAAAAGCGCAACCTGCAGCGCATCGCCGACATGGCCGCACTTGAAGCCGCCACGCGGGGTGGTGATTGTTCCACGGGTGCGACCGCGACCAGCTATGCCACCGCCAGTGCCCAGCGCAACGGCTTCACTCTGCCCAGCGACGGGCGTGCACTGGTGGTTAGCTGCGGTGCGCTGACCCTGGATGCCAACAGCCTGCGGATATTTTCCGTCGACCCTGGCAAAAGTGAAGCGATCCAGGTCATCGCCAGCCACGTCGTGCCGCAAAGTTTTGCGGGCGGCATTGGTGCTCTGTTTGGCGGTGCCCCTGCTGGCTCGACCCTGAACCTGAAGGCCACAGCGGTCGCCGCGCTCCCGCCGCCGCTGGCAGCACTGACCATCCGCAGCACTGTGCTGACATTCGATACCAGCAAGGCAGCCATTACCAGTTTGCTGTTCGGTGGCTTGCTGGGAGGCAACGTGACGATCAATGCCGCAGGCTGGAATGGCTTGGTCAACAGCAACATCAGCCTGCTCAGCTACCTCAATCGCCTGAAAGTCGACCTCGGCCTGACCGCCGTAGGCTACGACCAGGTGCTGTCCAACAGCATCACCGTCAGCCAGTTGATCCAGGCCGCCATCAATGTCCTGGACCCCAATGGCACTCTGGCAGCGAGTGCCACGATCGTCAGCCTGAAGGCGCTGAAACTGGCTGCCGGTGCGACCAGCGTGGTGCTGGGCGACTTGCTGCACGTCGAAAGTGGCAGTGACATCTCGGCCCTGGCAGTGAACCTCAAGGCTTTCGACCTGATTGAAGGCGTCGTGCAGTTGGCCAACAAGCAGAACGGCCTGGTGGCGACCCTGCCGATCAACCTCGCGGGCCTGGCGCAGATCACTGCGCGGGTGCAGGTGATGCAGCCACCGCAATTGTCGGCCGTGGGCAATCCGAAAAAGGCGGCCCAGGCACCTTTGGGGCCTGACCGCATTTATGTTCGAACCGCCCAGGTCAAGACGTTGTTGTCCATTGACCTGCCGGTACTGGACGCCATCACGCCATTGGTCAATGCCGTACTTGACCTTGCTACGTCGCTGACCGACTTTCTGAAAGACTTGCTGGGCCTGCAACTGCACAAGTTGCTGACGTGCGGCTTGGGTGCACCGTGTGACACGACGGAAGTCAAGCTTCTGCCTCCGCCGATACGGCTCGATGTTGCTCTGGAAGCGGGCGGTGCCTGGAGTTATGTCACGGCTTACAGCTGCATAAGCTCGACGAATAAAAGCCTGACCACCAGCACCACGACCAAGCTGATCGGGCTGAAAATCGGACAGATCACCCCGGAGGATGTGTTTGGTTCCGCCACGGTCCCGCCGACCAATATCGTCAACCCGCTACAAGTCATTTATGTCGGTGTGCAAACCTGCAACCGACTGCTGTTTTTACCGGCGGTCTGCTACAACCATCGGCCGAGCGGTGGCATCGGCATCCAGGTCAATACCGCGGTAGCGCAAAACGCCAACATCCCCCACGTGTATTCCGCACCAGCTGCCGCCAACCTGCCGGAAATCAACCAGCCACCGTTTTTCTACGCCTACACCACCAACAACATCGTCAACAGCCTGAGCACCACCGTCAGCGACCTCGGCGTGAACATGTATGGGCTGTCGGGCAGCATCATCGGTGGCCTGGGCAGCCTCTTGAACGACGTCACCACCGCGCTGGTCAATGCGATCAACACCGTGCTCAGCCCGTTGCTGGATACCCTGATCAACACGCTGCTGGCGAGCCTGGGCATCGACTTGAACAAGGTCGAAGTCGGCGCCAACCTCAGCTGTCACGCCGGCCGAGCATCGCTGGTGATCTGAGCATCGGGCACGATCGGCAGCTCGATGCAAAACCGCGCGCCCTCGGCCGAGTTTCTGACGCTGAGTGTTCCCCCCATGTTCTGCACGATGCCGTAGCTCACAGACAACCCCAGCCCAGTGCCGACGCCCACCGGCTTGGTGGTGAAGAAGGGTTCGAAGATGCGTTCCAGCAAGCGCGGATCGATGCCGCCGCCGTTGTCTTCCACCCACAGCCGCACCGCGTGTTCATCGCGTTCGGTATACACCGCTATCCACGGTTTGAATTGACCGTCGGCCTCACGCTTGCCGAGCAGTGCATCCCGGGCGTTGACCATCAAGTTGATCAACACTTGTTCCAGCTGATCGACATACCCGCGTACCTGGACCGCAAAAGCGCACTCGCTGACCCGCAGTTCCACCCCTTTGCCGCGCATCCCCTCGGCCAATAGCGACAAGGTGCCGTCGATAGCCTGGGCCGGGTTGAACGGTTGCTGTTCGATGTCCGAGCGGCGGCCGAACACGCGCATGTGGTCCACCACCCGCGCTGCGCGCTGGACCTGAGCGTCGATGCGGTTGAGCTTGTCGGTCAGGTAATCGATCTGTAGGTCGCCATTGCCCAGGCGCTTGAGCACATTGATGATCGCCATGCGCATCACGTTCAGCGGCTGGTTGATTTCATGGGCCAGGCCGGTGGCCATCTCGCCCAATGTGGCCATTTTCGCGCTTTGGGTCAGCTGTTGCTGGGCGCGCCGGACTTCGGTGTTGTCGCGACCCACGGCCTGCACTTCCAGCAAGCGGCCTTGCTCGTCGAACACTCCGCGATCCGACCAGACCCACCAGGCGTGTTCCCGGCCGGGTAATTGCAGATTGATTTCCGCCGTGCTCACCGGGAATTCCGGGCTCAATTGGCTCAGGCGCTGGAGGAAGGACTCGCGCTGCTGCGCCGACATCCAGCTGCCCAGGTTAACCCCCGGCAAACCCTCGGGCGAACATTCCAGGTAGGTCGCCAGCGGCCGGTTGCCGAAGGTCAGGGTCAGGTCCGGACGGTAACGGCAGATCATGGCCGGTGAGTCCTCCACCAATATCCGGTAACGCTCCTCGCTCTGCTTGACGTGTTCGGCCGCCAGCGTCGCATCGGTGACGTCCAGCCACAGGCCGACGGCTTCCACCGGCAAACCCAGGTCATCGCGCAGCAACCTGGCTTCGTCGAGCAGCCAGTGGTAATTGCCGCGACTGTCGCGCAGCCGATAACGTGCACGTACCGAGCCTTCGCGCAACAGCAGGCGGGTGCGTTCGAAATAACGCTCGCGATCCTCGGGGTGAACGCGATCGACCAACGCCGCTCCGGCACAGTCAGCGAGCGTCCAGCCCAGCAAGGGTTGCAGGCTGTCGCTGAAAAAGGTCGGTTGCAGCGCACCTTCGACATAGCGCTGCACATAAATCACCGCAGGTGAACTGGCGATCAGATTGTCCAGCCGGGCATGCGCGGCAGCGGCGAGTTGCTCCTGGTTCTTGATGTCGCTGATGTCGAGCATGAATCCTACCAGGCGCCGTTGGTTGCCGACGCCCAAGGCCTGGCCTTGCAAGCGATACCAGGTCGGTGGAGTGTCGCCGTCGGCACGGTGCAGGCGCACGCACAACAGCAGGGGTGCGCCGTCGAGTCGCAAGTCCTGCAGGCGGCTGTGCAATTGTTCGCGATCGGCGGGGTGCACTTGGGCGAGCCAGTCCTGCAGCGGCAGACGTTCCTGGTCAAGATGCAGGGCGCGGGCCAGGGAGGGGGCCAATTGCACCTCGGTGTCGTTGAACATTTCCCACCAGCCGGTGCCGAGCAACGCCTGCAACGACTCCAGGCGCTCCAGCTGCAGGTGATGGCGATGTTCGCGCAAGCGCGCAAGCAAGGGGCCGGCGAGGGCGGCGGCAAACTGCAGCCAGTCGCGCTCGCTGACGTCCGGGGCCTGTTGATGGGCCGTGTAACAGCCACAGAGCAACCAGGCCACCACGCCTTGAGCGTCGTGATAGGGCACGGCGAAACCCTCGGTGTTGCCAAAGGTGCCTTGCAGGCGCGGGTGCTCGGCCAGGTTCAGGTGATGCGGCGTGGAGCCGTCCAGACTGTCGAGACCGGTGCCCAGGCGCTGGCCGTTGTGCCACAGGCTGGGCGTGTCAAAGCCGGCATAGTGCTGGTGAATCTGCCAGCCCTCCTGCTCATCGAGCAGCGCCAGGGCGATACAGGGGATGTGAAAGCGTTGGGCCAGCGATTGCAGTTGGTCCACCAGCACGTCGGGCAAGCGCATCAGGCTGCACAGGCGCAACTGTTCACCGATTTGCGCCGCGAGCAACTGGCACTGCTCGCGCAGGCGCGCTTGTCGGCGTTCAAGCAGCAAGTCGCCGATGTCCAGCAACTGCAGCAACCAAGTGTCGGCCATTGGCTGGACCCAGCCACGCAGGTGCAGGGGCGAGCCGCTGAGGCTGTAGAAGTCCAGGTCCAGAAGCTGACCCCGCCAATCGGCGGGAGGGCCCTCGATGGCGAGGCTGCAATGGGGCAAGAGAAAATCCAGCAGATGTGCAAGCTGTGCCGCCGGGGCTTGCTGGGCCAGCAGATGCCGCAGTGGGCCGCTCAGGTGCAACACCCGACCCTGGGCGTCGAGCTGTATCTGCAGGCCGACACTGAGTACGCTTGGGGGCTCCACGATTTCCTGGTGTGCCGGCGGGTGGCGATTGAGCAGGCGCCCGAAGAGTTTATCCCCGGCACTCAAAATTGCAGGCTCGAACTGGCGGTGAGCGTCGCCGGCAAATTCGGTATGGGGCCAATCCCCGGCAGGTTCAGAAACGGAATCACCGCGTTTAACTTTTGCGAGGGATAGTGGATGGCTACCTTCAACACGCCGCCCGTATAAGTCGTGGTCGTGTCGGTGGCGACATCGAAATTCAGCCCGGCGGGAATCCAGGCCAACTGCCGGGTCAGTTCCAGCTTGACGACGTTTTTCAGCGCAGCCTCATAGCCGGGCGTGTTCGGGTCCAGGGCCACGCTACGGCGCACGGCTTCGGCGGTCGACTGGTTGAACGACTGCATCAGCAACAGCGGCAGGCTATACGTGACAATCGCGTAGAACACGGCAAAAAAGATCACGAACACCAAGGCAAATTCAATCGCTACGGCACCTTTTTGCTTACGTGGGAGGTTGCTTTTCATGAGTGCGACTACCCTGACATCACGAGGTAATGTCAGCATAGAATCATTCCGCCATAACGGACGTTTTTTACCGGATGCAGAGCTTTGTCCTACTGATCTGGCTGACGCTATGCGCAGCGCAAGATGCCCGGCAACGGCACATCGCCAACCGCCTGACCCTGGGCGTGGGGGCGCTGGCGCTGGCGTATCTGCTATGGAGCGGAACCACCTGGATCGGCGCCCCAGCCACGCAGGGTGGCTGGGCTGCGTTGCTGGCCATGGCCTTCACCTTGCCCGGCTATGCGATGCGTCGCCTCGGTGGTGGGGACGTCAAGCTCATGACCGCCCTGGGGCTGGCGACCGATGGTCGGCACGTGCTGGGCGTGTTTATCGGTGCCGGCCTGGCCAGTGTGTGTTGGATACTGCTGGCGCCAAGAGTCTGGCTTCATATCAGTCAAGGGCTTAGAAGTCGCCTGTGTTATCTGGAGCCCGGTCTGTCAAGGAAACAGCCCTTTGCCCCTTTCTTGTTGGTGGGGCTGGTGCTGACATTCGCCTGGCTCGGCATGTGATCCGTTTTGTACAGCGGCGAAAGAGCGACTACTTTCATACAGGGGTTTCAGTAATAGGACGGTCAGTCCTTGGCCTTGCAGGGAGTTGCACGTGAACAAGCGTACTTCGGCAATAAAAGTCCTCGTGGTCGACGATCAGTCCTTGATCGTCACAGAACTTTGCGAATTTCTTGAGAGCAACGGCTACCGCTGCGTTCCCTGCGAATCCGGCCATCAGGCGATCGAACGTTTCCAACAAGACATGGACATTGGCCTGGTCCTCTGCGATTTGCACATGCCTGGCCTGGACGGCATTCAAATGGTCCAGGAACTGCAACGCCTGAGTGGTAAACACCGGGCCTTCGAAGCCATCATGCTCACCGGGCAGGCGGACAAGCAGGATGTGATCAAGGCATTGCGCGCCGGCGTTGCCGATTACTACCAGAAGCCGATTGACCTGGGTGAATTGCTCGAAGGCGTACAGCGCCAGGAAGTGGCACTGCAGGAGCGGCATAAGACGCTGCAGTTGGGGCATCTGAACCAGAAGCTGCAATACCTGTCCGAGTCGCTTGATGATCTGTACCAGGACCTGGACCGGGTTCGGCGTACACCGAATGCCTCGGGAGGGGATGCCAGCGATACCGAGCGAACCGAGATCCCGGCCATCTTCAATCAGCTGTCGCCACGCCAACTGGAGGTGGCGCGGTTGGTGGGCAAGGGGAAAACCAATTATCAGATTGCCTGCGAGTTGGGCATTACCGAGAACACGGTGAAGTTGTACGTGTCGCAGGTGCTGCGGTTGACGCATATGCATAACCGCACGCAATTGGCGTTGGCGATGACGCCGAATCATTCAGGGCTGCGGCATCGGGCGTCGACGAGCTGATCTGCGCTTTAGGCTGGTGTACATATCCAGCCCGCCAGCCGACCTGCATCTGGCGGACGTACTGGGTCCACCTGTGGGAGCGAGCCTGCTCGCGCAGACGGCCGGACAACCGACAGATCTCGTGCAGAATCCCTCAAATCCCTCGGAAACATCCGACACGCTTTTCAGGTTGTCCGTCGGACGCCTGATCACTAGCCTTTGCCTGTCACTGCAAAATCAGTGACCAGGTTTGGTCGCCCGGTTTTCCATTCCCTGGTCGACGCAACCTGCGTACGGTTCGCCACCCACTGGCTTGGTCGCAGTGATGGCGCCTACCCCCGCCCTGTAGGAGCGAGCATGCTCGCGATGAACCTGAGAACACCGAGGGGTGTCAGGTGCCCAGCGTCATCGTTCACGACCATCGCGAGCATGCTCGCTCCTACAGAGGGGGATGTGGTTTAGCGCTATTCTTGCGATCCGCTGTCCACCGATCCACCTACATCCTGATCAAAGAACTCCGGAATCTCATGCTGAAAGCTTTTCAGCCAGCGCTGCATTGCCAGTTCGCGCTCGGTGGCACTGGCGGTTTGCGGCTTGGTGGAGGCGGCGGTTTTGTTGCTTTGCAGTTGCAGCCAGCCTTCGGTTTCCTGTTGTTGTGCCGAAGCGGGGCCTGCGTCGATGGCGTGGGCGGCCAGTGGCAGGGTCAGCAAGCCGAGGCAAAAAAAGGTGGTCGATTTCATCAGGGGCTCCCTACTGAACGGCGGCGACTTGCGCGGCGATGGTCGAGCCAGGCTTGGTGGGCTGCTTGAGCTTCTCGGCGCGGGCTTGGGCCTGGGTGACTTGTGCCGGTTTCAGGCCAAGGCGGCTGACCAGCTCGGCGGCGCGGTTCCAGTCGTCCTGGTAGATCAACAGGGTCACCAGGTTCACGGCGGCCAGTTGGTCGCTTTGCTTGAGCTCGATGGCGGTGAGGAATTCGAATTTTGCGTCTTCAATGCGCAATTGATTGAGGTACACCACACCCAGGTCGTTGCGGATTTTTTCGTCGGTGGGCGCCAGCCGGGCGGCCCGTTGCAGGTGCGCCTGGGCCAGGCCATGGTCGCCTCGGGCGGCGGCGAGTTGGCCCAGGCCGTGTTCGGCTTCGGCGGCCAGGCAGCCGCCGAGCAGGCTGCGGTACAGCGGTTCGGCTTCACTGCGGTCCAGCAGACGATACACCTTGGCCTTGCGCAGGCGCACGTCGGCAACATTGTCCGGCAGGCTCTGCAGGTTGGCGAGGCTGGCGTGCAACTTGCCGTCGTTGGCCATGTCGTCGGCCAGGTTCAGCGACAGCTGTTGTTCGGCGTTCAATTTTCCGCAACTGACGGGGGTCAGGGCACTCCAGGGTGTCTGTCCGTTGCTCGCGCAACCCCCCAGCATCAGCAGACAAAAACCTGCAAACATTGCTTTCATCACGATTCCCCTAAGAAGCAAAAGCCCGGGCGAGGGCGGTGAAGCCCGGGCCCGCCAGTACGATCAACAACGCCGGGAAGAGGAACAGCATCATCACGACGGACATTTTTGCGGACATCTTGGAGATGTATTCCTGAAGGCGCGCCAGGCGCTTGTCATCGAGCAACAACTTGAGCGCCAGCAGGGATTTCATCGCACCGCCGCCCTGGTGGATCAGCTGTTGCAGGATCACGCAGGTGTCAGTGAACTCGTCGACCGCCAGCAAGCGGGTGACCTTGTGCAGTTCATCGCCCAGCTCCAGGCCCGAATCGACACGGGCCAGCACCAGGCGCAACTCCTGGGTCAATGTGGGCATCAGTTGTTTGCCTTCATTGCTCAAGACTCGCAGCGATTGCTCCACGGCCATGCCTGATTCGAACAGGATGCGCAGCAGCGGAATGAAGGTGGAGATTTCCATCGCCAGTTTTTTCTGCCGATGGTGCGCAGCAGCGGCCAGCAGACGCTTGGGCAGCAGATAACCGATACCCAGGGCGAACGCCGGGACTAGCCATGGGTGAATGACCTGGGGGAAGAACAGACCCTGCACCAATGCACTCAACGCCAGCGCCAGTACCGGGACGCCAACCTGCAAGGCGGCAAATAACGCCCGTTGCCGCGCGGTACGCCAGCCCAGGCAATTGAGCAGGGTCTGGGTTTCGTTGTCGAGCTTGACCGACTGCTGGCCGACCCGGCTGGTGCCCAGCGCCTGCAGCCATTGGCTCAAGCGGCTTTCGCCCGGCGCCTTGCCGTCCAGGCGCTGCACCACCTGGCGAGCACGATGACGCAGTTGCACCATGACGCAGATAAACAATCCCGATGCCAGCAGGAACAATAGCGAGCTCAGCAGCATGGACGCGTTCATAGGCTGCGCAACATCCGCCACAGTGCCAGGCAGCCGAACACCTGCAGGGCGAGCGCTCCCATCAGCATCGATTGCCCTGAACTGTCGTCCCACATGGTCATCAGGTACTTTGGATTGGACACCAGGAGATAGCCGGCGACTGTGACCGGCAGTAGCGCCAGGACAACCGCCGTGACTCGGGTTTCACCGGTCATGGCGCTCAGTTGGCGAGCAGCCTGTTCCCGTTCGCGGATGATCTTGATCAGGTTTTCCAGCAGTTCACTGGCGTTGCCACCGTAGCGGTGGTTGACCTTCAAGCCGAGGGCAAACAGGCGAAGTTCGTCTTTGTCGTAGAGTTCTGCGAAGTCCGAGGTGGCGTCCGGCAGACTGATGCCCATGTGCACCTGGCGCTTCACGCGGCCCAAGGCATCTTTCAGCGGATCTTCGGCGGCGTCGATGGCGCCCAATACCGCGTCGGCCAAGGTGCGCCCGGAC
Organism: Pseudomonas sp. GW823-FHT06B06; assembly: GCF_058795195.1. NCBI lineage: Bacteria > Pseudomonadati > Pseudomonadota > Gammaproteobacteria > Pseudomonadales > Pseudomonadaceae > Pseudomonas > Pseudomonas sp. GW823-FHT06B06. The sequence continues at coordinate 40,282 of NZ_JBXAHO010000013.1, read as the reverse complement.
TTCAGGCTGCGCACGCTGTGATCGAGCAATGCGGGCAATTGTTCGATCATGCGCTTGAGCCGACGCTGGTAACGCCAGTTGACATACAGGCGCAGGAGCAGGGGAGGCAACAGCAACAGGGCGAGCAACCCCGGCCAGCCGCCGCCGAAAAACCCGAGCAGGATACTCAAGCCCCACAGCGTCAGCCACACACCCAGGCGTTCGGTGGGCCGCCCGAGGCCAGCGCGCAAAAAGGCGCGATCCAGTCCCGTCCAGGATGTTTTGCGCACCACCCGCTCCGGTTGCCCCTGGCTCAGGCGTTCTAGCACGCGCCGGGTGCCGGGCTCGCGTAAGCCGCGAGTGAACAAGTGGGCCGAGAGCCCCAGCAACGCCAGGCAAACAAAGATAAGCAGCAGCGGTTTGAGCATGCCGTGGCCTTCAATACACCGAGGAAGAGAGCGCCGATTCGCGGCGCAGTTTGTCACCCGCGGGGTTGACCGCCTCGCGCATGAAACCGAAACCGCTGCGGCGGTCGAGGCGAAACAGGGTATTGGTGACGTACACGTCTTCACGAATGCCGATCACCTCGACCACTTCGCTGACGCAGCGGCGGCCATCGGGCATGCGCGTCAACTGGATCACCACGTCCAGCGCCGCGCAGATCATCTGGCGCAAGGTCCGTTCGGCAATGCTGCGACCGGTCAGGCCGACCAGGGTTTCCAGGCGCAACAACGCATCTTGCGCGTTGTTGGCGTGCACGGTGCTCATGGAGCCGTCGTGGCCGGTGTTCATCGCGGTCAGTACGTCGACCACTTCGACACCGCGGATTTCGCCGAGGATGATCCGGTCCGGGCGCATCCGCAGGGCGTTGCGAATCAGGTCGCTGGCTTTCACCTCGCCATGGCCTTCGGCATTCGGCGGTCGGGTTTCCAGACGCACCACGTGGGGGTGGCCCAGTTGCAATTCGGCGACGTCTTCGATGGTCACCAACCGTTGGTGGGGGTCGATCAACTGGCTGAGAATATTCAGCAGCGTGGTCTTGCCGGTGCCGGTGCCGCCGCTGATCAGGATGTTGCAACGCTTGCCCACGGCCTCCTGGAGGAATTCGTAGATCGCCTGGTCGATGGTTTGCATGGCCATCAGGTCGGTGCTGTTGAGCATGTCCTGGCGGAATTTTCGAATCGACAGGCACGGGCCGTCGAGCGCAATCGGTGGAATGATCGCATTGACCCGGCTGCCGTCGGGCAGGCGCGCGTCGACCATCGGCGAAGACTCGTCGAGCCGCCGGCCCAGGGGCGCGAGGATGCGCTGGATGACGCGCTCGACATGGTGCGCATCGATAAAACGCAAGTCGCTTTGATGCAGGACGCCATCGCGCTCGATGAACACGCGGTGCGGGCCGTTGACCAGGATTTCGGTGACGGCCGAATCGCGCAGCAACACTTCCAGCGGGCCGAAGCCTGTGAGTTCGTCGACGATTTCTTCGGCCAGGCGCTCCATCTCGTAGCGCGAAATCGCCAGGTGCAAGCGCGCGATGTATTCGGCCACTTTGTCGATGACGAACTGCGCCAGCACCTGGCGCGAGCCCTCCAGCAGGTTTTTCCCGGACTCCTCGATGGCATCGATGATGTAGCGGTGCAGCACCAGTTTAAGGCCGTCGTGGTCGGTATTGCCGGCCACCCCGCGGTGCGTTGCGCCGAACAGTTTTTCGCCGCTCATGGCGTACCTCTCAAACGGCTGAACCAGGACTTGGGCTTGGCCAGGCTTTCGGAGCGTTTGGCCAAGCGTTCGCCGAGGTTGCGCAGGCTTTGGGTGAGCACTTCCCGGGGGGCCAGTTCGAACAGGGTGACGCCCTGGTTCTTGGCGTTCAAACGGACTTCGGGGCTGTAGGCGAGGGTGGCGATGATTTCCATGCCGAAGCTTTTGCTCAAGGCCTCGGAGTCTGGCGCGACGCTACGCAGGTAGCGATCCACCAGCAGCGTGGCGTGATCGAGTTTCATGCCTTTTTCGCGCCACAGATTCAGTACCGCCAGGTTGCGGCGGCAGTCGAGCACGTTCTGGTCGGTGTACCACAGCAGCTTGTCGCAATGGCTGACGAAGGTGCGCAAGGCTTCGCTGTCGGGCTGGCCGGTGAGGTTCACGACGATGTGCTGGAAGTGCTGGCGCAGCGCGCTGAGCAGCATGTACAGCTCGGCGGCGCTGGTGTGTTCCAGCGGTTCATCCTGGGTGGCATAGGCAAGGATCCGCAGCCCGGCTTCGCAACGGGTGAAGGCGCTGTCGATCAGGGTGGCGTCGAGACGGCGCAAGTTGCGCAGGGCATCGCCGAAATGAAACGAACTCTCCAGGCCCAGCAAGGCCAGGCTGTCCCCCCGGGGCAGGCCGAGGTCGAGCAGCAGCGTTTGCTGACCGCTTTTTTGCACCACCTGTGCCATGTGGTTGGCCAACAGTGCGCCGTCGGCATTGCTCTGCACGCCGTACAGGACGGTGAGGCCGCCCAGGTGAGTATTGGGCACCACCGGTGGCAGGCGTTTACTCTGGCGCCGCACCAGCCCGGCGACTTCACTGGAGCGCGAGCCATAGGCCACGAAGTCCCGGGCCCCGGCGCGCATGGCATTGAGTACGAGCTGGTTGTCCATGCCGTCGCCCAGCGCGACGATAGCCAGCCTTGGCTTGGCTTCCAGAGCGCCTTCAATCAGTGCGCACTGGGCCACCACATGCTCACGGTCCAGGCCCACGAACACCAGGCTGGCCAGTGTCACGTCCACCAGCGCCAGCAGTTCGTCGAGGCTGCCGCCACCGGCGCTGACCACTTGGCCCAAGGGGGCGAGCGCGCCTTGCAACCATTCAAGGTCGGTGCTGTTACGCGTGATCGCGAGGAAGGTCTGGCTCAGGTTCTGGCTCATTGCGATAGCCCGCTGCGTTTATCGAAGTCGCCGTTTTCGAGGAAGTACAGGCGGTACCAGTTGGGGTCGTAATTGCGGAGTTTTTCCCCCGGCAGCGACGGCAGTTGCGCATTCGCCGCCAACGGCTGCACCAGGTGCGGCGTGACGATCATCAGCAGTTCCCGTTCTTCGCGATTGATCGAGGAGCTGCGAAAGAACGCGCCGAGGATCGGGATATCGCCCAGTCCCGGAAACTTGTCCACCTGCGAGGTGTTTTGTGTACTGATCAGGCCACTGATGACGAAGCTTTCGCCATCGGCCAGGGAGATGCTGGTGTCGGTACGGCGAATGGTGAACGCCGGCACTGTGGTGCCGCCGATGGTCACGGCGTTGTTGTAATCCAGTTCGCTGACTTCCGGAGCGACCTTGAGGGCGATCTGGTCGTTACTGACCACCGTTGGCGTGAGCGTCAGGCGGATGCCGAATTCCTTGTATTCGATGGAGTAGCTGTTGCTGTTGGCGCTGGGAATCGGGATAGGGATTTCACCGCCCGCCAGGAAGCTTGCGCTTTGTCCGCTGATCGCCACCAGGCTCGGTCGCGCCAGGGTGTAGGCAAAACCACTGCTTTCCATGGCATTGATGATGGCCAGGAAGTTGCCGCCGCCGGCGACGATGTTGAACATGTCGTTGGCCAGCGGAATGCTCGGCACGGCAATCCGCGGGTCAAGGTTGCGCAGCGGGAACACCCGCGGTGTCACTGCAGTATTGGGGACGGTACCGGGAGAGCCGAACAGGAAATTCGAATTTTTGCCGTAGATCGAAGTACTGGCTTCCTTCAGCTTGGTACGACTGACTTCGACGAAGCGGATGTCGGTCTGCACTTGCGATGGCAGCAGCGGGTCATCGGAGGGTGACTGTCTGGCGCTGGTCATGGCTGCCGTCGCCCGGCCCTGGACGAACACCATGCTTTGGCGCGGCGCGCTGGCACAGGCGGTCCAGACCATCAGGCTGGTGGCACCGGCGCCCATGCCGGTGAGCAGGAATGCCTGGTTGCCATTGACTCGCACGTCGGCGATTTTCGGGTCACCCACTGCGATCCGGGTGATTGCCACGGGCGATTGCACTTCCTGTTGCAGGCCTTCGCCCACTTCCAGCACCGCTGGCAAGGGGCCCAGCGCTGCACAATTACCGTTGGCAGCCATGACTGTCGTCACCGGCATGCCGCTCAGCAAGGTGGCCCAGATCAAGCCGTTCAAAAACGGCGTACTACGTCTGCGCATTAAAGCGTTTCCTTGCTCGATTCAGGGGGACTTTGGCGTGGTTTCGTTGCCGCGGATGACTTCCACACCCGACCGGCGCGGCGCGACTGCGTTACTGGCAACCAGCTGTTTGGGCGGCGCTGTCATGGCCAGCTGGTTGAACTGGATCAAGTCGCGATTGGCGTTGGCGAGGTTGGCTGCGGAATCGCGCTCACCGGCCCAGTAACGCGCCAGGCGTTTTTCCTCGGCGCTGCGCACCGCCAGGCGCAGCACCCCGGCCTGGGTGGCGAGCATCAAGCGGCTCACCAGTGGTTCGGGAACGGCGAGCAGCACGGTACGGGCACTGGCGCGCTGTTGCTCCTGCCGGAGTTTTTCATCGTTGCCCTGGGCCGGGCTGGAGGGCTGGCCGTCGTTGGTCAGGCCCATTTGCTCGCCCACCGCCAGTACACGCAAGGCCGGGACCGCGAGCTGGGCCGAGGGCTGGAGATTAAGGGTGTCCATGCGCAAGAACAGCAGCACGTCGACATAGTCCCCCGGGGTCAATTGACCGCCAGCGTTGATCACTTCATCCACGGCAACGGCGAGCGCGCGCTCATCGGGCCGAATCATCCGCGCCAGCTTGCCGCCGCCTTCGAAACTCTCGTCGTTGAGCCAGCTGCCGGCGCTCAGGGCGCGCCAGGGCGTACGGCCGATGGCTTGATCGAGGCGGGTCAGGCTGCCGGCCGGGACGGTTCGCAGTTTTTCAACGACCACGTCGGCGGCAGTGATTTGCACAAACGGCGCGATGTCATGCAGCAACACCACGATCGGTTGGCGCGTGTCCTCTTCTGGTTGGACAACAGGTGCAGGGTTGCTGAGGGACGTGGGGGCGATGGCGGCTTGCGCAACGGGAGTGGCGGTCGGTTCACGCGTCAAGGTGAAGCCCCAGTAACCGGCAATGACCGCACCCGCCAGGGACAGTCCCGCTAGGCCAAGAATGACACGACTGTTCATGACGGCGCTTCCCTTCTTTCCTGCTGCACAAAGAACTCGTTCCGCAACGAGACAACTTCGCAATCAGGTAGCTATGAACATGGAACTATTTCGCTATTGGAAGGTAGCGCAGCTAGAGCAAAACGCCATTACCCGGGGAAAATTTTCTAACGAAAAATCGACGACCAGCTCAATTCAAAGGTTTTTTGACGTCAACAAAGCGATTAATACTTTCGTGTTAATGCGTTTTTACAGTTGTTTGGTGGAGGAATGCCGACAATGCTGATGCTGGCACAGGGGAATCATGTTGCGTCGGTGCAACACTCGGTGTCGTCGAGGAGAACGTCATGTCTTTCGCCAAGCTGGTTCAGAAGGTCAAATCCGAAATCGCTTTTTACAAAGGGCTGGCCAAGGATACCGAGGGAGCGTCGGGTATCGAGTACGCCATCGTCGCTGCCATGGTCGCGGTGGTGATTGCCGGGCTCAGTGGCGGTATGGGTACGACGATCACCACAATCTTTGGAAAAATCACCTCTGCAATGGTGGGTGCCCCCACCGGTGGTGGCGGCGGAAGTTAAGGTGACCGTCACTTGCTAATGCACAAGGTGGGTTCTAATGTCAGCGCTTAGTCTATTCCAGGTGTTGCCTATGAACGTTTCCGCACTGCCGCGCCAACAGCTTCTCTTGGTCGATGACGAAGAGGATGCGTTGCTTGAGCTGGCGGAATTGCTGGAGGGTGAAGGTTTCAATTGTTTCACCGCGACCTCGGTCAAGCTGGCGCTGCAGCACCTGACGCGCAATCCGGATATAGCGCTGGTCATCACCGACCTGCGCATGCCGGAGGAGAGCGGGATGTCGTTGATCAAGCGCTTGCGCGAGCACACGGCGCGCCAGCATTTGCCGGTGATCGTGATGTCCGGGCATGCCGACATGGAGGATGTCAGTGACATGCTGCGGTTGCAGGTGCTGGACCTGTTTCGCAAGCCGATCTATCACGTGCGGTTGCTGGAGACGCTCAATAACCTGTTCCCGCAGCCGCTGGGAGAGTTTGGCAGGCACTAAGTAGCTTGGTAAACGCATTGCCCTGTAGGAGCTGCCGCAGGCTGCGATCTTTTGATCTTCCCGGGGGCAAAACAAGATCAAAAGATTGCAGCCTGCGGCAGCTCCTACAGGAGCGAGGTACATTCGCCAGGGTCAGGCAATCGGTCGCCAGTGACCAACCATGTGCTCCAGATCACCAGCCCCGACCAGTTGCAGATCCCCACTGGAACCTGCGGCGCTGGCCAGTAATGTCACCTCGCTGGGCAGGCGCACCGGCTTTTTGAATTGCACCACGATCTCGACGTTCGCGGCCGGCAGATGCTCGGCGAGGGCGGCCAGGGTGCGGGCCTTGTTCCATAAACCATGGGCAATCGCCGATGGAAAACCGAACATTTTGGCGCTGGCAGCACTCAAGTGAATCGGGTTGTAGTCGCCCGATACCTTGGCGTATTGCCGGCCGATGTCCGCGGGCGCTGTCCATTGGGCAACTTGCGTCAGTGCCAGCGTCGAGGCCAGTACCTCCTCGACGGGCTCGCCTTCAAGCTTCACGCCCCGGCACAGCATCTGGCTTTGCGCCTCCCAGAGCGGTCCCAATTGATCATCCAGCGTCGTCACCAGATCGAAGGTCGCGCCCTTCGCATGGGGTTGCAGGTTCTCCACGCACACGCCGGCCCGCACCCGATGGACTCCGCCCATGGGCCGCAACACGCGGATGCGATTGCTCAGGTGAATCAGCCCCAGCAGCGGGAACGGAAAGTCCCGGGCGGTGAGCAATTGCATCTGCAAGGCGAATGCAAGGATGTGCGGGTAGGTGGGTGGCAGCAGGCTGTTGTCGGCGAAGCCGCAGACCTTGCGATAGGCCGCCAGGCGCTTTGGGTCGACATCGAGCCAGCAGCGCAAACCCGAATGGGGCAGGGTGGTGCCGGTGATTTTGCGCCGCGTCGCCGCCTGCACATACAGCCCCGGCAGGCTGGGTTCGCGGTTGAGTGTGTGCCAGTCGATGATCATGCCTAGGCCCCCAGAACGCTTTGCCCGCAGACACGCAATGCCTGGCCGGTGAATGCGCCCGTGCCGGGTTGCGCGAGCCAGGCCACTGCTTCGGCGACGTCTTGCGGCAGGCCACCCTGGCCCAGTGAGCTCATGCGTCGCCCGGCTTCGCGCAGGCCGAATGGAATGTGCGCGGTCATTTGCGTTTCGATGAAACCCGGGGCTACGGCGTTGATGCTGATGCCCCGCCCATGCAACAGCGGCGCCCAGGCCTGTGCCAGGCCAATCAGCCCGGCCTTGCTCGCCGCGTAGTTGGTTTGTCCGCGATTGCCCGCGATGCCGCTGATCGACGCCAGCAGGATCACCCGGCCATTGTCGCGCAGGGTGCCGCTATCGAGCAGGGCCTTGGTCAGCACTTGCGGGGCGTTGAGGTTGACGGCGAGCACTGCGTCCCAGAACTCCGGCGTCATGTTGGCCAGGGTTTTGTCCCGGGTGATGCCGGCGTTGTGCACCACGATGTCGATGCCGTCGGGCAACTGTTCCACCAACTCCGTCGCCGCATTCTCGGCGCAGATGTCCAGCGTGATACCACGCCCGCCGAGGCGTGCGGCGAGGGCGTCGAGATCGGTCCTGGCCGGGGGCACGTCGAGCAGGATGACTTCGGCACCGTCACGGGCCAGGGTTTCGGCGATGGCGGCGCCGATGCCACGCGCAGCGCCGGTGACCAGCGCCTTGCGCCCGGCCAGCGGCCGCGTCCAGTCCGTCACCTGGGTGTCGCAGGCCTGCAGGCCAATCACTTGCCCGGACACGAAGGCGCTTTTCGGTGAGAGGAAAAACCGTAGCGGTCCTTCCAGTTGATCCTCGGCACCCTCGCCAACGTGGATCAGCTGCAAAGTGCCACCGCTGCGCAGTTCCTTGGCCAGCGAGCGACTGAAACCTTCGAGGGCGCGCTGGGTGCTGGCGGCGAATGGGTCGCTCAAGGTCCGCGGGTCACGCCCCAGGATCACCAGGTGTGCACTGTGGTCGAGATTTTTCATCAGTGGCTGGAAGAATTCGCGCAGTTGCTTGAGCTGGTCGGTTTGCACAAGATCACTGGCATCGAATACCACCCCCTTTAGTTTCGGGCCGTGTCCGGGAATCCACGCGGCCGCCATCGAGGGATCGGTGCCGTAGGTGTAGATCGCGTCCGTCAGGCGGTTGGCGAAGGCGCTGACCTTTTCCGCCAATGGGCCGCCGCCAATCAGCAAAGCGCCTTCGACAGGGCGCAATCGGCCCGCTTGCCAGCGTTCCAGGCGTACCGGTGAAGGCAGGCCCATGGCACCGACCAGTCGATGGCCGATGGACGAATTGGCGAAGTCGATATAGCGGTCGGACATGGAACGCGCTCCAGCAGATGAGGTTCAAAGTGTGGACCATGAATGGCAATCAGTCGTTCGATTCACTGGAAAAGGCCTACGCTTGCGGGTAATGGCCTTCACAGAATAGGAAGCTTTTCATGACTCAGCTGCGTCGCGTCGCGATTATCGGCGGTAACCGGATACCCTTCGCTCGATCCAACGGGCCGTACGCCACCGCCAGTAACCAGGCCATGCTCACGGCCACGCTCGAAGGCCTGATCGAACGCTACAACCTGCATGGCCTGCGCCTTGGCGAAGTGGTCACCGGGGCCGTCCTCAAGTTGCCGCGGGACATGGCCCTGACGCGCGAGTGCGTGCTCGGTTCGCGACTGTCGCCCGCTACTCCGGCCTACGACATCCAGCAAGCTTGTGGCACCGGACTTGAAGCGGCGCTGCTGGTGGCTAACAAAATTGCCTTGGGACAAATCGACAGCGCCATTGCCGGTGGCGTCGATACCACCTCGGACGCGCCGATCAGTGTCAGCGACGGGTTGCGCAAGATTCTGCTGCAAGCCTATCGGGCCAACACGACCATTGAAAAACTCAAGCCCTTCCTGCAGTTGCGCCCCTGGCACCTGATCCCGGAGTTCCCGCGCAATGGCGAGCCGCGCACCGGAATGTCCATGGGCGAGCATTGCGAGTTGATGGCGCAGACCTGGAACATTCCTCGCGAAGAGCAGGATCAGCTGACGCTGCTGAGCCATCAGAATCTTGACGCGTCCTATGCCGAAGGTTGGCAAAATGATTTGATGACGCCGTTTCTTGGCCTCACTCGCGACAACAATTTGCGCCCTGACCTGACCCTCGAAAAACTCGCCTCACTCAAGCCCGTTTTCGAAAAAAGCGCAAAAGGCACCCTGACTCCCGGTAACTCCACGCCGCTGACCGATGGCGCCTCGCTAGTGCTGCTAGGCAGTGAGGAATGGGCGCAAGCACGTGGCTTGCCGATCCTGGCCTACCTGCGCGATGGCGAGACAGCGGCAGTGGATTTCGTCAATGGCGCCGAGGGCTTGTTGATGGCGCCGGTGTATGCCGTGCCAAGGTTGCTGGCGCGCAATGGCCTGACCTTGCAGGACTTCGATTACTACGAAATCCATGAAGCGTTCGCCGCGCAAGTGCTCTGCACCTTGAAGGCCTGGGAAGACCCCGAGTACTGCAAGACCCGCCTGGGCCTCGACGCGCCGCTGGGGTCCATCGACCGCAGCAAGCTCAATGTCAAAGGCAGTTCACTGGCGGCCGGGCACCCGTTTGCGGCCACGGGCGGTCGCATCCTCGCCAACCTGGCCAAGTTGCTTGATGCGGCGGGGAAGGGGCGTGGGCTTATCTCGATCTGCGCCGCAGGCGGCCAGGGGGTAACCGCCATCATCGAACGTTAACGATACCTGTAGGAGCCGGCTTGCTGGCGATGGCGATCCCACGGACGCCATCGCCAGC